>NZ_JBIVNX010000042.1:0-66192 GCF_044753805.1 Streptomyces sp. NPDC093225
CCGTTGGGCGGGTCCGCTCCGCTCCCCCGCCCCAGGCCCTTCCGGCTCCGCCTCCAGGACCAGCCCGCTACGCGGGCGCCAGCAGCAGGGACGCGAGTGTGCTGCTGGCGTCGGCTCTGGTCTGCAGGGCTCCCCGGGGGGCTGGCTGGGCTGATGCTCCCTCAGCACCCTTGACGCGGGGTTAACCTGCATCTCTCTCGCTTGCCGATCATCCCTGGAAGGGCATGGCACTGCCCCTGCAGAGCCATGAGGGTGCCCGAACACCTGACACGGCTCGACCAGTGCTGCTGTACCGGATGACGAAGTCCGCCCCGGCTGCCACGCCAGCCATGCCACGGAGCCGAACTCACCTATCCCACACCCCCTATAAACAAGCCGAACGACCACGACGAAGCCACCAGCGAGCTCACAGCACGCCTGGCCACCCTCGCCCACCCCCTGCACGCCGCAGCCTTAGCCACCGCCATCTGCACCAGAGCCAGCCCCGAACACCTCACCCTGATCCCGCGCCATCGACATCAACCAAACCCACAAGCTCATCAAGACCCACGACAGCCCCGCACACCACCGATACCGCCCCCACGCCCTCCCCCTCTAGACCCACCCCTTCCTCGCCCCCGCCACCCACTACCACCAACTGAACGACCGACCACCCCAGAACACCCTCTACCCCCTCATCACCAGCCAGCACGAAAGCGCACCAGCCGACTGCGCCGCCGCCATCCGCGTACGCCTAAGCCCCTCACCAGCACAAACAGCAACAGCGTCATACCAAACGCCACCAAAACGACCAGGCAATACGTCAAAAACGTCAGCACAAAAACGGCAACCACTGTCAGTGAAAAACAGCCCTCAAACCCGCTCCGACCAGGGACAACCCCACCCCCGACCACTGACATCACAACGCCGAATCGCCACTGACAAACAAACACACATCATCAGAGGGTGGGGGCCCGGTCGCTTCGCTCCCCGGCCCCGGGCCCGCTGCGCGGGCGGCTGGCTACGAGGGAGGGTGGCCGGGCTGGTCGCGAATCCGAAGCCCGGCTTTAGATTCGGTGACTCTACGTCAGCGTAGCCTCTGGGGCGGGGTGATGATGCACTGTGTGGGATCCCGAGAACGGGCGGGGCCCCTCCCCCGACCCCGGCCCGGCCTACGCCGTGCGACCGCTCACCCGGACCAGGCCCCACGGATACACCCCCGAACACCCCCGACAGCCCCGCCTACGGCCCCACAGCCTGCGGAAACACCTCGTGACTGCCTGCGAGGAGAACGGCCCTCACAGCGGCACACAACGCCCCACCCCCTGGCCACCACCCCCCACCCACCACCACAACACACAAAACTGACAGCTCGTCAGATATGAGATTGGAATTCCACACGTCGCTAGCGACGAATCCTCTAGCCGTCGAATAACCCTCAAAAAAATCCAAAAAAGTAAATGCCGCTCGGCCCTGAAAGGAATTCCATTAAGCCGATCCACGCTCACCGGGCGCTGTGCGGCGCCCCGTCGGCCGAGTCGTCGACAGCCGCGCCACGGACGACGGAACGGCGATGCGTCGGCGCCGCCAGAACCCCTTCTGATCCCGTCGGTTCCCCATGGCTGCTGAACGGTAGTAGCTGACGTAAGCACCCCTCGGGTCTCCGGCGTCTGGCCGTACTCGGCCCGCTGCAGGAGCTCGACCTCGTTGCGTACCTGCGCTTCGCGTCGGTCCACCGGGCGTTCGACTCACTGGAGAACTGTTGAAGGCGCTGGAGAGGGGCTTGCGGGGCTAACCCCCGCGCGGCGCATCCTCAACCCGCAACGGCGAGCACCCCCTGGCCGATGACCTGTCAAGCCTTCGCGAATCCGTGTCACAGACGCGCTCGAGGGCCTCTGACCAGGCGCGGAACGAATATTCGCGAGAGCTCGACCACCACAGCCGGCGCGCTCAAAGTTGCCCTCGCTCACCCACCCACCCCGGACCCGAGACGGGCCGCTACGGAAGGACCACCATGTCTACGACCCAGCGCACCGAGACCGCCCAGGCCGCCGAGACCGACGCGCAGCAGCTCGCTCGCGTACGCCGCCAGCGAGACCGGCTCCTCCTGGCCCTCGGCATCCTCCTCGCCCTCGGCGCCGGCCTGCTGGTCCACCTGGACCCGTCCTGGACCAACCCGGCTGCCGCCGCCATCGGCACCGGCGCCCTCTACACCTCGGTCGTCGTCCCCTACCTGCTCCGCCGCCGATGAAGCACCAACGCACCACATGCACGACGGGGGCCGGCTACGAAGGGGCAGCCGGTCCCCACGAAGAGGGCAGCAGGTGCCTGTGAACCGGGACCGGTTCACAGCAAGCCAACTGCTTCCGCGACCCATCGTCCTGGGTAGTCGAACCCCGCCGCGGAGAAGATCAGCCCCAGGACGAAGGCCAAAGTCGCGGTCATTCTCAGCCATCCGCCCTCGGGGTCGGCGTTGGGGTCGACGTTGAACCTGCCCTCAACGTGCTCGCGGAACAGGCCCTCCAGAATCCACGTCCCAAGTGCCACCAGCGTGCCGGCAACCGCGTAGACAACGAGCTTCCAGCCTGCAGGGTTGGGATCCGCGCGCAGGCCTGCCACGAATCCTGTGGGGATGGCGAAGAGCACAGGGATCGACACCACGTAGAGCGCGTTGTAGATCTTCGGTACAGGTGGTCGGAGGCTGAGAGCGGCGAGCAAGGGGCGAGCTCGCTCGAAGACGCGTATGTACGCCTCGTAAAAGGCGCGGCTCTCTTCCGGAGTGCCCAGTATCCGCACCAGTGTCACCAGGTCCTCCAACGAATCCGGGAGGAAATCTGCCCCCAACCCTGAAAGAACCGCTAGCTGGGACTGGGTCGGCCTCTGACCGAACGCCACGGCAGCCAGCCTGGCAGCCGGCCACCGATCGGCTCCTCCCTCGCGAGACCACAAGATCGAGAACGCGCGAGCCACATCCTCGGCCGTGTCCGCAGTACTCAACAGGTCCAGCAAATCGGCGGGGGGCGGCCTGTCCTCAAGATGGTCCCGCGCCGAGGGCGGCGGTGGCGGCGGTGGTACAACTGGGCCTTGTCCGGTATCAGTACTGGTAGAAGGCTTGTCCAAGGGAGCATTGGACAAGGGTTGGACAAGGGTCTGTTCAACGGGCCGCGGCTCACGAGCGTGGTCTTCGAGCACACTCGCGCTGTCGATCACGAGCGGGGCGTCTTCCTGTCCCCCGCCGTCGTAAGCGGCCTCGGTGACCGTAACAAGCTCCGTCTCGACACTGTCCGGCTCAAGGTCGCGCTCGATCTGTGCGTCGTCCTCGCGGCCTTCCGCCTCGATGTGCTCCAGCAGAATGTCGATCTCGCTGTCGCTCCTGCTGGCGTCGTCGCCGTCTTCAGACGGAAGCTCCACCACCGAGCTCTCGGGCACCGCCAGGTCGCGCGCCTCCCGCTCGAGGCGGTTGATCTCCTCATGTGCAGCAGCTGCCTCCGCCAGCCAGAAGTCCTGCTGTTCCTCCGCCGTCAGCCGGCGACTGCGGGCGCGCTCTTGCTGCAGCTGCACCCGGCCCAGCCGCTCCTTGGCCTGGCTCAACAGCAGCTCAATCCGTGCCCGCTCGCGCTCACCGGTCTGCCTCAACTGAAGCTGCACGTTCTCCAACCGGCTCTGCGTCAACGCAAGCGCCGGCCGCAGCTCCTTGAGGTGCCTCTCGGCGTTCTCCGCCAGCCCTCGGTACTTCACCACCTGCTGCAACGCGTCATCACGGCGCTGATGCTGACGCACCAAACCCCCGCCCGGTGAAGCGTCTCGGCGTTCCGCGGCCGCATCGGTCCACAACGCCTTCGCACGTACCGCCTTTGCCTGCCGGGCCTGGCCAGGCGCCGTATACGTCTCGACGAGTCGGCCCAGCAAGTCCGGCGGGATCAGCTGCGCGCCGTTGAGGTAGTTCCCCCACGTCGAGGGGCTCTTGCCGAACTTGTCCGCGAGCTCGCGGACCGTCGCCTGCCGTACCAGCCCCACAAGGAACCTGGCCAGCTCACCAGCGGCCGTGCCCTCCGGGATCTCCCGCTTCGGAGCCATCCCCCCCACCCTTCCCCAGCCCCGTGTCCAGCCGTGACCATGCGCTGTCCAACACGAAAACCGCCTGCCACCAGGCAAAACGTCATCTCCCCGCCCCACACCGAACCGTCGGGCGGCCAACCTCTCCCCGACACCCAACGACGACACCCCCGGGGAGACCGCGGTGACGCTGTCCACGCTCTACGCCTTCCTCAGCCACGACCTGCTCGGCAACGTGCTCGCGACACTCCTCATCAGCGGCGCCGGATACACAGCCAAGAAGATCCGCACCAAGAACCGCAACCGAAACGACCACACCGACCAGACCACCACCTGACCCCGGACCACCCCGGGCCCGAACATCCCCCTTGGGGGAGCGCCCGGCACCGCCCAGAGCGCTGGCGGGATGATCAAGCATCGCCTTCGGGCACCGCTCCCCCGGCGCCAGCGCTGACAGAGCGCCGGGACCGCCCCACCGCCGAACTGGCCGCCATCGCCACGGCCCGCGCCGACAGACCTCTACGGCCGCCTTGACAGCCTTCGGAAACGCAGGACGGCCAGTCACGGCGGGGACTCCGCCCAGGTCTCTGGGCCTCCCCCGCGCCACGCCACCAGCGCGGGGTCCGTCAGGTCCAAGGCCTCCAGGTCCTCCATGCCGGCGGCCTCGAGGAAGACAAGGATGTCGCTCGGCTTGTGCGCGACGCCGATCGCGACATCGTCGTACCGGACCCGCCGCCAGCCCTGCTCGTCCGGGGGATAGATCACCAAGCGCGCCGTCATGCCCCCAGCCTCGCTCCGGGCAATACGCCCCGCACTCCGGAGTAGCCCGTGGGCAAGCTGGGCTTGCCCACAGTTGCCCGTCCAGTTACCCCGCCGCTGTTACCTGCCCTGACCAGGGCGAAGAGCCCTGAAAGCAGGCTGTCTAGGCGGAGGTAACACCAGGCTTGCCCAGCAGCACGGGAGGCTTGCCCACCGCCCCCGGCGGGGCTTGCCCGCCCGGCGGCCGGCTTGCCCTGCAACTTGTCATACAACTTGCCCCACAAGTTGCTCTACAACTTTCCTTACAGCTGGCCCTACAAGTTGCCTCACCGGCGCCAGCCTGACCGAGAAATACGCAGGTCAAAACCCGTGGTCAAGGGGTGCGTCGGCCGCCGACTACTTCCCTCAGAGGGTCTCTGGCGAAGATCAGACCCGATGCTGAGGCGTCTGCCGCGGCCAGGAATCTGGGGGTTGCACCGGGAGGTGTCCCCACCGTTGTCTGCACAGGTGCACTAGGCGTTGCACCGGAGGTGTGTCCGGAGGTGGGAGCCTCCCAAATCGGACACCCCGTGTTTGTGCAGGTCAACCCCCGTGGGCAAGCCCCCAGCCGCGACGACACCTCTTTCCTGCGATAGCCAGGGGAAGAGCTTGGTTTCATTGGGGCGGGCGCCAGCGGGCACAACGAAGGCGGGGCTGCCCCTTCCTGGGCGGCCCCGCCTTCGGCTTGTCGGTCAGGCTGCGGCGCTGGTCCTCGTGCCCTGGTACCAAGCGGGCGAGCGGGTACACCTTCTGATTCTCCAACCACTTGAGGTACAGAGCTTCGACCCCGCCGAGGAGGGGACTGATACGCCGGATCTCGAGGAAGGGACTGCGCCCCCGGATGCGAGACCAGGCATCGAACCAGGCCGGCAGCGCGTGCCCAGGGACACGGCAGGCCTGAAGGAAGCTCAGGTACTGCGACACGTCCACCGGCATGGCCTGGCCCCGCATGATGCGGTGCGCGGTGTGCGAGGCAGGTGGTAGTCCCCGACTCGCTCAATGAAGTCCCGGATGGGCCGACGCCCGGCGGCGTCGTAGGCCGCCCGCAGGGCACGGCTGAGGTCGGCCTCGCTGGCGGCGAGGTCCGGTCGCGGTACGGCACCC
The DNA here is from genome assembly GCF_044753805.1 of Streptomyces sp. NPDC093225. Lineage (NCBI taxonomy): Bacteria > Bacillati > Actinomycetota > Actinomycetes > Kitasatosporales > Streptomycetaceae > Streptomyces > Streptomyces sp. NPDC093225. The sequence goes on from NZ_JBIVNX010000042.1 coordinate 5,938, forward strand.
CAGCGCTTGGGGCGGCGCTTGCAGGCCTCGTAGGCAAACATGTAGAGCCATCCCGCGTCGTCGTACCCCGGGCCGTTGGTGATGCCGCAGGCGGCCAGGTAGCCACGGACGCAGTCCCACGTCGGCAGCGCCTTGCCGGACGCGGCGCGCTTGAGGGTCGACGCCCCCCACGCGCTGCGCTGGGCCAGCGTGCTGTAGGGGATGCTGCCCCGCTTGTCGCGGAGGAACTGGGCCAACGCCCCGAGCTCGGGGATCGTGTGGTCGACGGGGGCTTCGGGGCGCCCCGGCCGGCCCACTAGTTCACGCTCCCGCTGCCGGGCCCGCCGAGCGCGGCGTTCAGCAGCCGCCGCAGCAGGCCGCCGCCACCGCCCTTGCCACCCTTGACGTTCGAGGCGACCAGGACGGCGACACTGACCGCGCTGGCGCCCCCGAGCAGGACGAGGATGTCCTGCACGGGCATGTGCGCGATGCGGCTGAGGAGCACGGCGGCCGCCAGGTAGGCGGCGATCACGAAGGCGTGCGGCATGCCGAAGCGCACGCCAGAGGCCGGGGCCGAGGCCCCGTCGATCGTGGTCAATTCAGGCACCCTTCACGGGTAAGGGTCGACGGCCCCAAAAGGGCCGCCGACCGGCTGCTACTGGCTCCAACAGGCCGTGTCCCACTAGGCGATTGGCGTCACCTGAGCAGCGGAACGAAGCACTGCCGACCAAGCCTCTCAGCCCGTAGCCCGTCTTCGCCAAGACCACCGAATTGGCCCCGAAGCCGTCCCAAAAAATAAATCCGTATCGCAAGGTTCATACGGCCTCTGACCTGCGATGATGCAGCTACCGGGGCGGCCGAAATTCATTGGCCCGACTTTTGTCCCAGCAACTGTGAGTGATACCTCAGCCCGGGCGGCCGTAGTCTCAACCTCGTTACGCGCGCACCTCCTGAACCGACACGTGTGCGCGTTTACAGGCGCCCTGCTGCTACTGGCTCCAACCAAGGCAACTTCCAGGGACATTGCAGGTCACGTTGGCGCGTGACCGCGCGGCGGCCGATGAGCGTACCCCTGCGGTGCGTACGTCGGCCTTTGCCGTATCCCGGCAACCCACAGGACCCGAAACCCGCATGGGCGCCCCTGAGGGCCTTTCACAGGCCGCGGTAACCCAAGGCCCTTGGGCGGGGCGTTCGGCCCGCACGCAGTCACCCAGAGCCCTTCACGGCCTCCTGCGGTTCCCCGCTCCGACCGACGAGCGGATGCCCTCGCCTCAGCCCCAGGCGCCCCGCCCGGCAACGCGCCATGGACAGGTACGCGCGGCAGGCTCGAGCGCGCTGCGCGGCACGGGCCACGCACGGCTCGTGTTGGCCGGCCCCGCCCGGGGCCGGTCGTCGTGTGCACGAGGGTGCCCGTGCACACGTGCACGTGTGGGGCGGCCCGGTGGTACTGCCCCCGACACGCGTCCGGGCACCGGGCCTCGCCCGCGCACGCCATATCGGCACGGGCTGCCCCCGACCCTAGTTCCCGGGTGACGCCCGACCCTGGCGGGCGTCCCGAGCAACCAACTCGTCCACGGTGGCTGCTGCACGGCGCAGGCGGCCAGCGTCGAGACGGTACGGCTTGCCGTCCTCCAGAGCCTCGGCCACATCGCGCAGAAGCCTGGCCGCCATGGCCGCAGCAAAACCCGCGTCGTCGCGCGGAAGATTGCCGGTCATACGGCAATCCTTCCGGAGCCGAGCAATCCGAGAGGGGTTTCGCCGGATCCCACGCCACCCACAGGGCCTGACCGTCACCCCTGGGCCCCACCAACCCAAAGCCCCACACACGCCAGAGGCGCGCGTACAGGCGCGCGTGTCGGGCGCCGCCGTTCATCAGCCCCGCGGCGGTGATGAACCCCTGTGTGACACCTCGGCCAGGGGTGGGGGTTCGGTGGTCCCGAGCCTGGTCAGCGATGTGACACCGGCCTTGTGTGACACCGGCCGGCGGCCCGTGTGACACCGGTCTGACACCTGACACTGACACCGCCGGCCCCGCGCCGATGGGGCCCTGTGCCCAGGTCAGTGGCCGTTCTGACGTGTCAGGTGTCAGCGCGGGGCGCTGGCACGGCTGCGGGCGGTTCCAGACCGAGCTGGATGGCGGCCAGGGTGACCGCGTCGGCCACGGACAGCCCGTCTCCGCCGTCCCGGCCGGCCTCGGCCCGCAGCCGGTCCGCCCGCGCCGCGAGTTGCTCGGCCAGCTCCCGCTGCGGGTCCCGGAGGTTCCGGCACCCGCGCCGCCGTTCCGCGTAGTGGTGATCCACTCCGCCACCGTAGGCACCGCCCCTGTCCCCCGGCCCCGGGACACACACCTCCGCCCGGGGGAACCCGTGTCCCGGCCCAGGTCAGAGCCTGTGTCCCTGTGTCGGACACAGGCCGGGGACACGCCGCGCGGGACACTGGCCGAGGCCGACCACCAGGCCGCCGAGCAGGGTCTGAGCGGTCGTCACCCGAGGCCCGCCACCAACCCGAGGCCCCACAAGCCTCGCTGAGCGCCGTTCAGAGATCGCTCCGACCTGGGGGGCCGGAATCGCCTCCGAGGCGCCCAGAGGGCCACGCAGGGCCTTTTCGGCCCTGGTTAGGCCCGGTCGCCGGGGCTGGACGCCGCCGCCACCCGTCCGGGGCTTACCGGTTACCGGTTACCGGCCAGAGAACGCGGGTTCGCACCCCTCCGGCCCAGTCAGACCGGTGTTCCCCAGCTGTAACCGGTAACCGGTAACCGCACCTCGCGGCTAGAACGGGGCGGCGGCGGGCTGTTCCTCCGGCTGCTGGGCGTAGGCGGCCAACTCGGGGTGCTCCGCGGCCAGCTGCTCGCGCAGGCGCCGGGTCTCCTCCGCCTCGGCCCGCCGTCGGGCGCGGACCGCCGCGTGCGCGGCCGCCTCCCGCTCGGCGTGCTCGGCGTAGGCGTCCTCGAGGAGCAGCGCCCACTTCGCGGCCGCCTTCGCGCGCTCGGCCTGGGCGGCGTACTCCGCCTCGGCCGCCGCCCGCAGTCCCGCCGTGGCCCGCTCGATCGCCTCGGCCTCGGCCCGGTCCCGGCACCGCCCGCACAGGCCGTCCTGCGGCCGCGGGCCGTGGCCGGTCGCATCGCAGCCCTCGCCCTCGCAGTCCCACCACACCAGCGCCGGGCCGGCCTCCCGCGGACCAGGCACCAGGCCCTGGCGCCGGGCCGCTTCCGATCCTCCCGCCGCTGCTCGCACGCCGCACAGGCCGTGCCGCGGTCGATGGTTACGCCGTCCTCGCACATCGGGTCCGGGCAGTCCGTCGACGGGCGCACCAGGCCCACCGCCACCCCGACCGGGGAACCGATGCCCGCCCCGCCCTCCGCCAGGGCCTCCCGGTAGCCGTGCGCCCACCACCGGCGCTCCACCCGCGCCGCCAGCTGCTCGGCGGTCCGCCCGCCGTCCAGCGCGGCCAGGATCGCGTCCCGCAGCACCGCCGGCCGGTACTGCGGCAGCAACGCGGCCAAGGCCTCCGGCCAGGCAGCCTCCACCCGAGCCACCGCGGCAGCCTGCTCGCGCACCTCAGCCCAGTACCTCCCACGGAAGGCGCCCTGCGATAGGGAATGTGACGGGCCGCCGGAGCATCCGGCGGCCCGTCACCAAGAACATGATCAGCGCGTCACTCCCTGGTCAAGGAGTCGGAAGGCTTGCGCTGATCTCTGCCCGGGCTCTCGGATCCCCGATGACGAAGGTCCAGGTCGACGGGCTTCCTGGCATGCGTGTGATCGACATCTGGCCACGGGCCCCAGCCACCTGGAGAGGCGCACCAGGGCCGGCACTGTACTCAATCACCATGGCATTGGGGCTGCAGGCGACAGAAGCCCACACCTTAGAGGCGCCTGTCCCAGTAGTCCGGTTGTACGGACCCGCGGGATACAAGGCCTCGCCCTCACCTTTGTCAGGCCACTTCGTGATGAGGTGGATCAGCGACTTCGCGGGCCCGGTATCGGCCATGGCCATGAATCCGCATGCACGCTCTCCCGTATAGATGACCAGACGCGATGATCCGACACGCGCCTCGGCCACAACCCTCGGCGATCTCCCGGCCAGCGAGTCGCCCAGGTCCGCCAAGGGGTCGCCGGCGACAGGCAAGGTCGCCACCTTGGCGAGCCGGGCCTGACTGACATCGACCCCTGCCGACTCATGTGCCGAGCTGTCGCAGCCGGCGACGGAAAGGAGAAGAGCGGCTCCGAGAGCCATAGAACAAGCATTTCTCACGGAACCACACACCCTCGCTCACCTACTGTGGATTCAATAACCCGTCACTGCAGGTACTGGTTGAAGCAGACGCCGACCGGCTTGTAAGCGTAGGCCTGATACCCCGTCGGCCGACCCGAGCCCCCGCTAAACCCCTGCCAGACGTCACCTACCTGCATCCTGTAGAACGGGTATGCCTGGATGACACCGAACTTGCCCGCCGGAACCTCGTACCGCGTTTCATTCTTGACGTTGTAGCTCTTGGTGACGTCCCATCCTACACCGGCGGAAACCCAGTTCAGATCAATCGCGGTTTCCCTCTTCGTGGTCGCAGCCACAGCCTTATCAAAGCTCATAACAAGAGTGGTCTTCCCGCGGCCGCTCGTCTGCTGAAGCAGCTTAGTGCCACAGACATTTCCAAGGGTCCTAACGTTCTTCAAGTAGCGCGCACCGCTGAATCCAGAGGGATCCGGCAGCGGGTCAGCCACCTCGCCCGAGTCCTTCACCAGCTCCGGATCCACCTTGGTCACCACATCTGCGCCCGGAACGAAGAACTCCCCATCCGCCAAGGCCTCGCTGGAGATAGCGGCACCCTCGGGAACCTCAGCCGCCCCGGACACACCGGATCCCGTAAAGACACTCAATGCAACCGAGAGCACGAGAGACGAAGCCGCCACAGCCGCGCGACGCGAGCGAATAGATCCAGCCATGAAATCCCCCTGGGAAATCAACCTAAGCACCACCTGCGGAACTGATACCGCAGGGCATTGCTCGAACAGCGGTAATCCTCTTCCACGAGGACCGGCTCATCAACTCTTTTGATCTTGCTGTGCCGCACGTCACGCCGTAACCTCAAATTCCCCTCAACGGAAGCGTCAACACTGATCGCAAACAAGCCATCTCGTCTATTTCCTGCCTCCGAATCGCAAGAGAGGGCAGCACAAGGAGGGAATGAAATTCACCGGGCGCCGTCGGAGCGATTGGCCCGACCACGGCACTCTGGCCGCCCCGCGAGGCACGGCGATCCTCGTCATCCGGATCGGACAGTGAGCCTTTTCAGCGTTGACGCTCCAGGGTGAGGATGGCTGCGGCGATGGCGGTCATGCGGTTGGGGCTGCAGCGGGCCCGGCGGAAAATGCGCCAGGACTTCAGCCTCGCGATGCTCCGTTCGACCGGTGCCCGTGCCGCTGACAGCGCCCGGTTGATCGTCTGCTGGGTCGTGGTGGGGTCCCGGTTCGGGAGCCGTCTGATCGGTGTGGTCACCCAGGGGCCGGCGCCGATGTAGGCGCGGTCGGCGAGGATCGGAACGCCCTGGCGTTCGCAGATCCGGATGATGCGGTGGGTGCGGGCCGCGGTCAGGTCATGGGTGCGGCCGGGCAGCGCCGGCGAGATCCACAGCAGGTTGCCGGTGGGATCGGTCACGACCTGCACGTTCACGCCGTGGCGGCGGTGCTTCTGTGAGAAGTCGGCCCGGCTGTCGCCGACGCGGTCGCACTCGGCGAGGGTTCCGTCGAGCAGGACATGGTCGGGATCGGTCTCGCGCAGGACCCGCAGCAGTCCGGGAGCCCGGCCGGACAGGTGTTGGACGACGGCCTTGACGTAGGCGTGGGCGGTGCCGACGGATATACCGAAGCCGGCCGCGATCTGCGCGAGCGTGTCGTGGCAGCGAAGATAGACCAGGCCCGCGAGGGCACGCTGGTGAGGCGGCAGCTTACAGCGGCGGTCACCCTCACGGGTGACGATGAGCATGGATACCCACTCGACCAGAGCGTGCGGCAGGTCGAGTGCGGCAGGATGGGGAACCAACAGGGCTCCTGTGCCGATGGGTTGAGACTTCGAACACCTCCCTCAACGGCGCGGGAGCCTTGTGCGTTGCGGTCCTCATCCCGACTCGGCCTGGGTCACTCGAACAGTGGCCACTCTGAAAGAGCTCACTGACATCACAACGCCGAACCGCCACCGACAAACAAACACAGATCATCAAGGCCGGCCCTTCGGGCGTAGCCCCTTCGGGGCTGGCTCCTTCCGCTTCGCTCCAGGAGCTGCCCGGCTCCGCCTGGCTAGTGCCGGCCTTCGGCCGGAGTCCTCCGCTTTGCTCCGGACTGGTCCTGCTCTCCGGTACTTCGGCTCCTCTGTCGAGAATGGCCGACCACTGCCCTGCAGCAGCGGACGGATCAGGCAAGGGTGTGCAACCAGGCAGTGGCATGGCGCGTCTGAAGGGGAATGAGACGGGGAACGGGACTGTGGGGAGCACTGCTGACGCTGGCTCTGGCGTCGACCGGATGCAATGCGGTGGCACCACCGCCACTCCCGCCCCTGGACCCGGAGTTCGTCCGCACAATGCGGCCGGTGATTCAAGATCACCTGGCCGCGACCCTGAACAAGCAGAGGTCCCTTCCGCAGCACTACGGCGAGGTGCCGGGGTGGGAGCTCCGCTACTTCTGCGACGTCCGCATCATCGAGGTCACCCCGATGCCGACACAGGGCATATCGCGCGCCGGAGTGCTCGCCGACTGCACGGCGTTTGAGCGCGTGGGTACAGAACTGGTAAAGGGGACCCTCGGCCAGTTGGGCCAGTGGATCGTCGAGTTGGACGGCCACCGGATCCAGTCGAGCATCCAAAACGACCCTAAGGACGACAAACTGAAGACCTGGAACAACCACTGGTCGAAGCAGGCCACAGACGAGGTGCACCGCCTAATGCACACCAAGTGGGCTGACCCCGCCGTCGCCGCCCGCCGGCACTTCGGCCTCCCCCCGGACGCGCCCCTGCGATGACAGCTGCGGCCTCGTACGGTCGGACACGGCGCCCGACGGAACACTACAAGGTGCGCCTGCGCGATCTCCGCATCGATCGAACAAACAAAACCTTCACATCGAGGGCCACGAGTACCAACGAGCCCAACCCCTGGCCGCACAGGACAACCAGCCCAGCAAAGGGACAGACGCACCCCACAGTCAGGATCTGCATCAAAATCAGTTCCAGATAGATACAGGAAAACGACCTGCGTGCCAGTGTCTCCCCCCTGCCTGTCCACTGTCGCGGACCAGTGAAACCGCGCAGTGCTCAACCAATCTGCGCAACCAACCCCCGACCAGGGAAGTACACAGGCCAAACGGCCGACACACCCGTACTCTGCGCAGACTCAGTGAGTCAGCACAGCCGCAACTCGCTCAACCAACCTTCACAACCCCGCGTCAGAAGCATGACGACCGCGCAGCTTCACTGACCAGCGACACGGGCCAGGCACCCCCGGGGCCCCAGAGCCGGCTCCCTAACCACAGCAACACGGACCGCACACCACTGTCCAGCGACCACTCACCCCGATGACACCGAACAGACCGCACCACTATGTCACCACCAATGAATCAAGACGTCCTCACCAGCAACCACACTGCCAACCACCCACAACAACAACCGCGGTACCCCGGTGACACTCACACGCGGTGTCGCACTAACTAGGCTCGGCTCGTGACCAGTCGACGTCAGCTGATACTTCGCCTGTCACTGCCCCTGCTGCTGGCGTCCGCCCTCTCCCTGACGGCCTGCAGCTCGACGCCCTCCAAGGCCACGGTGGCGGCGCGCGAGTTTGCCAAGTCCGCCTGCGCCTCGCTGCAGCAGCTGACCGACCAACTCGCCCGCCCCCGGCCGTCAAATCTGACCGACCCCTACTACCAGACCGCCGAGCAGTACCTGAACACGGCGACCAACCGCGCCGCCGACGCGGCTCAACAGGACCATGGCTACCAGGAGTTCGCCGACATCCTGCACCGGGCGGCCGAGACCTGGCAGGTCACCTCCACGCTGGACGAGGCCGAGCCGCTGATCCAGCAGGCGCGGAAGGAGAAGTGCTGACGCTCTCGACGTGAACCTAGTTCGGGTGCAGATCTTCTGGGTAAGCCTGTTCGTCCTGGCTGACCTGCCGTTGCCCCTTCCAGCCCCTCAGGCCGAACCCCTGGTGCTCGGACCACTCCTTCGAGCAGGAGTTCACCAGAGGCTGTGACCAGCGGGAATGTGCGGCATGTGGAACCTCCACGGCCCAACCGCGGCACGTCCTCAGCCGTCACGGCCAGGCGCAGCCGCTTGAAGCGCAGCGGGTGTCGAAAGACCCCGCCCCGGTCGACGGCACGGTCGGCGCTGATCTCCGCAACCAGTTCCGGGCGGACGAGGACGACGTCCAGGACGTCATGTGATCCCCACGACGCCGCGAACCGCACCCCCGTCCACGGATGGGCGGGGCCGGCGGCGGCCAGGTGCTCGGCGACCTGGCGGGCCCTGTCGCAGCGGGACCGTGCGGCCGATCGCGCACAGCAAGCCCGTCTGGTCGTGGCGGCCGAGGATGAGAGTTGCGGGCAGGCCAAGGTGCCGGTGACCGCGCCGATGATCGCCTCGGGGCTGTCCAGGAGCGCACCATGAGCAGGGAGGGGTAGATGCCGACAACCTCGCCGCGCGCCTGCCGCTCACGGTCGAGCACCGCGCCCCGCGACCGTGAGCCGGCGGCCCGTCGCTGGTGGCCTGCCTGCGCGCAGCGCAGCCCAGGAGTTGGGCCAGAACCGACCCGGGTTCGTCCTGGGGTCAGTTTCCGGTTGGGCTGAGCCCGAGCCGGGCGACCGGGTCGCCGTCGTGGAAGGCGGTGCCGAAGTCCAGACACATCGGCTGCGCGGTGGTGAGGGTGTCGGTGACCTTGATCTGGCCGTTGTGGATGCGGAACTGCTGGTTGGCGTTGGCCCCCGGCGCCGCGCAGGTCCAGATGTGGGCCTGCTGGCCGGTATCGCGGTTACGCATGTCCACGCACTTCGGCGCCGAGGTGTCGAGGGTTGCTCTGGACCTTGATCTGGCCGTCCTCAACGACCAGGCGCTGGCTGTCCCGGTCCGCACACTCGCGGATCGTGACAGGGTCGCCTGGGCTGGGCAGCAGAGGGGGTGGGGGCTTGGTCTGTCAGGCCCAGAACGCGTCGGTGACGGTGATCTGAGGGTCTGCCCGGCGGCGGATGAAGGTGAAGATGAGCCAGCCGCGGCCGCCGGCGAGGTCGGCGATGTGCGGGCCGCCCGGGCTGGTCGAGGCCAGAGGGCGCACGGTGATCCAGTGCGGCAGGGACACATCGGCGTCGATGCCCCGGTAGTAGGGGTCTTCGGCTGTGATCAGCTCGGCGCGGGCGGACAGCACCAACTGTTTGCCGTCTTCGGGCATAGTCTCGAATTCCTGGAGCGCCTCAGCCGTCCAGTCCATCTTCCAGGGCGGGCGTGGGAGCTCATCGGTCACCGGCCGGGCTCCACGGCAGCCGCCTGGCGGCGCAGCCGGCTGTACTCGGCCAGGAGCCGGGCGGACTCCTCAGGGTCTTCGGACTTCGCGGCGCGGGCTTCGAGATCGCGCAGGTGTGCTTCCAGGCCGGGGTCGCGGGCGATGGCGTACTGGGTCCACCACAGGCGCATGAACGCCGGTACCGGGGTGAGGTTGAAGGCGTCGCCGATCGCGCGGCGCCAGTGCGTCTCGAAGTCCGGCAGCAGGTGGGGTGCGTGTTCCTGGATCGCCAGGCGCAACGCCTGCGGGGTGCGTTCGGGCATCGGTGGCACCCGGCGGGGTTGGTTGCCGCCGGGGCCGTCGTAGTGGATGGGCTGCGCTGTCATGTCGAGGGGGCTCCTGCTCTGCCTGCGATGCGACTTCAGGCCGCGTCCTGGCCGGCGCCGGGGGCAGAGGTCTGCTGCGCCATGTACTGCTCGAACCACTCGGCAGGCACGAGGTAGGCCAGGGTCTTGCCCTTGCGGGTGATCGCGGCCGGCTCCCCCGCGATCCGCGTCCGATCGAGGATCTCGCCCATCTGCTTGCGGAGGTCGATCGTCGAGTACGTCTTCGGCTCCATCCCACCAAACTACCCCAACTATCATAGTTGCAATAGTTCCATGGCCCGATGACCCGGAGCAGGCAGCCCGCCGGCTTCAGGGGATCACTCAGGTCCGCGTGTGAGGCGGGCGGTGAAGGCCGTGGCAGCGGCGGTGACGGACAGCGCGACGAGCAGCGCGAACAGGGCGGGATAGCCGCCGAGCGGTGGGGCGAACGCGGCGCCGGCGACCCGCATCCACTACTTCAGCGCCGCCACCGTCACCGCCGCCCTCTCACCCAACCGATCGCCGGCCCGGCGAATGAGGGCGGCGACCGGGGAGATCAGGCCGGCCCGGGCGATGCGCACGGCCCGGTCCACGGAAGGGCCAACCGCTTTCAGCAGTGTGACGGTGGCGCGGCGGTGGGCCGGCTGTCCGGACCTGCCGCCAATGAGCGGTGGGTGTGGGCCGCCACCCGGCGCGGGTGACGGCCCACACCCCCGCGCGGCCGGTGGCGCTGCCTAGCGGTCCACGCGGGCCGTCACCTCGTCGGCGTCCAAGTCGCTGTAGTCGGTCGCCTGGATCTCGACCGCGATGCCGTCCAGAGCCTGCTTCAAGATTGCCTTCGTGGAGGCGAACACCATCTTCGCTTTGATCGGGGCGGATTCGGGAAGCCAGCTGAACAGCACGATCTTGCGGGCCTGGCTCCCATCCGCGGCCCGGTACTCGAAGTCGTGGATCGCGTACCGGGGCTCGTTCTCAGGCAGCGTCTCCACGAACGCGTCGTAGGTGTCGAGCGTGCCGCTCTTGTCGACGACCACCTCGGCGTAGTCGTCACTCAGGCGGCACAGCTTGGTAATTGATCTTCCTGACCTTGAGCTTCTTGAATTCCAGCACGACATCGTCGGCGATCTTCAGACCGCTGCTGCCCACAGTCGTTCTCCCTGGTCGATGAGACATTCCAGTGCCATGGAACCGCCCACAGGACCATGCCCGGCCCCTCGGCACGAAGAAGTCAACGAATCCTTGATCACCAGGAAACGCGGCCCAGGCCGCGACCGGGGTCAGAGAGTGGGCGTGGCAGCGTAGTCGCGACGCTGGTAGCGACGGCCGTCGCCGTGCTGTTCGAGGAACAGCTTCGAATCGGTGACCCGCAAGCGCTGTATACCTGCGGCCGCGGAGGAGGTGCGTTGACTGTTGGCGGACGGTGTGCCCGCCTGCCCGCACTGCCGCCCGGACACCAGCGCGTCCTTGACGTCTCGCGCGTGAACCTCCGCGCGTGGCGGCCATGGGCGCCCGACCGCGGCGTAGTGCCTACTGCTCCAGCCGGGACAGGTCTGGAACCCGGGCGCCGAAGGCTTCGGGGACGGCCTCGCTGACGGCCCGGCATTGGTCGGGGGTCAGGCGTACGGACGGGGCGGCGAGGTTGTCGTCGAGGTGGGTGCGTCGGCGGGTTCCGGGGAGCGGGACGATCTGCTCGGGGCGGGCCAGGAGCCAGGCCAGGGCCAGCTGCGCGGGCGGGCAGCCGGCCTCGATGGCGAGGTGGCGCAGGCAAGGAGCTCAGCAAGGACCTCGTCCTGGACGGCAAGCAGCTGAAGGACATCGTGGACGTCCACGTCCCCGAAAGGCCGCCCGTCGGTCCTCCCGGCCCCGTCGGCGGCCACTCCTCGCTCGAACAGCGACTGAGCGCCGTCGAGGCCCGGCTGGCCGGGCTGGGCAGCTTCATCACGCCGGAACAGCGCCCCGACCTGCGCGGCGCGGCCTTCTCGGGAGCGTCGCAGCAGGCCGCGGACGAGTCGCCGAGCGGGCCCGCGCCGAAGGACGGCCCTGCACCGTGCTGCCCACCGAGATGCTCTCCTTCCCCTGGCGCAGCCCATCGCGGCGGCGGTCGCCGACTGGCTGACGGGGGTCGGTGTTCGGCCAGATGGCGGGTAGACGCCTGCAGGTCGGGGCGCCGGGCGGCAGCATTCACCCGTCGGTACGGAGTCGAGGGGGCGGCCATGCGAGTCGGCCAACTACCCAAGGACAACCCCTTCTACCTGGGAGTCCGGGAGTTCTTCGGCAACGGCCTGCTGACCAGCCAGGACGAGGACTCCCTGCGCCAGCGTCGGCTTGTGCAGCTTGTCGGCGCCCGGTGAAACTGCACGTTGCACAACCCCGGTCAAAAGCATGACGACTGCTCAGCTTCACTGACCCGCGACACCACGCTGTCTCGAGACCGCAGGACCGGTCCCGCCAGCTGCCGAGTCTGCTCAACGCCCAGCGCAGCAACTCCTCGCGCCGCGGTCGCGCCTGCCATCGGCTCATGGCAGCCCCTTGGTCAAGCCATGACAGCCATCACAGAGCCAGAAACCATGCTGTCACCAGGCCGGAACTCCGTCACGCACCCATGACGCCCAAGCCCCGCCACCACGCCCCCGACTCACACGTGATCAGAGCCCGCTGCTCAGTGCGTGCATGGCGGCACCGACCTGTGCGGCGACCGCTTCAGGGGCGGAGGGGTCGAGCTTGCCGTCCAGGTACAGGAACGCCAGGCCGTGGACGAGGGCCCACACGGTGACCGACAGGACTGCTGGGTCCCGCCCGGGGAAGGCCGATTGGGCAACGTCTTGGACGTACGCGCGGATGGCCGCGGCCGCGGCGGCGCGTTCCCCGCTGGTCGGGTCGCAGGGCTCGGCGAACATCGCCCGGAACAGTCCGGGGTGGTCGAGGGCGAACCGCACGTATGCGGACGCCACCGCAGCCAGTTCGTCGGGCGTCGAGGGTGCAGGATGGGCCGCGGTCAGGTGCTCGGTGAGCTCGCGGTACCCCTCTGCGGCTACTGCGGAGACGAGTGCGTCACGGTCCGTGAAGTGGCGGTAGGGCGCCGTGGCCGAGACGCCGGCACTTCGGGCCACTGCGCGCAGGGACAGCCCTGCGCCGCCGTCTTCCTCGAGGAGTTCCCTGGCGGCGCGCAGGCAGGCCGAGCGGAGATCGCCATGGTGATACGTGTGGGTCTGCTGCGACGGCACGGGTCGCGCTCCCTCCTGTTCGGGACGCGCATGTCGTCACGTCATGTAAACGATGCGCACATTCTAGGCGATCGAGACGGGGCCCCGTTCGGTCAAGCCGATGGGGTGGGCTGGGGTCGGTGGAAGGTGCCGTCTCGGAGCATCGCGAAGAGGACGTCGGCTCGTCGTCGGGCGAGGCGGACGAGGGCTTGGGTGTGGCGCTTGCCCTGGGGCACGGTCCGGTGGAGGGGCCCTTGCGTCCGGCAGGCCGATGGCACTGCCGTGCCATGCGCCGGCGGCGGCGCTCGCGTCGGACGATGAGGGCGGATCACGGCCGTTCGCCGGGTGCCGGATGACGGCGCTCTCGGTCCTGGAGGAGAAGCTCAACAGCTTCGGCAGGACGGCGAAGTGGCTGGTGGAGGACCGCTTGCGGGAGAGCGGCACCGCTTGCTCGATGGCCCTACGTGGTGGCCGACCGCAACCTGTACGCCGGCCAGAACGCGGCATCGTCCGAGCGCCTGCCCGGCGACGACAAGAATGTTGACACTGCACACACGCCACCCCTAATGTATGTGCTGCAAACATTCGATCCTGGCTGTTCTGGTGAACGGAGTGACGTGAAGGCTGTATCGATCAAGGAACCCGGCGGCCCCGAGGTCCTGGAATGGACCGACGTCGAGGACCCGGCTCCCGCCGCCGGCGAAGTGGTCATCGACGTCGTGGCCAGCGCCCTGAACCGGGCGGACGTCATGCAGCGGTGGGGGCTCTACCCGCGAGCCCCGGGAACCTCCCCGTACCCGGGGCTGGAGGTTTCGGGACGCATCAGCGCCCTCGGGGAGGGGGTCAGCGGCTGGCAGGTGGGCGAGGAGGTCTGCGCCCTGCTGACCGGCGGCGGGTATGCGCAGAAGGTGGCCGTCCCCACCGGGCAGCTCCTCACCGTGCCCAAGGGGATCGGCCTGGCCGAGTCCGCCGCCCTTCCCGAGACCACCGCCACCGTGTGGTCCAACCTCGTGATGACCGCGGGCCTCAAGAAGGGCGAGACCCTCCTCGTGCACGGCGGGGCGGGCGGAGTCGGCACCATGGCCGTCCAGGTGGCCAAAGCCCTCGGAGCCCGTGTCGTCACCACGGTCGGCGGCCCCGAAAAGGCCGCCCGGGCCCGGCAGCTGGGCGCCGACGTGGCGATCGACTACCGCGCGGAGGACTTCACCGAGTACGGCCCCTACGACGTAATCCTCGACGTCGTAGGCGGCGACTACCTCGAACGCAACGTCCGCTCCCTGGCCGCCGACGGCCGCCTGGTCGTGATCGGCCTGCAGAATGGACTGGAAGGCCGGCTCAACCTCGCCGAGGTCGTCTTCAAGCGGATCTCCGTGCACGGCACCACCCTGCGCACGCGTTCCGAGGAGCAGAAGGCCGCCATCGTCGCCGAAGTCCAGGACCGGGTGTGGCCGATGATCGAGAGCGGGGCCGTGCAGCTGGTCATCGACCAGACCGTACCGATGGCCGAGGCCGCCGAGGCCCACCGGCTCATGGAAGCGGGCGGCCACATCGGCAAGATCCTGCTGGTGAACGACTAGGTCAGGCTGGTTCGTGTGCGGGTACGTCGCGGTGACAGGTAGGGCAGGCGCCGTCCAGGTTCCCGACTCGGCGAGCAACTCCGTACGCACAGCGCCGCGAGGGCCCGCTCTTCCGACGGAACACGCGGTGCGGATGCTGCGGCCCCTGCGTTCTCCGTCGGCGGAAGGCTCTTTTCGTGTGGCCCTGCCGGTGCGATCATGATCCTTTCCCGGTTGCCGGGTCGGGAACGGTAGCAGTGACTTCCTGCTGCTGTCGGAGGCCGACGCAGGGGCGCTCGCGCGGTCTCTTCGCCGACGCCCGGACGGAACGCGGCGCAACGAACGGATGGGCTTCCCGGTGCACAAGCATGACCAGGCCATGCGCAGCCATTTCCATCGGGCTGCGGCGCGGCGCGGATTCTCGGTCGCCCCGGCGCAGGAGGCCGCCGTCGAGCGGCTGGCCCGTCTGGCGGGGGAACTCGCCCGGCCGGCCTGGACCTTCCCCAAGCCGCCACGCGACCTGTACGTCTGGGGCCCGGTGGGCCGGGGGAAGAGCTGGCTGGTCGACACCTTCTACGAGGGGCTGCTCGACACGCGCAAACGCCGTCTGCACTTCCACGACTTCTTCCGGCGGCTGCACGCCGGGGTGGCCGGGCCGGGTGCCCGCCACGACGGGCAGAGCGCCGTCGACGGTGCCCTCGACAAGCTGATCGGGGACAGCCGGGTGCTGGTCTTCGACGAGTTCCACGCGCACGACGCGGGCGACGCGATGCTGATAGCGCGCCTCTTCCGCACGCTGCTGGACCGCAGGATCACCCTGGTCACCACCTCCAACTACCCGCCCGCCGGGCTGATGCCGGACCCGCTCTACCACCACCTGTTCGAGCCGACCATCAAGCTCATAGAAGAGCGGATGGACGTCCTGGACGTCACGGGCCCCGTGGACTTCCGCCGGCTCGCGGCGCCCGGGGCGGCGGACGGCGGGCGCAGGTTCGCGACGGGCCTGTGCCTGCCGCCGGACGACACCGCCCTGGAGACGGCGGGCCTCACCGCGCCGGCACCTGCGGAGGCCACTGCTGTCCGGGCCGCCCTGCGGGAGCTGCCGGCCCGCGCGGTGCGCGGCGACCTCGTCTGGCTCGGCTTCGACGCGCTGTGCGAGACGCCGACGGCGGTCCCCGACTACCTGGCCCTCGCCGAACGGTTCGCCACCCTCGTCCTGGACGGCGTACCCCCGCTGCCCGAGGCTTCCGCGGACGGGCGGCAGCGGTTCGCGAACCTCGTGGACGTCGCCTGCGACCGGGACCTGCGGCTGGTCCTCATCGGCGCCGACCCGCTGGCCGCCCTCCCCGCCGGCCGGGCCCTGACCCGCGACCTGGACCGCACGGCGAGCCGGCTGGCGATGCTCCGGCGGGCCGACCGCCCAGGATTTGTTTGATTCTTGGTCGTGGCTCACGGAGTGGTGGTACGTCGCCGTGAACCGTTCGATGCCGAGGGGGAACGTGGGCAGCCGCTGCCGCCCCGGGCCGGGGCGGCCCGCTCGACGACCAACGGCATCGGGTGGTCGGCCTGGCCGAATCCCGTGGTTTCCCGGAGGTGGCGGCGGCTTGATAGTGCGTCATCGGGTGCTACGCCGTGTGGTGTTGACCGGCCGCAGTCGGTCCCTGCCTGCAGGTAGCCTTCGTGGCCGCGGATATGCTGCGTCCGCTGTTGCCCGTCTTCGTCGGCCTGACCAGCCGCTCCGTGCACGACCGCGGTCAGGGCCGGCACCCCCGGAGGCCTCGTTGACCACCTCGCCGCACCCCATACAGCCCCCGTCTGCTGCCGCGCCGCCGCCGGGGTGCCCTGCGCATGCCGGCGGCGCCGGACCCGTACGGCTGCTGGAGTCCGATGTCGCCCCGCAGGATCTCTACGAGCAGCTGCGGGCGGCGCACGGTCCCGTGGTTCCCGTCCTCCTTCCCGGGGACCTGGAGGCCTGGCTGGTCGTCGGTTACAACGAGATCCTCCATGTGCTCCGCAACCCGAACGAGTTCTCGTGCGACTCCCGGAACTGGACCGCTGCCAAGGACGGACGTCTGACCGCGGACAACCCGCTGCTGCCGCTCACGCAGTACCAGCCGTTGATCGCTTTCACTGACGGGGAGGCGCACGCGCGGCTGCGGGACTCCGTCGTCTACGGCCTGGAGCGGTTCAACCGGCACGGCATCCGCCGGTACGTGACCCGGTTCGCCAACGACCTGATCGAGCAGGTCGCCGTCCGTGGCCGTGCGGACCTGGTGGCGGACTTCGCCGAGCCCCTGCCGGCCATGGTCCTCACCCGTCAGTTCGGCATCGCCGCCGAACTGGCACTCCCGCTCGGGCGAGCCGTCCGCGACATGGTGCGTGGCACCGAAACGGCCCTGGCGAGCAACACCTTCGTGGTGGAGACCATGCGCGACCTGGTGCGGGCCAAGCGCCGGACCCCGGGGGACGACTTCGCCAGCTGGCTGCTCGCCCACGAGTCCGCGCTCACCGACGTGGAAGCCGAGGAGCACCTGCGGCACGCCCTCGTGGCCGGCATCGAGAACACCGTCAACCTGATCGCCAACACGCTGCGCGTGGTCCTGACCGACCAGCGCTTCCACGGCAGTCTGTCCGGCGGTTCCCTGACGCTCCCCGATGCCCTGGACCACGTCATGTGGGAGGCGCCGCCGCTGACCCTGATCCCGAACCGCTGGGCGGTGGCCCCCGTCATGCTGGGCGACCAGCACATCCGGCCCGGCGACATGGTCCTGCTCTCCCTGGCCGCGGGCAACCGGGATCCGCAGGTCCGCGCCGACCTGTCCCTCCCCATGCACGGCAACCGCTCCCACCTGGCGTTCGGCGGCGGTCGGCACGAGTGCCCGGGCATGGACATCGGCCGCACCATCGCGGACACCGGCATCGACATCCTGCTGGCCGAGCTGTCGGGCCTCCGCCTCGCCGTGCCGGGGGCCGACCTGCCCGTCGAGGTCGGGTTCATCTCGAGCCCCCTCGCGTCCCTCCCCGTCGAGTTCACCCCCCACCGGGCCGCACCGGCCGCAGCGGGCGACCCGGCACCGGCCGCCGCCGAACCCCCGGTGCGGCCGACGGCACCGCCCGTGGCGGCGCGCCCTCGGCGCAGCCGCTGGGGGTGGCTGACCGGCCTGCTGGGTGGCCGTCGCAGCTGAACCGGCTCGCACGGCGACGGGGCGCGGGCCGTCGGCGTCGACGGCCGGGCCCCGCTCACGTCCGCGCCCGCGCCCGCGCCCGCAGAGCTACGAGCTACGAGCTACGCGTGCTGGTGCCCCGGTGTGCGGGCCGCCAGGTGGGCGGGGAGGGCCTGCGGACCGTGGATCGGGATGGAGGGGATCCGCTCGGGCTGGGCGGCGAGGCGCACGTCGAAGCGGGCGAAGAAGCGCTCCAGGGCGATGGCGGCCTCCTGCTGGGCCAGGGCGGAGCCCACGCAGTGGTGCACCCCGTGGCCGAAGGCGACGTGCGCGGCCGCGGTCGGGCGGGACGGGTCGAAGTCGTCCGGGCGCTCGTGGACCTCCGGGTCCCGGCCGGCGGCCAGGGTCGCCACGATGACCGGGTCGCCCTGCTCGATGGTCACCCCGCCGATCTCCACCTGGCGGGTGGCGTACCGCATCAGGGCGTAGCGCACCGACGGGTCGTGGCGCAGGGTCTCGGCCACCACGGCGTCCCAACCCACCTCCCCGGCGCGCACGGCCGCCAGCACGGCCGGCTGCTCGGCGAGGCGGTGGATGGCGCTGGCGACGACGTTGATCGTCGTCTCGTGCCCGGCGATCATGAGCAGGAACACGGTCTGGACGAGCTCGGCCTCGGTGAGGCGCTCGCCCTCCTCGCAGGCCTGGATGAGCCGGGTGGTCAGGTCCGGACCGGGGTTCGTGCGCTTGTCCGCGATCAGCCGGCCCAGGACCCGGGCGATCTCGGCTTGGGCGGCCGGGATGGCGTCGTCGTGCTCGGGCGGGGTGACCAGCTGTTCGAAGGCGGCCTTCAGCCCGGTCAGGCTGTCCGTGGGCACCCCGAGGACGCTGCAGATGACACGGATCGGGAGCGGGGCGGCGAAGGCCGCCCGCAGGTCGATCGCGCCGTCGGGGCGGGCGGCCAGGGAGTCGAGGAGCTCGTCGGCGATCCGCTCGATCTCGGGCCTGAGCTCGGCGACGGACATCCGCTTGAACGCGGCGGTCACCAGGCCGCGGTGGCGGCGGTGGGCCTCGCCGTCCTCGTGCAGGAAGCCGCCACCGGCGATGACGGGCAGCAGGGGCCAGCTGTCGGGTATCTCGCCCGCGGTGAACGCGGGCCAGGCGGAGGGGTCCTTGGTCAGGTCCTCGTGGCGGCGGAGGACCTCGCGGGCCGCTTGGTGGTCGACCGCGGCCCAGGCGGCCACCTCGGGCTTGCCCGGCAGTCGTACGGGGACCACGGGGCAGCCGTGAGAGCGCAGTGCGCGAGCCTCTTCGACGGGGTCGGCGTACGGGTCCAGGGTGAGGACGGGACGGGACAAGTCCACGGGTGTGCTCCAACAGATCTGGGTGTGGTTCTGCCTCTTGCGGGCCGCTCCACGGCGAGCGGCAGGGACAGTGTGCCAACAGATGATCATTTGCTCGACAGGCCGTCGGTGAAGGGCTGCCGGGTTGGTTCGGGACCGGTGCATGACGTGGCTGACCGTCCCGCCCGCGCATGCGTGGGTGAGGGTGGTCTCCCGCCCGCGGATGTCGGCGGAGGGGGCGCGGTCAGTGGCCCGTGAGGGCCTCCGCCTCCGCGGTGTAGAGCAGGGCCGGGTCGAATCCCATGCCGGTGAAGTGGCCGGAGAGTTCGAGGGAGAGCAGGCCGTGGAGGCGCGTCCAGAAGATGAGCGCGCGGTGCAGGGTCGACGCCGGGCCCGGGTGTTGCGGGGCCCAGTCGCGGTGCTCGGCCAGGTGTGCCTCCAGGTGTGCCTCCAACGGTGACGGGGGGCCGGCGGGGGGCTCTTCGGCGGCGCAGGCGTCGAGGAGGACGGCCATGATCTCCGCGGTGATCCGGGTGGTGTCCTCGGGGGCCTGGTAGCCGGGCACGGGGGTGCCGTAGACGAGCAGGTAGCGCTGGGGGTCGGCCAGGGCCCAGGCGCGCAGGGCGTGCGCGAGGTCGCCCAGGTCGGCGCCGGCCTCGGCGCGGGCGTGGAAGGTGTCGGCCAGGCTGCGGTAGGCGTCCCTGATGAGCTCGCTGATCAGCTCGTCGCGGTTGGCGAAGTACCGGTAGAGGGCCGGTCCGCTCATGCCGATCTGCTTGGCGATGGCGTTGAGGGACAGCGCGGAGGCCCCGGCCGTGGCGATCTGCTCCCACGCGCGCTGTTTGACCTCCTCCCGCACCTGGGTGCGGTACCGCTCCCTGGGAGTCCTCGCGTCCTGCTCGGTCACGGCCTGTCTCCGCTCTCTCGCCCGTCCGTTAGTTAGAAGCTATCACGAAGGTTCTTGACTCTCGCGCAGTGGGTGGGTTATAACTTCTAACGAACGAGAAGCCATCTACGGAACGAGTGAGTGACATGAGCAACGAACGCCTCGTCCAGATCGTCCTTCCGGGCATCGTGGAGCCGGAAGACCTGCAGATCCGCCGCGCTTCCGTGCCGGAGCCCGGCCCGGGACAGCTGGTGATCGCCATGGAGGCGACCGGCGTCTCGTTCGCCGAGCAGCAGATGCGCCGCGGGCGGTACTACGACCAGCCGCCGTTCCCGTTCGTGCCCGGGTACGACCTGGTGGGCCGTGTCCTGTCGACCGGCCGGGGAGTCGCCCCGGAGCTGGCCGGCCGGAGGGTGGCCGCGCTGGTCAAGGTCGGCGGCTGGGCCAGCCACGTGCTCGTCGACTCGAAGGACGCGGTCGAGGTGCCGGACGGCCTGACCCCGGCGCAGGCGGAGACCGTCGTGGTCAACGGCATCACCGCCTGGCAGATGCTGCACCGCACGGCCAGGGTGCGCGCCGGGCAGACCATCCTGGTGCACGGCGCCAGCGGCGGCGTGGGCTCCGTCCTGGTCCAGCTCGCCCGCGCGGCCGGCGTGAAGGTGATCGGTACGGCCTCCGCCCGCCACCACGAGGCGCTGCGGGAGCTGGACGTCACCCCGATCGACTACCGCGTCGGAAACGTGGCGGCCCGGACCCGGGAGCTGGCCCCCGGCGGGGTGGACGCCGTCTTCGACCACGTCGGCGGCCGCAGCGTCGTCGATTCCTGGCACCTGCTCGCCCCCGGCGGCACGCTCGTCTCCTACGGCAGTGCCTCCACGCGCGACGACACCGGCTCCAAGCAGATGCCCGTACTGAAGATCCTCGCCCGCACCTGGCTCTGGAACGCCCTGCCCAACGGCCGCCGGGCGTACTTCTACAACATCTGGGCGGGCCGGGCGTTCAACAAGGACCGCTTCCGCGCCCGGCTGCGGACCGACCTCGCCGAGGTCTTCGCCGCGCTCCAGCGTGGCGACATCACCGCCCGGATAGCCGCCCAACTGCCGCTCGCCAGGGCTGCCGAGGCATTGAACCTGGCGGAGTCCGGCACCGTCACCGGCAAGGTCGTCCTGACCCCTTGACTCCTTGACTCCCTGACTCCCGGGTTCCCCGGCCTCCGTGGCGGCCCGGACCGCGGAGATCAGCGCGGACTCGCCGTCCGCCGCGGCCGACTGCGCCGTCGAGTGCCGGTCCCGCTCGGCCTCGCGTACGGGAAGGACCCGGCGGAGCTCGGTCGCGGTCCGGTCAGCGCCGTGCTGCACGACGCGTCCACAGACGGCGGGAGCCACTCCGCCGGGTCATGGTCGGCTCCGCTCCGGTTCGAGCGGGCCGTTGCTGCTACCGGAAAGAAGGAGTCTGGACTATGTCGTGCCGTCCCCGGCGGTGGTGCCGAACCCGCCTTCGTCGAGTCCCTTCGGTGGCGTGTTGTCCGAGGGTGGTTGATCGCACGGCGTACTGGCCGTCGTACACGGCCGCATATCCGGAGCCGGAGGCTTCGGTGGCGTGTTGTCCGAAGGCGGTTGATCACACGGCGTGCTCGCCGTCGTACACGGCCGCATATCCGGAGCCGGAGGCTTCGGCGGCGTGTTGTCCGAAGGCGGTTGATCACACGGCGTACTGGCCGTCGTACACGGCCGCATATCCGGAGCCGGAGGCTTCGGCGGCTTGTGCTTGTCGTGGCCGCCATGACCACCGTGAGCCTTTGCCGTGGGCATGGTGCTGGCGGGCGCCCGGACCGGTGCTGCGAATGCACTGGAGGACAGCAGGGTGGTTCCGGCGGCCAGGGCCGTCGCAGCGGTGAGCAGGACGAAACGGTGCGTACCGGGTCTGCGGAGCATGGAAGTCTCTCCTTCGGCGGATGGGTGGACGCCTGAGCGGCGCCGCACCCGCTGCTTCGCGGGCTCGGCGGCGGAAGGCACTTGTGCGGCAGGAGCCGCTTCCTGCTGCCGGGTACGAGCCCGCCCGAGTTCCCAGTAGGGCCTGGGAAGTCCATGGCGTCACGACACGGAATCTCGAGACTTGACAGGCTCGGCCCAGGGCGGGCACGTCGTAGCGGGGTTCGGCCAGGTCGGCCGGGTGCTACGGGAACCATCTGGCGCTCGACGAAGGGGGAACATACGATCTACTCATGAGTAACTTAATGCACGCGGGTCAGCGCCCGGTCACTTTCGTCCTCGTCCACGGAGCCGGCAGCAACGCCTACGGATGGTCCCCGGTGGCGGCCGAACTGGGTCTGCGGGGGCAGCGCGTGGTCGCGGTGGACCTGCCGGGCCACGGGCCCGGTGCGTACTTCCCCCTCTCGTACCAGGCGCCGCAGGACCTGGAGAGACTGCGAACGGAGCCCTCTCCCCTCGCCGGCACGACCCTGGCCGACTGCGCCGCGCACGTGGCGTCCGTGGTGCGGCGGGCACACCGCAACGGCCCTGTCGTCCTCGCCGGCCAGAGCATGGGAGGCGTCACCCTCAACGCGGTCGCCAACCTGGTACCTGAGTTGATCTCACACCTGGTGTACGTCTCCGCCCTGTGTCCGGCCAAGCGGGCCTCGTCGAACGAGCTGCTGGCGACCCCGGAGGCGGCGACGAGCCACTTGTTCAAGATGACTCCCGTCCCGACCCCGCCGGAGCTCGGCGTCACCCGGGTCAACTGGCGGAGCAACGACCCGGCCTTCTTCGAGATCGCCAAAGAGGCGATGGCCGCCGGCTACTCCGACACCGAGGTCCGGACCCTGCTCAACATCCTCGAGCCGGACGAGTCGGCCGCGATCGGAGCCGCCGACGGCCGCGGCCTCCCGGACACGTGGGGCAGGATCCCGCGCACGTTCATCCGCTTCACCGAGGACCGCACGCTCCCCCCGGCACTCCAGGACCTCATGATCCACGAGGCCGACGAGCTCACCCCGGACAACCCGTTCCGCGTACGGTCGCTCGAGGCCCCGCACATCGGCCCGCGCGATCCGGCCCTACTGGCGGACGAACTGGAGCAGGTGGCCCGACTCCACCCCTGACACCGCACCTCGCGTCAGGTCGTGGGCCCCGGTGACGCCCCGTCCTGCCACGCGCAGGGCGCCCGGTGACGGCTGCCGTCGGCGGGCCGCTCGGCGGAGCGGGCGGTCCGGTCAGCTGGTGAGGGCCGCGAGTTCGGTGTTCGCGCGTTCGGTGACCAGGGCGAGGACGCGGCCCGCGGCGGCCAGGTCCTCGGCGGGGATCCCGCCCCAGATCCGGGCGGTGACGGGGGCGGTGTCGGCGCCGACGGAGGTGAGCAGGTGGCGGCCGGCGTCCGTGGCGCGCAGGTGCTTCCCGTCCGCGGCGAGGAGTTGCCGGGCCAGCAGCTCGTCGAGGACGGTGCGGATCTCGGCGGGATCGGTCTTGAGGGAGCCCTGGACCTGGGTGACGAGGCCGTCCGGTGTCTGCGGGACGTCGGCGGTGACGGCGGCGCGCAGGACGACCTGCTGCTGGAACGTGAGGCCGTGCTGGGACAGGAGGTGTTCCAGGACGCCGCGGGCGGCGTAGTGGGCCAGGCCGAGGGCGCGTGCATCGGCGACGGGTGCGGTGTTGGTGGTCATGGCGATGTCCCCTTCGTGTTCTGGTCGTTCGGTACGGGTGGGACGAGAGGTGCGTCGAGCAGGGCGGTCAGCTCGTCGGTGAACGCCTGCGTCCGCGGGGCATCGAGGCCGCCGAGCGGCTCCAGGAGCTGCTCGAGGAGCTGCTGGACCACCTCGACGGCCTGCTGCGTGACGGCCTGGCCCTGTTCGGTGAGGGCGAGCTGTACGGCGCGCGGGTCGCGGGGGTCGCGGGTGCGCTCGATCAGTCCGGCCGACTCCAGGGCGCGGGCCAGCTTGGAGACGTACAGCGCCTCCAGGCCGGTGTGGTCGGCGAGCCGGCGCTGACTGGGCCGCTCACCGGCGCCCCGCATGCCGTGCAGCGAGGCGACCAGCGAGTACTGCGCGTGGGTGAGGCCCAGTGGGGCCAGTGCGCGGTCGACCGCGACGCGCCACTTGTTGGCGAGCCGCCATACCAGGAAGCCGGGCGTGGGGCCCGGGGTGCCCTTGCTCATGGAAAATAGAGTACATGGCTACTATGTACATGGCTACTGTTTGGCTCGCTCGATGCAGCGAGCGCAGGACGCGCCTCGGTCCTGGCCCCCGCGGTGTGCGGTGGCCAGGACCGAGAGGGGGATCGGGTTCGCTGGCCGCGCCGGTACGAGGCCCTGGCCAGGGCGGCTTCGGGGCGCGGGGGCGTCCCGGCGTAGTGGCGGGCGAGGACCGGGTCGGTGAAGTGGTACGCCCCGTCGTCGACCGTCAGGAACTTCTGTTCGGGTGCGGCCTTGAGCGTGGCACCGAGGTCGGTGAGCTCCGTGCGTCGGTCGCGGTCGCGGTCGAGGTAGACGTATGCCCAGCTGGGGGCCGCGAGGGTGCCGGCGACCATCGCCAGCAGCAGGGCCGTCGCGAGGACGGCGGAGGTGCCGACGAGGGCGGTGGCTTCGGAGGTGTCGTGTTCGAGCGTGAAGGGAAGGCAGGTCAGCGACACGCCGACCGTCGGCAACGACAGGAGCGATTCCATGGTCATCCCCGTGCCGTGGCGCCGCCGGAACCAGCGGTGGCACCGGTCCGGCGAGTGGCGCCCGGGGTTGGTGTCCGTGAGCACCGCCCGGCCGATGAAGGCCACCGCGTACACGCCGAGGACGGGACCGAGTACGACGGTGCTGGGCCCACCGGTGTAGTGGGTGATCAGGCAGCAGAGCAAGCAGGGAGAGGACGGCGGCCACCACGGCGTACGGCACCACCCGCACCTGCAGACCGCCGGGGTACTCCCCCGCCGAGCTGATGGACTCCTCGGCCAGAGTCGCCCAGGTGTAGAAGAACGCCAGGGCGGCGATCAGTCCGGTGAGGTAGGGCCGCCTGGGGGGGGTTGCCAGCCGACTCCGCCCAACGTGCGGCTTCCGTCGGGGCGCGGGGGTTGGCGGAGGAACAGTGCCAACGACGCCTGGAAGCGCTCGGCGGTGAAGGGTGGCGAGTAGCCGACCGCACATGCGCGCTTGGCGACGGCGGGGAGGTGGCCGGACTCGATGATCTGGCGTTCGACGGCGTGGCGCGGCTTGCCCAGCAGGTCTGCCGGGTCCGCTCGTCCGTCGCTGAACGCCTGCCGGGCGGCACAGGCCATGGACGGGGTGGACAGCACATCCCAGAGCTCCGACGCGTCGTCGGCGGCGAGCACGGGCTCCCATGTGCCGCGCACGAGCGCCGCATCGGCGCTTCGGTCGGTCCGGGGCAGCCACGCTTCGAGGTCTTCCGGTTCCAGCGGGCACACCATGATGCCGCTGCTGCGCGCCAAGGGCGTGTTGGTGGATTCCGCGTCCAGCACACCGGACAGCCGCTCGGCGGTGAGGCGTTCCCCGGAGGCGTACGGCAGGGCGCTCGCCATCCACTCCAGGAGGGTCCCGTACCGGGGGTCCCAGTCGGCCAGGGACATCCGGAGCGGCACGGCCGTGCCGCTCCGGAGGGACCTGCCCAGCTCGACCGCGAGTTCGGTCTTGCCGCTGTCCCTGGAGCCGAGGATGACCAGGCGTCGGGACGGCAGGAGCGTGAACAGGCCCGCAGGTCGCCGAAGCGCCCGCGGAGTCGACGGGTGGCGGACGGTCCATCAGGTCGACGGGCGCCGGCAGAAACCGCACCGGCAGCGGGCCGACGCCGTCCCGGGCTCCGGCGTCGCTGCGCAGGTTCCATAACGGCAGGCCAGAGGCCAGCGTGTGCCGGGCGGCGACCCGCAGCGCAGGGGGCGCACCCTTCCCGGCTTCACCAGGTGCATCCGGTGCGGTGCCGGGTCCATGAAGAACCTCGCCGGCGGCGGCGTCCTGCCCCTGGTCGGGGCGGTGATGGGCGCGGTGTGCGCGGCTGGCCGCCGCGTACCGGCCGCGCCACAGGTCCAGGCTGGTCTCGGGGTCGCAGGCTTTCGCCCAGTCCTCGACCAGGCGCCAGCCGGGGAGGGTCGTACCGGTGGTCGCGGACCGGAGCATCGCCTTGCTCCAGTGGGTGACTCCGGCCAGTTGCTGGAGGGTCAGCCCGGCTCCGTGCCGTACGGCACGCATACGGGTGGCGAGCTCCGCCAGTTCCGGGACGGTCTCGTCGACCGGCTTCTCGGGACGTCCGCGCGACATTTCTCCTCACTCCCCGGCCGTGGAGCGGCGGCGGACCCGTACGGGCCGGGAGCCCGGGGCCAGCAGGCCTCGCGCGAGGTCCAGTGCGGTGCCGCCCGCCAGGGTGATCAGCGGCAGGGCGCTGCCGGCCTCGTAGCCGTGGCGGACGAGCACGACGGTCGCGATGAGCACCAGAACGACGACCACGATGCGGATCCGCACCGGCTCGTCCACCTGTTTCGGACTCCTACGCGGTCGGGTGCATGCGGCTCCTCGAAGTAGGAGAGCCGGCCCTCCGGATCCTCCACGACGTCCGCCGGTGCACGGCGCGCGTCGTTCCGGACGCCGGCGCCGAGTACGACGTCGTACCGCGCGGGGTCGGCCGGGTGGGGCTGACGGGCCGCCACGACCGCATCGACGAGGGGCCACCGCTGGACGGGCTGCTCGTCGTCCCAGAGCTCCACGCAGACGGCACCGGTCGGAGGCGCACGGCCGTTCGCCGTCGATCACGACTCGTCGGCGGCGCCCGGTTCGCGGGGGCAGAACGCCTCCTCGCCGCTGGTCCGTGACGAAAAAAATCAGTCCCAAAGTACCTTCCGCAGAAGGGAGTTGATACATACGGTCGCCTCTGTCAGTTGCGACGACAACGTCAAGGAGGCACGGCATGAACCAGAGCCTGCGGACGACTGCGGCCACGGCGGCGCTGATCACGGGGCTTCTCGCCGTCGGTGGTACCGCCCACGCGGCTCAGAGGATCGACGCGCAGCAGCTCTCCTCGCACATCCAGAAGGCGGTCGCCGCCGCCCAGCTGGAGAGCGGCACCACGGGCGGCCCGATCCTGGGCGCGGTCACCAACCCCGAGCGCGCCGACAGCACGTCCGCCTGACGGGTGGAGGCGCACACCGTGGACGACTCCGCGGAGCAGCAGGTCAGTTGGTGCCCCAGCGGTGAAGCACATCGTCCGGAGTCGGTCGTCCTGGGCGTCAGGTCGGGGGAGAACGGGCAGGTCGTCTATCTGGCCGAACCGGTTCCGGCGGCGGACGTCCTGGCCACGATCCCCGAGGGGATCGCCCCCAACCGGGTGCTGCGGTTCGCCTCCCACTGCGTGTCCGAGTGCGCGAACCGGGTCGGCGACGCCTGCGGGCTGATCGACCGCATCGAGACCCTGCCGGTGCCCGAGGCCGGCGGAGCCGTACCGCGGTGCCACCTCCGTCCGCGCTGCAAGTGGTGGGGGCAGGCGGGCGTGGACGCCTGCCACCGCTGCCCGGCCGTCTCCACGCTCAACCCCCGCGACGACCGGCTCGCGGAGCTCGTCGCGGATCCGGACACCACCCTGGAGCAGTTGGAGGAGTGGATGGCCGCGGCCGAGTGAGGCGAGTCGGGCGTGGCCGCTCCGCGTCGGACGCGGGGCCGGGGGCGGGGGCCGGGGTGCGGGCCGACGGCGGAGCCGGGGTGTGGTCACCCCGGAAGGCGCCGACCGTCCGTGTGCCGGTCCGTTCGCGCCCCTGATCGGGTCCGTCCCCCACGTCGACGCCTCCGCTCCGTATGCGTGTAGGGGCGGCGGCGTGGGGGACGCCGGTCGCACGGTCTGCCGGCGTGGGGATCAGGCGGGGCGGCCCGTACGGGAACCCAGGCCCGACAGGAGGCCGTCGACCGCGGTGTCCACCGTGGCCGGGACGTCAGCGGGGGCGATCATGCCGCTGTTGAGCAGGACCGCCAGTCCGTGCACCGCGGCGAAGACCAGGCGGGCTGCGGCCTGCGGGTCCTGGCCGTCGGCCAGCTCGCCGTCGCGGTGGGCCTCCTCGATCACGGCGTACGGGACGGCGTAGGCGGCTCGCGCCGCGGCCGGCGCGGCCGCGGTCTCGGTCTCCGCGGCGTGCTTGCTCGCGTACATCAGCTCCACGACCGGCATCCGGCCCGCGGTGTACGCGACGTACGTCTGGGCGATCGCGCGGAGCCGGGCCTCGAAGGACGGGCCGGCGGCCGCCATCGCCCCGGCGAGCCGTTCGCCGAGGGTGTCGAACCCGCGCTGCGCCAGGGCGTCCAGCAGGGCCGCCCGGTCCGGGAAGTGCCGCCGGGGTGCGGCGTGGCTGACCCCGAGCCCGCGGGCGAGCTCGCGCAGCGACAGCGCCGCGACGCCGTGCGCGATGACCGACCGCTCCGCCTCCTCCAGCAGGGCGGTCCTCAGGTTGCCGTGGTGGTAGCTGCGTTCCTGCATGCGTTCCTGCATGGCGGAATACTACCGCCACAATGTTGCCACTGGAAACTATGTTGTCGTTGACAACATGCTAGTGCCGGTGTCAGCCTGGATCCATGAGCGCACCGACCGAAACCACCGCCTGGACCGCCGCCGACCTGCCCTCGTTGGCCGGCCGAACCGTCGTCGTCACCGGGGCCACCAGCGGCCTCGGCGCGATCACCGCGAAGGAGCTGGCCCGGGCCGGCGCCCACGTGGTCCTCGCCGTCCGCGACACCGCGCGCGGCGCGCGCCTCGCGGCCACACTGGCCGGCAGCACCGAGGTACGCCACCTCGACCTGGCCGACCTGTCCTCCGTCCGCGCCTTCGCCGCGAGCTGGGACCGCCCCCTCGACGTCCTCGTCAACAACGCCGGCGTCATGGCCGTCCCCGAGGCGCGCACCGTCGACCGCTTCGAGATGCAGCTCGGCACCAACCACCTCGGGCCGTTCGCCCTGACGAACCTGCTGCTGCCGCACATCACCGACCGGATCGTCACCGTCGCCTCCAACGCCCACCGCCGACCGGGCGTGGACATCGACTTCGACGACATCAACTCCGAGCGCGACTACCGCCCCTGGCGCGCCTACCAGCAGTCCAAGCTGGCCAACCTGCTCTTCACCCGCGAGCTCCAGCGCCGCCTGACCGAGGCGGGGTCCCCGGTCACCGCCCACGCCGTCCACCCCGGCTACGCCGCGACCAACCTGCAGGGGCGCTCGGCCGGCGCCGTCCAGCGCCTGATGCTGGCCGTCACGAACCGTCTGATGGCGCAGTCCGACGCCATGGGTGCGCTGCCCACCCTCTACGCCGCCACGCAGCCCCTGCCCGGCGACAGCTACACCGGGCCCGACGGCCGCGGCGAACTGCGCGGCCACCCCGGCCCGGCGCAGCGCAGCGCCCACGCGCAGGACGACCTGCGGGCCCGGCGGCTGTGGGACCTCTCCGAGCAGCTCACCGGCGTCCGCTTCCCCGACCTGGGCGACGGCTCGCCGCGGGCGTGACGCCCGGTCCGCGGGCACCCGTTCCCGGTCGGCGTACCGACGTCCACGGCAGGGGCCGCATCGGGTGACCGGCGACGGTCCTCGTCAGGCCTGCGGTGGGTACCAGGCGGGAGGGAGGGTGAGGCCGGCGGGGAGGGGCTGCCGGTGGTCCGGGAGCAGGCCCGTGGGCGGGACGCCGCTCGCCGTCGACAGGTCGACGGTGCCGCCGGAGAAGTTCGCTCCGGAGAAGGTGACCGTGCCCCGGTCGAACACTGCGCCCAGGTTGACCGTGCCACCGGAGAAGTCCGTGCACCGGAAGGTGACCCTGCCGGCGGAGAACTTCGCCTCGAGGAAGGTCACCGAGCTCGCGGAGACCTCCGCCTCGCAGAAGTCGACCTGGATGCCGGCGAACCTCACTCGGGAGAAGTTGACCGTGCCGCCGGCGAACCTCGTGCCGCGGAAGTCCATCGTGCCGCCGGTGAACCCGGCGCTGGAGAAGTTGACCCGCCCTGCGGAGATCTCCGCGCCACGGAAGCTGACGGTGCCGCCGGAGAGCTCCGCGTCGCGGAAGTCGATGATGCCGCCGGAGATCCTCGTGTTGCGGAAGGTGACCCTGCCGGCGGGAACCCGCACGTCGCAGAAGTCGACCCGGCTACCGGAGAACTCGGCGCCGTAGAAGTTGACCAGGCTGCCGGAGAACCGCGCGTCCCGGAAGACGACCTTGCCGCCGCAGAACGTCGCTCCGGAGAAGTTGACCTTGCCGCCGGAGAACTCCGCCCGGAAGAAGTTGACCGTACCGCTGGAGAAGACGGCGCCGGAGAAGTCCCCGCCGTCGAAGGTGACGGCGGTGAAGTCGAACTGGTGGCCCTGCCACGAGTGCGGATGGTCGGAGGCGAGCCGGAGGTGGTTCCGGATGAGGCGGATGACGGTGTGCCGGACCTCCCGCAGGGCCAGGTAGCCGTGCCGGGCCCGGGCGTCGCCCTCCGGGAGGTCGGCCTCGGCGGTGTAGGGCAGACGCAGGTAGGCGCACAGCACGTCGATGCAGGTCTGGCGCACGTCACGGGTGGGGGCGTCGTCGGCCAGGCCGGCCAGCGCGTGCACGGCGCCGAGCTGCACGGCTTCGGACGCGCTGCCGAGCTGATCGACGGCATGGGTGAAGCGTTCGTTGTGCAGGCGCGCCTTCTCGCGCCCGACCGCGTCCTCGCTGACCTTCTGGCGCCGGTACGCCACGACCAGGGCGACCAGGGCGCCGGCGCCCGCGACCACGCCGAAGGACAGCTTCGCGAGGTCGAACAAGGTACTGGTGCGCCGCTCGGACGCCAGTCCCGGGACGTCGAGCAGCCGGTATCCGACGAAGAAGACCGCGGCGCCCGCGACGACGGCGCCGGCGAAGGCCAGCACGAGGACCCTGCGGATCGGCCACAGGTGCAGGCCGCGCTGCTGTTCCGGTCCGCGCCGGGGCCGAGGTTCTCTCACCCCTCCACCACAGCACCACCGGCCTCCGCCGACGGCGGCAACGCGCCGCCGCGCACGAGACTCCCGCCCGTTCCCCCTGGCCACGGGCCGTACGACGGGCGCGATCGTGCCGACTCCGGGGGCGGTCCGTGCGTTCACCTCCTGCAGGGGGCCTTGATCCCCTACGTTGGCGCCACGCACCGATCACGGAAGGGGTTCCCCATGCCGAACGACCCGATGGGCCAGGAGACCGAGACCCACACCGAGATCCATCCGCACGTCAAGCTCTGCGCGGGCTGCGGCAACTCCAACCGCAGCCGTGCCGGCTGGTGCTCGCGGTGCGGGGAGCGTCTGCGCCACGCCGAGCCCGACCCCGAGTCCGCTGCCTGACGCCGTGCGGAGGTGAGGCGGGGCCGGCCGGTGGGGGCGACCGGCCGGCCCCGTCCCCGGTGGGCGGGACCCCGACCCGGGCGGCCGGCTCGCGCCGGGGGCGCCGGTGTCAGGCGGGGGCGGCGCCGGGGAGCGTGGCGCGGCATTCCGGGTGGCCCCAGCGGGTGCCCAGCTTGGTGATGTTCTCGCCGGCGGCGTACGACCGTCCGCAGGGGCAGGTGCCGCGGAACTTGGCCTTGATGACCGGTGCGTCGGAGCCGTTGGACGAGCTGGTGCGGCGGGCGGCCGCGGCCGGCTTGCGGCGGGCGGGCGGGGCGGTGCGGTTCGGCGCCGGTACGGGGATCTCGGAGGTGCCCAGTGCGGTGCCGGCCGCCTCCTGGCTGGTGGCGGCGTCGCTGGCGGCCTGGTCGGCGATCGCGTTGAGGTGGTCGCCGTCCTCGCGGTGCGCCGGAACGTAGCGGAACTCGACGTCCCGGTCGGAGAGCAGCTCGTCGATGCTCTCGACGAGCTCCCGGTTCGCGACGGGCTTGCCCGCGGCCGTCTTCCAGCCGTTGCGCTTCCAGTTCGGCAGCCACTGCGTGACGGCCTTCATCGCGTACTGCGAGTCCATCCGGACCTGCAGCGCCGTGCCGGGTTCGACGGCCTCCAGCAGGCGCTGCAGGGCGGTGAGCTCGCCGATGTTGTTGGTGGCGTGGCCGAGCGGGCCGGCCTCCCAGCGCTCGGGGCGGCCCTCGGAATCGGCGATGACCCACGCCCAGCCGGCCGGGCCCGGGTTTCCCTTGGCCGCCCCGTCACAAGCGGCGATGATGAGATCGGACATCCCCCGATCATGCCCTACCCGGCACACCGCCCCGCGCCCGAGCGGCGGCCCGCGCCTCCGGGGCCGTCCGGAGGCTCCGGCGCACACCGGCGCCCTCCGCACTCCAGGTCGGTGACGTAGATCTCGTCGAGCGGACATGAGCCGGCCCGTCGGGGGGCAGATCGACCGCAGCGGCATCCGCATCGGAGTCGACGACCGCGTCGTCGGGCGTCTCGGCCCCTGCCGCGCGGCCTCCGACGGCCGCCTTCCGCCGCTCCCACCCCACCGGCTCCCGCATCCACGCCGCCCGCCCGCGGATCGGCGGGCGTTCCTCGCTCCTCCCGGCCCCGGCGTATGCCAGTGGCACGGTCACGCCCAGGAGACTCCCTTGCCCGACCTCTGGATGCCCGGGGCGACCCGGCTCGACATCGGCGACCACGCCCCCACCGACGGCGGGCCCGCGAAGGCCGTGGCCCACGTGACGTGGGACAGGAACGCCAGCGCGGCCGAGCCCGCCGACCTGGTCCCCTACGAGAACCTCGTCACCTACTTCGGCCGCAACCCGGACGGGAAGGCCGCCGCGCCGCACCTGCTCTGGGACCCGTTCACGGGCCGCCTCACCCAGTTCCACCCGGCCGACTCCCGCTCGAAGAGCCTGGTCGACCGGGCCGGGGGGACGCGCACCAACCGGGCCGGTTCGGTCGTCCTCCAGATCGAGGCGCTCTTCTTCCCGTACTGCCGCGTCGACGGCACGGTGTACGCCCGCCTCCGGGACGCGCCCTGCACGGGCTGGGCCGCGCTCCGGGAGTGGGTGCACTCGTGGGGCGTGCCGAACGTCTGGCCCATGGGGCAGCCGACGGCCTTCACCGGTCACCGTGACGAGTCGGTCTGGGAGCGGCAGGCCGGCTGGTACGCCCACGCCCACGTCCCGGAGAACGACCACACGGATCCCGGGTCCTGGCCCGACTTCGCCGACGTGCCCGCGCCGGGCAGGCCCACCCACGAGCCGTTCCCGGGCTCCGGCTTCTTCGTCCCCGGCCGCCGCTCGCCCGTCATCGCCGCCATGCACGCGCGGCTCGTCGCCGTCGGCTGCGACCGGTACCGGACGCACACGAACGTCGACGTCTGGGGCTCCGGCGACCGGGCCAGCTACGCCGCGTGGCAGCGCAAGCTCGGCTACTCCGGCGACGACGCGGACGGTGTCCCGGGCCGCACCAGCTGGAACAAGCTCCAGGTCCCCCGCGTGTAGGGGCACCCGGGCGAGGCCCACGGCGCCCGTACCGTCCGGACCCGACCCGGGAGATCTCCCTACATCGCGGGGAGTGACTTTTTGGATCTTCAGCCAGTACGAAGTCCGATCGTAGACGGCAGAGACTTCCCCCAAGGGCCGCGGCTCATCGTGAGGGCCGACGCCACAAATCGAGGGGGAACCACCACGATGAGTGGTCAGTTGTACGACGGCATCGGGGAAGCCTTCGAAGGTTTCAAGACCCTGCCGGTCATTCGTTACGCCGAGGTGCCGGGCTTCCTCGCCCTGGTCGGAGACGTCACCGGCAAGTCCGTGCTCGACATCGCCTGCGGTACCGGCTTCTACAGTCGCGAGCTCAAGCGGCGCGGCGCGTCCCGCGTCTTCGGGTTCGACATCTCCGGCGCGATGATCGACGCGGCCGACGCCCTCGAGCGGTCGGAGCCCCTGGGCATCGACTACGAGGTGGGCGACACCGCCACGCTGCGGTCGTTCGACGAGCCCTTCGACGTCGCCGTGGCCGTCCAGGCGTTCAACTACGCCAACGAGGTCGCCGAGATCGAACTGATGATGCGCAACATCCGGCGCAGCCTCGTCGCCGGCGGCGCGTTCCACCTGTTCGTGCAGAACCCGGACTTCGACTTCGACGGCCCGTCGCTGGCCAAGTACGGGTTCCTGTGCGAGTCCACCGGCAAGGACAACGAGATCGGCCGGGGCATCCGGCTCACGGCCCTGCTGGAGCCGCCGGTCTCGTTCGAGGCCACGGTGCCGTCGAAGGAGACGTACGAGCAGACGCTGAAGGCGGCCGGGTTCACCGGGATCGAGTGGGTCCGGCTGGACGTCTCGGAGGCCGGCGTGGCGGAGTTCGGCGCGGAGTACTGGGAGCAGTACGCCGCGAACCGACCGCTGACCATGATCCGCTGCACCGCCTGAGCGACGGGTTGCGGGCGGGCCCGGCCCCTCGGGGGCGGGCCCGCCCGTCGTCACGTCGGGTGGACCTCCACCGATCCCGCCACCGGCCGTCCGTCAACCACCCATACTGGCAGCACGGTTGGCCGGGCGGTCGGGCGACGCCCGGCGGGGACGGGGGACGGCATGGCTTCGGGCCCGAAGAGGCGAGGGCCTGCCTCGACCCTGGCCAAGGGCGTGCTGGTCGGGGCCCTGGCGGTGCTGTCGGAGGCCGGCCTCGTTCGGCTCGCGTTCGTCCTCGCCCTCGACGGCCGGACGGGGTGGGCGTGGCTCGCCGGGGCGGGCGCGGCGGTGCTGCTGGTGCCCCTGGTGAGACTGGTCATCCGGCACAACTCCATGGACGACCAGGAGAGGCACCTGGTCGTGGCGGGTGTCGTCCTGTCCGGTGTCCTGCTCGGCTGGCTCGCCCTCCACGTGACGACGGGCGAGGCCCCGCAGCGGGCCGGGTGGGTGGCCGTACCCGCCGCCGCCCTGTTCGCGGTCACCTTCTGGCTGGGCGTCGAGGACGACCTGTACGGACGTCCCGGCTGGTTGCTGGCGCTGGTCTTCGCGGTGCCGCTGGCCCTGGTGGTGGCCGCCCTCGCCGGCGAGGGCCGTGTCCTCGCCGCCTGGCTCGTGGGCGGGCTCGGGCTGGCCGGGACGCTCGGCGCCCTGTGGGTCGTGAACGACTGGTCGGTCCCGCACGTCCGGCTCTCCGTCCCGCGCAGGACGCTCCCGGAGCCGTCCGGGCCGCCTCCGCCGGGAGCGGTGGTCCCGCTGTGGGCGCAGGCCGCGGGTCTCGTCGTACCCCTGGGGTCCCTCGGCTGGGCGGCGCTCGACGGCACGCAGCACCGGCCGGGCACCGGTCCGACCGCACTGCTGGTGGGGGCGGGGGAACTCGCGGTCGCCGCCGCCGTGCTGGGGGTGCTCCAGGCGCTGCTGCTCGGCTGGCTGCGTCCGGGGTGCACACCCGGGATCGCGGAGAAGGCCGCCGCGTACCTGCGGCGCCATGTGGTGGCGCACCACGACGACGACCCGTCCGGACGGACGCCGAGGGGGCGTGAGGCGCAGTGGCTCGAGGAGCGCGAGTGGGCCCTGCGGGACGTGGTCCGGCGCGCGGGGTGGGACGGGTACGGGCGGGAGCGGGCGTACCGGGAGGGTGACCGGGCACGCGCGCGCCGCATCGAGGCCGCGGCCAGGACGGAGTTCGGCCACGACCGCGCCGCGGTCCGGACGTCCGGGCTCCTGGTGCGTCCGCTGCGCCCCGCTGCCGGTGACACCGCCGTCGTGGAGACGGCGTTCGCCACCGGTCTGGCCGTCGACCGGGTGTGGCCCCGGATCGCGCTGGTGGCCCCGCCCCGGGTACGGCACGAGGCCCGCCGCCTCGGCCGGGCCGTCGCGCTGCTGCGCGCCACCGCCGCCGGCGCCGTCTGCACCGCTGTGGCGTGGGTGTTCGCGGCGGAGGTCCTCGTGCGGCCCCGGCCGGCGAGCGGCTCCTTGGTGGTACTGGTCCTCGGTCCGCTCCTGATCGCCCTGGCCGCGGTGGTGGCGGGCCGTCGGCGGGTCGTGGCGGCGTACGAGCACCGCGCGGACGCGGTCGACGTGTACCGCTTCGACCTGGCCGAGGCCCTGCGGCTGCCCTTGCCGGACAACCACGCCGACTTCCTCGGGCAGAGCGCCGCGCTGCTGGGAGTCGGGGAGTACGACCGGCCGCTCGCCCGGACCGGCGCCGTACGGACCGCCGCGCCCGGGCCTCCGGAGAACGCGGTGTCCGCCGGTGTGTCGGGCGCCGACCGCGAGGCGCTGGTGTCCGAGGTGTCGGCCGAGGTGGTGCGCGGGGTGCGCGCCGCACTGCGGGACGAGCACGAGGCGCCGGCCCGGCGGGGCGGCCCCGGCCTGCTCGGCGCGACCGACCTGGCCCGGCTCGCCGAGGAGGTCGCCCGGCGCACGTCGGCGGCGGTCGGCCAACGTCTCGGGCGCGAGGTGGCCGACCTGCACCGGAACGCGGCCCGGGAGCTCCAGCAGGTGCTGCGGGCGGGCATCGAGGAGGCCGTCACCGGGCCGCCGTTGGCGAACTTCACCGGCTACTTCGCCCTCCAGCTCGACGCCGGCCAGGAGGTCGTCGGCGGCGGGGCCGCGGCCGGCGGTGCGTCCGGCGGGCTCGCGCACGGCACGACCGTCGTGGCGTCCCCCGGGCAGCGCCTGGGCCTGGTGCTGTTCGTGGTGCGCGACCCGCGGGGCCGGGATGCGGGATCCGCCCAGCAGATCGCGCCCGAACGGCAGTTCTTCGTCCTGGAGCCGGTGCACATCGAGGGCGGCCGGGACGTGCCCGAGGCCGAGTTCGACGCGCTGGTCGACAGCCCGACGCTCGCTCCCAGCCCCCACCGGCGGACCCTGCGGACCGAGCGGGAGGCGCAGACGGTGTTCCGCTTCCCCCTGCCGGAGGAGGAGGGGCTGCACGAGGTGTGGTTCCAGCTCTACCAGGCCGGCCGGCTCGTCCAGGTGATCGCCGTCTCGATCGCGGTCCGGGCCGCCGGCCCCGGCGCCGGTGCCGCGGGGGCCGGCGGCGAGCTGTCCGGCGGACCGTCGGGGGGCCTGTCCGGAGAGGTCCGTCCCGGAGGGGTCCGTCCTGGCGAGGCCTCCGAGGCGCGGTCCGGGGGCGACGTTCGCGGGCAGGACTCCGGATGACGGGGAGCCAGCCGGCGGACGTCACCGTCCGGGTGCGGCGTACCGCTCGGACCACCCAGGTCGTCTTCCAGGCCCGCAACGGGACACCGCCGCTGCGGATGACCCTGCCCCAGCCGGGGGTCATGGACGTGGCCCGGCGCCGCCTCGACGCCGGTCTGCTGGGACTCAAGGACGTGCTGCCGGGCCTGGCGGTGGACGACGGGGACGTCCCCGAGGTGTTCGACGTGCTGCACCGCATCGGCCGTGGGCTCGTCTTCCTCCTGTTCGGCCTCGAGACCGGGGTGATCCAGGGCCTCCAGGCCTTCTGGAACGCCGCGTTGCCCGTCGGGCGCAACCCGGTGCTGCCCCCTCCGCTCGTGGAGTGCGTCGGCGACCGCGACTGCTTCCTCCCCCTCGAGCTGCTGCCCCTCCACCAGATGTACCCGACCGTGCCGGCCGACCGTGCGGAGCTCGTCGCGCAGTGCCGCAACCTGGTCGGCTTCTCCTGCGTGGTCAAGCGGACGCTGCTGCCCGCCCCGGTACCCACGGGGCTCTCGCTGCGGCCGGCGTCGGGAGGACGGCTGCCGCTGCGCTTCCTGCGGCACGAACTGCTCTCCGGGGCCCGGCGGGAACTCGACTGGCTGACCTCGGCGGCGGTGGCGGACCGGGTCGAGGTCGACGGTCCGTACCCCGGCGACGACACCGGGGCCGCCACCGGGGCCGCCACCCTGGCCGAGCAGATCTTCGACCCCCGGCGCTCGCTCGCCGGCGAGGTCCGGGCCGTGCCCGACCAGATCCAGCACTTCGCCTGCCACTGCTACGCCACGCTCGACAGCCCCCTCGACAACGAGATCGAGCTGCACGGCGGCGGCCGGGACCTCCGGGTGAAGCTCGGCACCATCGCGGAGGACCTGGTCGCGCTGAAGTCCCGGCCCGGGCACGAGGGCGGCGAGATGCCGCTCGTGGTCATGAACGCCTGCGGGTCGGCGCGCATGCACGCGACCAGTTCCCTCTCCTTCCCGCACCTCTTCCTGACCAACGGGAACCGGGGCTTCATCGGCAGTGAGATCGAGGTGCCGGACGAGGTGGCGGCGGCCTTCTCGCAGGCGCTGTACGAGCGGTTCCTGCTCCGTCGCCTGCCCCTGGGCCGCTCGGTGTTCGAGGCCCGCAACAGCCTGCTGCACACGTACGGGAATCCGCTCGGCATCGCGTACGCGGCCTACGCGGATCCACAGCTCCATGTCCGCACCGAACCGACGGAGGATGCAGATGTCGATCTCCCAGCGAACCGAGTCCCCGCTCCCTGACCGGCCCAAGCCCGACGAGCCCGCGGTGATCCGCGTCATCGGCCTGGAGGACGGCGACGACCGCTCCCTGTTCCGGCGTTCTCAGGAATGGCGGCTGGGCCGGGCCGAGGTCCCGCTCGAGGTGTTCCAGGAGCGGGTCACCGGCTTCCTCGACTCGATGCGGTCGGTCATCGGGTCGCTGCCCGCCCACTGCGGGGACTTCGAGCTCAACGAGGTCACCATCAGCGCCGAGGTCAGCGCGAAGGGCCAGATCTCCCTCCTGGGCTCCGGCGGGGAACTCGCCGGCTCGTCGAGCCTGACCTTCACGTTCACCCGCCGGGCCCCCGAGTAGCACATGACCACTCGTGGACGTCGAGGCGGCCGTACCGGTCGAGGGCCGTGTCCGTCAGACGCCGGAGGTCCTCGCGGCGCGTGACGTCGACGAGGACGCCGGTGGCGGTGCCGCCCCGTGCGGTGATGGTGTCGACGACGGCGTTCAA
The DNA here is from genome assembly GCF_044753805.1 of Streptomyces sp. NPDC093225. NCBI lineage: Bacteria > Bacillati > Actinomycetota > Actinomycetes > Kitasatosporales > Streptomycetaceae > Streptomyces > Streptomyces sp. NPDC093225. The sequence goes on from NZ_JBIVNX010000042.1 coordinate 44,641, forward strand.
CCGGTCCTCGCGGCGGGCTCCGAGCACGAGGCGGGCGCCCTGCTCGGCGAGGTGGGTCGCGGTCGCCGCGCCGATGCCGCTGCTGGCGCCGGTGATCGCGACGACCTTGCCCCGGATACCCGACATGATCAGCCCTCCTCGTGGGGTGCGCGCAGCCTCGGGCGGTGCCGAACACCGGCAGCAGGCGGAGCGCCTGCTCGACCTCACCCTGGACGGCCTCGCGGTCCGGCCGTGAGGGCACGCGCCGTCAGGGCCGGCAGTCCACCTGCACGGCCGCCGTCCGCCATGCGGCGGTCACCGCGGAACGGGCGCGCGCCGTGCTGGTGGTGAGGTCGTCCGTCAGGACGAGCGGCCTGCCGACGTGCACGTGCAGCCTGGGGCGGCGTACGGGGGCCGTCACGAGGCCGGCGAGCTGCTTGGGCCCGCTGCCCGAGGTCAGTCGGCGGGCCCCGGCCTGACCGACCGGCACGACGGGTGCTCCGGTGCGCAGGGCGAGCCGGGCCAGGCCGGTGTGGAAGGTGCCCGGGGCGGCTTCGCCGGCGTCCTGACGACGGGGCAGGCCTCCTTCGGCGTAGATGAGGACGTGGCGTCCCTCCTGCAGGGCTCGGGCCGCCACGTCCAGGGCGGCTGCGGCGTCCCGGCTGCCGCGGTGCACGGGGACGTGACCCTCTCGGGCGAGGGCGCGTCCGAGCACGGGGATCCGCCACAGGCCGGCGGCCGCCATGACGACCGGCTGGATGCCGAGGCGGCGCAGGGCGGCGAGCACGACGGCGGGGTCCGCGAGGGAGGTGTGGTTGGCGGCGAGGATGCTGCCCGGTGCCGGTGCGGAGCCGGTGTCCGTGCTCGTCGACAGACGGCCGAAGACGGGCACGACGGTGTGGGCGAAGCGGCTGAGCATGGACGGCTCCCGAACTGATGGTGTGGTCGCCGTCATCGTCGCCGGCCGGCCGGCACCGGGTCGTGGGGCGGCGTACTCATTCCTGGGGGCTCATGTGCTCAGCCGGCAGCGGGGGCGTCCGACCGGACGGGTCGTCACCGGGGGAGGGCGGAGCGGTTTCGGGCCAGTTCTCGGCGGTGAGCGTCACGCCGTCCTCGACGTTCTCCGCGGACAGCGTGAGCGGGCCGAACTCCGGGTTCACCGGGAGGTCGTACCCGGGCGGAGCCTGTGTCTCCAGCCAGTAGTACGTGCCCAGGGGCGCCACGAGGACCGTGTCCGGCGGAGTTCACGAGGTGACATGGCACGACATGATCGAGCCGGGTGGGTGGGGCGGGACGATGACACTCCCGTGCGGCGGTGTTCGGTGCGTGCGACCACCCGGACGGGTTTCGGGGAACGCGGTGGCCGGTACCGGGGAGTGCGGGGCCCGCCGTGCCGTCACACCGGTTCGGGGTGGCGGGAGTTCACCGCCGCATCGCGGCCGCGCCGGTCGTCGGAGGGTGATGTCCGACCCGGTTCCTACCATGGCGTCCATGAGCACCACGCACAGCAGTTCGACCGCGCGGACGTTGCGGGACCTCCTCGCCCTGCCCCGTGAGGAGCCCCGCCCGGTGGCCGCGGGCGCCGCGGCGCGGGCGGTCGCGCAGGCGCGCCCCGCCCGGACCGTCGCGGCCGCCGTCGCCGCCGCGGGCGGACCGGACGAGGACGCCGCCCGGCGGCTGGCCGCCCTGGTACGGGACCACCTCGCGGGCTCCCCCGGGCGGTGGCTCGGCGTTCACGACGCGCTCGCCGCCCACCGCACGACCCTGCCCGAACTGCTGGCGGACGTACCGCCGCCCGCGCCGCCCGCCGCCCCGGACGTCATACGCGCGCCGGCGCCGCGCAGCGTCCAGGCCACCCTCGCCCTGCTGCTGGAGCACGCGGTGCCGCAGGACGCGGCCGCGGCCCTCGCCGTGTTCCCCGACGACACCCTGGAGCTGCTGCTCGCCACCGGGCCCGTCCCCGGGCCGGTGCTCACCGACGCCGTCACGGGGCACGGCGACACCCGGACCAGGACCGCGCTCGCCCGCCACACCCGGCTCGACGCCCGCGTGCTGGCCCGGCTGCTGGGTACGGGGGACCCGCGGGTCGGGGCCGCGGTCTACCGCAACCCGCGCGCCACCCAGACGCTGCGCCGCACCCTGGCGGGCCGCTTGGACGAGCTCCCCATGGACGAGGGCCTGTACGCCGAACTCACCGACCCGGCGGGCGAGCTGCCGAGCACCTGGCTCGCGCCGCTGCTGGTGTCCGGCGACCCGGGTCTCACGGCCCGGGCCGTGGCCGGGGCCCGCGGCGTCGCGCAGCAGTACGCGTTGGTCAGGGTCTGGGAGCGCACCGGCCCGGACGCGGTGCGGGCCCTGGTGGACGACCCGGCGGTGCGCGCGCACCTGACCCCGCCGGTCCGCTCGCGCGTCACCAAGTCCCTTGCGGCCGAGGACGGTACGGGGGCGGCGCTCGCGGCCCTGCGCGCCCGCTGCGAACCGTACGGGGACCCCGCGCGGCTGCCCGCGCTGCTGGCGGCCACGCGGCGCACGAGCACGCTGCGCGTGCTGCTGGCCGAGCCGTACGCGTACGACCTCCGGGCCCTGTCCGAGGCGCACGCGAAGACCCCCTTCATGCCGAAGGCGACCGTCGAGCTGGCCCGCCACGAGGACGCCGACGACGCCCAGCGCCTCGCCTTCCGCCTGAGCACGCTCAACGACCCGTGGCAGGGCGGCGGACGACGCACCGGCAACACCACCCCGCCCGCGCGACGCCTCGCCGACGAGACGCTCGACGACAGGGCGTCGCTGTGGGCGGAGGGCATGGCGGCGGCCGGCCTGCTCGACCCGGCCGACCTGGTCTCCACCGCCCGCCCCGCCGTGCACGCCGTGGGCGCACTGCAGGCGCTGGCCCGGCGGAAGCTGCTGGGCGGAGCGGTCCTGGCCGGACTCGCCGAGCTGGCCGAGGGCGCGCTCGGGGAACGCCCGGAGGCGTGGGCGGCGTTCGAGGCCCTGCTCCCCCGGCACGGGGGCACCCTGCACGAGGTGATCACCGAGGCCGGGAAGGCCGAGGCCGCCCCGGACGGCGGCATCGCGTCCGCCGCCCCGGACGACGGGGGTACGGCTGCGGCCGCCGAGGCGCCCGAGCGGCCGCGCACCCCGTACGAGCGGGCCGCGCTGGCCGCCCTCGACGTCCTGCGCCGCTGCCTCGCCGGCGGCGGGGCCCCGGCTCCCACCGATCCCGGCGTGCTCTTCTTCCTCGCCGCCCACGGGGACGAGGACGCGCCCGGCCTCGCCACCCCGCGGTGGCTGTCGCAGGCGTGCGCGGACCACGGGGTGCGGCCGCCCTACACGCGCGGGTGGTCGGTCGCGCCCACCCGGGAAGGGGCGCGGGCGGAGTTCCCCGGTCTCACGCCCTCCACCGCCCGGTCCGTCGCCGTCGCGTACGAGCAAGGGATCCTGACGGTGGCGGACCTGCTCGACGGGCTGCCGGCGCAGTGCCTGCTCCCACTGCCGGGCGACTGGCGGCGGCAGGCCTTCGCCACTGCCTGGCGGGCCGGCGTCGCCCGCCTGCTGCGCACCGAGCTGGGCGCCGACCCGGACGCCTGGCTGCGGCTCGCGGGGACGGTGGCCGCCGCGGGCGGCGGCGACTGGGACACGGGCCGTGGTGGACTCACCTGGCCCGAGCTGGTGCGGCTGGCCCGGTGCCGGGAGTCGGACGGCACCGGGACCGATGAGACGGACGGCATCGGGGCACGGGCCGGGACCGGCGAGGCGCGCACCGCCGGGGCCGGGGCGCCGGCCACCACGGCGCGGCGGCCGCTGGGGCGGTGGAAGTACGGGCAGCCCACGCCGCTGCCGGCCACGCCCGAGGAGGCGGTCCGGCAGAGCGGGCGCGGCAGCCACCTGTGGCTGTGGCCCATCGGCACGATGTTGTGCATGGCGGACGCCGACACCGTCGACGCGGTCCTGCCCCGCCTGGGCCCGGACGGGCCCTGGTTGCTGGCGGCGTACCTGCTGCGCCACGAGCGGACCCCGCGGACCGTGCTGGACCGGCTGCTGGCCGGGCGCGACCCCAAGGCCATGTACGTCCTCGCCGCCGGCACCAGGCGCCTGCCCGCCGGTACCGCGGACCGGCTGGCCGACCTGGGCGATCCCGAGGTCGACCACTTCCTGCTCGCCGAGAACGCCCCCGAGCCGGTCCGCCGGCGGATCGTGGGCCGCTCCCGGGCCGGTGGCGCGGAGCGTTCGGAGCAGCTGGGAAAGCTGGTCCTGGAACGGATGCCGGACGGTCCGTGGGGGCAGCCGGCCGGGTCGCTGCGCTGGCTGGCCTCGGCCGAGCCCGACCTGATCGAGGTGGTGCTCACCCGCTCGCCCGAGCTGAACCTCGTCCAGCAGCTCACCGGCTGCCTGCACCTGGTCGAGCTCGGTGGCCGGGACCGGCTGGCCGCGCTCGTGGCGCGCGGGGTGCTCGGCCGGGCGGCCACGAAACTCTGCGCGAAGGCCCTGGCGTCCGCGGACCCGGCCGCCGTCGTGCGGGCCCGCCTCGCCCTCGAGATCGACCCGGTCAAGCTCGCCGCGAAGCTGCGTGCCGCCTCCGGGACCGGGGCCGACCCGTACCGTCGCATCTTCCCGCACGCCCCCGACTGGGACGTCCTCGCCACCGAGCACGCGAAGGATCCGCTGCCGCAGTGGGAGTGGCTGGTCCGTAGCCCGGACGCGCCCCTCGAGCTCCGGCTCCGCCATCCCGAGCTGGCGCCGGAGCCCGGACCCGACGGACTGCCCGAGGGGCCCGAATTCACGCGGGCCCGCAGCCGTTTCGGCCTGGGAGGGCTCTCCCGTGCCCCGCTGGTCGTGCAGTTCGACGGGCTGCTCGCCTCGGGCCACCTCCGCGCCCGCGACCTGCTGGAGGTGGCGGCCCCGGCCGTGCTGGTCCTGTCCTACCTGAGCTCGGCGCGGCTCCGCGCGGACGCCCCGCCGGAAGCCGCCGCCGCTCTGGAGGCCCTGGCGGACCTGGTCGAGCGCCGCCTCGGCAGGGATCCGCAGGCGTGGGAGCGGGTCGTACGGCGGCTGACCGGCCGCGACCCGGGGTGGGACGCGATGTCCCCGGTGACGGCGCTCCTGGCCTGACGGGGCGTGCCGGGGGGTGGGACGGCGAGAGTGCTCGCCGTCCCGCGTTCCGGGTACCCGTCGGCGTCCGCGCCCGCGTCTTCCGGAGGATGCTCAGTCGAGGCAGAACTCGTTGCCCTCGACGTCCTGCATGACGATGCACGACTCGTTGACGCCGTCGGCCCGGAGCAGGCGTACCTGCACGGCGCCGAGCGCGACCAGGCGCGCGCATTCGGCCTCGAGCGCGGCCAGGCGCTCCTCGCCCACGAGTCCGGTGCCGACCCGCACGTCGAGGTGCACCCGGTTCTTGACGGACTTGCCCTCGGGAACGCGCTGGAAGAACAGCCGCGGGCCGACGCCCGAGGGATCCACACAGGCGAACGCCGACCCCTGGCGCTCGGCCGGCAGCGCGCGGTCGAAGTCGTCCCACGTGGCGAAGCCCTTCGGTGGCGGCGGTACGACGTACCCCAACACCTCGCACCAGAAGCGGGCCACGCGCTCGGGCACTGCGCAGTCGAAGGTGACCTGGAACTGCTTGATCGATGCCATCCGCGCACCCTAACAAGGGTGATCCGGCCGCTCGTTCGCCCGCTCGTCGCGTCGACGGTTCAGGAGGGGGCGGCCTGCGCGGCGAGGACGGCATCAGCGGTCTTCGTACGGGCGTACAGGACGGTGCGGCCGGTGCGGTGGGCGGTCACGAAGCCGGCGTCGCGCAGGGCGGACAGGTTCTGGGAGACGGCCGCCATGGAGGCGCCGGTACGGGCGGCCAGTTCGGTGGTCGTGGCCGGTGCGTCGAGCGTGGTGAGGAGCAGCGTGCGGGTGCGGCCCAGCACGGCTGCCAGGGCGGCGGTGCCGGTGGCCGGCCGGGGTTCCCACAGGGTTCCGGTGCCGCGGGCGCGGTAGGCGAGTTGGGGCGGGTCCGGGGGCGCGACCCGGGTCGACAGGCCCGGGCCCTTGAAGGCGCACGGGACCAGCAGCAGTCCGCTGCCCGCGGTCGCCCGGGACAGGGTGTGCGGGCGGCGGACCAGGCGCAGGACGTCCTCGTGCCAGCTGGCCAGCGGGTGCAGGTCGTCGAACAGGTGGCCGGCTCCCTGCTCGGCGACCTGCCGGGCGCGGTGGCGGACGTCGGCGTCGAGCAGCGCCCGGATGCGGGCCCAGTACGGTGCGAGGGCCAGCTCCCAGTACGCCTGGATCTCCTCGGCGAGTTGCTCCAGGCGGCGCGGGTCGGCGTGGAGCGCGCGGAGCCGGTCGCCGAGGGCGCCCCGGTGGTGGCGCAGGTGGTCGAGGTCCCGCCGTAGCCGCTCGGGCGGGGTCGCCGTGATCGTCGCCAGTTCGTCGGCCGGTGTCGGGGCCGGGCCGGGCGGTGCGGGGTTGAGGAAGTCGGGGACGTAGCCGGAGGGCGGTATCAGCTCCGACAGCCATCCCCGGTCCAGCCCGGCGACCGCGAGCCGGTGCCGTACCTGCTCGAGCCAGCGGCGGTGCACCGGGTCCGCGGCCCCGGTGCGGAGCAGCCGGAAGCTCGTCCCGACCTGCCACATCGGGGAGACGACGAACCGCATCCGTGCGAGGTCCCCCGCCGAGAAGGAGAGCTCCGCCACCGGGTCCGTCCGCTCGGTCGAGGATTCGCGTCCACCTGAATCGATGGCGCCGAGCGTACCGTCTGAAGATCCTTCCGGCATGACTGTCCTGGAGACGAACACCGCCGCCGCAGCGGCATCGGGCACGTGGACGCTGGGTGACCTCACGGTCCGTCGGATCGGCTTCGGCGCCATGCGCCTGCCGCAGACCGGCACGGCACTCGTGCCCGGTGCGACGCCGCGCGACCGCGACGAGGCGATCGGCGTCCTGCGCCGCGCCGTGGAACTCGGCGTCGACCACATCGACACCGCCGCCTTCTACTTCTCCCCGCTGCGCTCCGCGAACGAGCTGATCAACCGGGCGCTGGCGCCCTACCCGGACGACCTCGTGATCGCGACCAAGGTCGGGCAGCCCCGCGACCCGTCCGGCGCCTGGCTCCCCCACGCCGGACCGCGTGAGCTGCGCGGGCTGGTCGAGGAGAACCTGCGCCAGCTGGGCCGCGACCACCTGGACCTGGTGAACCTCCGCGTCGTCGGGTCCGCCTCGGTGGCCGAGCGGTTCGGCGTACTGGCGGAGTTGCGGGAGGCGGGGCTGATCCGGCACCTGGGCCTGTCCAACGTCACCCCCGAGCAGCTCGCCGAGGCGCGGGAGACCGCGCCGGTGGTGTGCGTGCAGAACATGTACGGCCTCGGGGTCCGCCCCGACCAGGACGCCTTCGTACGCCACTGCGGCGAGCAGGGCATCGCCTTCGTGCCCTTCTACGCGCTCGCGGCCGACGGCCGGCAGGCCGGGGCGACCGGGCGCGAGCACGAGGCGGTCCGGGCGGTGGCCCTGGCGCGGGGCGTGACGCCGGCCCAGGTCCGCATCGCGTGGACGCTGCACCAGGGGCCGCACGTGCTGGCCATCCCCGGCACCGGCGACCCCGCCCACCTCGAGGCCAACGTCGCCGCCGGCGCCCTGCGCCTCACCGACGGCGAACTCGCCCGGCTCGAGGCGGTCCACCGCGGCCGGGCCTGATGCCCCGGCACGGCGCCCGCGCGGCACGCCTCCGCGGTCGCCTCCCGGCCTCGTGCCGGGGCGTACCGTGACCGCATGGAGCAGCGCATCACCCTGGTCACGCTGGGGGTTTCGGATCTCGCCCGCGCCAAGGACTTCTACCGCGCGCTGGGTTGGCGGGGGCAGGAGGTCGAGGAGACGGTCTTCTTCCAGGCGGGCGGCCTGGGCCTGGTGCTGTGGGACCGCGGCAAGCTCGCGCGGGAGTGCGGACTGGAGGCGGGGCCGGGGCCGGGGCCCGTGCCGGCGGTCGGGTTCGGCGGGATCGCCCTGTCGCACAACGTCCGCTCCGAGGCCGAGGTGGACGCCCTGCTGGCGGTGGTGGCACGGGCCGGCGGGACGGTCACCAAGCCCGGGGCGGTGAACACCGTCGGGTTCTACTCGAGCGCCTTCGTCGACCCCGACGGCCATGCCTGGGAGATCGCGCACAATCCCGGGATCCCCTTCAACGAGGACGGCTCGATCACCCTCCCCGACTTCGGCGGCAGCGGTCCTTGACCGGAGATGTACTTAGGCGCCATATTATTCCTCGTGACCCAGCATCCCGAGGCCGACCCCATGGCGCCCACGCTCGACCAGGCTCGCCGCCAGATCGCCCGCTACGGCCTCACGGCCGATCCGCAGGCGGTGCTGGTCGCGGCGCGGCTGATGGCGGCGGGCGCCCGGATCGGGCAGGCCGGCGAGGTGCACTTCGGCCGCTTCGGCCTCTCCACCGGCCGCTACCGACTGCTGGCCGACCTGGAGGACCACGACGGCGAGAAGTCGCCGTCCCAGCTCGCGGCGAGCCTCGGCGTGTCCCGGGCCACCGTGACGGGCCTGGTCAACGGGCTGGAGCAGGAGGGGCTGGTGGCCCGCCGGCCGTCCACGGAGGACGGGCGCGGCAGCGTGGTGATCCTCACCGCGCGCGGGGCCGGCACGCTGCGCGAGCTGGCGCCCGAGCACTTCGCCCGGATGCAGGGGCTGGTCGGCGGACTGTCTCCCGAGGAGCGCACCACGTTCCTCGACCTGCTCGCCCGGGTGGTCTCGGGCATCGACGCGCTCACCGACGACTGACCCGACGACCGACGCGACGACCGACCCCGTCCCGGCGGGCCGCCCGCGGCTCGCCCTTTCTTTCCCCCCAATAGTTAGGCACCTAATCATCAATGGTGAGGTGGCTAAGGACCTTGTTCGAGAGGACGACTGATGACGAGCAGGAAGGCTCCCGGCGCTCCCCCGCCCCCGAGTCCGTGGAGGGAGGTCCTGGTCGCGTACGCCATGCCCGCGGCGACGGCCGGTCTCGGCGGCGCCGTGACCGGGCAGCCGCAGCTGGTGGTCGCGGCGCTCACCACCATCGGCGGCACCTCCGCCCTGGTGACCGCCGCCCTCGGCGCCGCGCTGCGGCGCCGCCCCCTGCGCACCCGGCCCGCCCGGACCCCGCGCGCATTCGCGGCCGCCGCCTCGGGCCTGACCGCCGCGGCGCTCGGCCTGGCCGTCGGCCTCGCCGCCGCCCACTGGCTGCCGTACGTCCCGGCCCTCGCCGACAGCCCGTGGCCGCGCCGGCTACCGGTCGACCTGCCGGTCTCCTCGGCGATCGCCACCGCCATCTCCACCTGGCGCCGGCGGGGGAGCGGCCCGGCCCGCGCGCCGCAGCACCGACTCCCCGTCACGCCCCGACCCGAAAGGCAAACTTCATGATCGTCATCATGGGCGCCGGTGGCGCCACCGGCGGCGCCACCCTGCGCAGCCTCGCCGCCCTCGGCGTACCGAGCCGCGCCCTGAGCCGCGACCCCGCCCGCCTGACCTCCGCCCTCGACGCGCACACGCTCGCCCGGACCACGGCCCTCCCCGCCGACGCCGCCGATCCGGAGTCCCTGCGGGCGGCCTTCCGCGGCGCGCACCAGCTCTTCCTCACCATGGCCAACGGCCCGCACCAGGTCCGGTACGAGCTCGACGCGATCGACGCGGCCGTCGACTGCGGCGTGGCGCACATCGTCAAGGTCTCCGCGCCGGCCGCCGAACCGGACTCCCCCGTCGCCGTCTCGCGCGGCCACCACCTGGTCGAGGAGCGGCTGCGGTCCTGCGGCGTCACCGCCACCGTGCTGCGGCCGTACGCCTTCATGCAGAAGCTGCTGCTCCTGGCGCCCGGCATCGCCGCCGCCGGGGTCGTGCACGGCGCGCTGGGCGGGGCGCGGTGCAACTACGTGGACGTCCGGGACATCGGGGACGCCGCGGCCGAGGTCCTCACCCGTCCGGAGTCGGCCGGCGGCACGTACCCGCTCACCGGCGGGCGGGCCTACAGCCACCCGGAACTCGTGTCGCTGCTGGGCGAGTTGCTCGGCCGGCCGGTCCGCTACGTCGACCTGGGCCCGTCCGAGCTGCACGCCCACCTGGTCGACCGGGCCGGGATGCCGGACTGGCTGGCGGCCCACGTGGTGGAGATCCAGCAGCTCGCGGTGGCTCGCGAGGAGGCACCGGACGACGCGTTCCGCCGCCTCGTCGGGCGCGCCCCGCGCACCCTCGAGGACTTCCTCGTCGAGAACCTGCACCGGTTCCGCTGACCCGCCGCCGCGGGTCAGGCCGGCCCGGCGCACGTCAGACCTGGCGGGCGCCGCCGTCCACGAAGAGTTCGACCCCGGTGACGTAGCTGCTCTCGTGCGAGGCGAGGAAGAGCGCGGCGGCGGCGACCTCCTCGGGGCGGCCGGGGCGACCGAGGGGGACGCGGGCCGTCGCGGCCTCGACGACCTCGGCGGGGGCCCCGGCCAGGGAGGGGGTGGCGATCGGGCCGGGGCTGAGGGTGTTGACCCGGATCCCGCGAGCCGCCAGTTCCAGGGCCATGCTGCGGGCCAGCGAACGGACGGCGGCCTTCGTGGCGGCGTAGACGCCGAAGCGCGTGGACCCGGCGGCACCGGCGGCCGAGCCCAGCAGGACGATCGAGCCCCCGTCCCGGAACAGGGGCAGTGCACGCTGGACGGTGAAGAAGACGCCCTTGAAGTTCAGGTCCGACGTCACGTCGAACTGGTGCCGGGTGACATCGGCGAGTCCGGCCGACGGGCCGCCGCCGGCGTTGGCCACCAGGACGTCCACCGGACTGCCCGCGGCCGCCACCACCTCGTAGAGGCGGGCGAGGTCGGCCTCCCGGGTCACGTCGCCCGGGACGGCGGTCACCGCGCCGCCCAGGGCGTCGGCGGCCGCGGCCAGTTCCGCCTCCCGCCGTCCGGTGAGGAAGACCCGGGCGCCCTCCCGGACGAAGCGGTGGGCGATCGCCAGGCCGATGCCGGTGGAGCCACCGGTGACCACCGCGACCTTGCCGTCGAGCAGCCCCACGCGTCCTCCGCACCGTTCGGGCCCCTGACGAAGCGGGCGGCCGGGTGGGCCGAGGTTCGGGCAGCGGCCCGACGAAGTCAAGGGCGCAAGGAGTACCGGTCGTCCGGGCGGGATCCGCGGGGGCGTACAACCCTTTCGGGGGGCCGGGGGTCTTGGGGGTGTTCAGCTGATCGAAACACCTAGGGGGAACGGACGTGCGACGCCACATCCGTCACGCCGTCGCGATCGCCGCGGCGGCCACCACGCTCACCGGAGGCCTGCTGGTCTCCACCGCTACGCAGGCCGCGGCCGCCGCCCCGGGTCCGGCGCCCAGCCGGTTCTCCGACGACTTCAACGGCGACGGCGTCCACGACCTGGCCATCGGCGCCCCCGACGCCACCGTGAACGCCACGGGCACGGACGGGGCCGCCACGCAGCTGCCGGGCGCGGGCTACGTCACCGTCTCGTACGGCGGCCGGTCCGGCGCCCAGAAGAGCGGCCTGAAGGTCCTCACCCAGAACAGCCCCGGAGTACCGGGCGACGCCGCCCAGGGCCGGCGTTTCGGTCAGGTCCTGACCAACGGCGACTTCAACGCCGACGGTTACGCGGACCTCGCCGTGGGCGCGCGCGGCGACCAGGTCAGCCTGCTGTGGGGCAGCCCCACCGGCCTCAAGGGCGGCACCCTGATGCCCGACCCGCAGCGCCGGCCCGGCTTCGGCACCGTCCTGAAGGCCGGTGACTTCACCGGTGACGGGAAGACCGACCTGGTCGTCGGCTACCAGACCTCCCTCTGGCTGTTCCGGGGCCCCTTCAAGGCGGACGGTACGAGCGCCACCACGCCCAGGAAGCTGGACCTCGGCCGCAACTACCCCGTCTTCGAGGAGGGGCTGGCACAGGCCCGCATCGCCGTCGGCCGCATCGACAGGGGTTCCGCCGACGACCTCGTCGTCCTCGGCGAGCGGCGGATGGACGGCCCCATGCGCGGCCGGGTGCTCCTCGGCGGGTCCTCCGGCCTCCGCATCACCCCGGTCACGATCCGCGGCGGCAACAGCGTCGCCGTCGCGGACTTCGACAAGGACGGCTACGGCGACATCGCGGTGGGCGACGCGGAGAGCCAGATCGACACCGACTACGCCGCGGGCCTGGTCCGGGTCAACTTCGGCACCTCGACCGGTGTGAGCGACCGGCGCGGCGTCCGGACGTTCACCGAGGACTCCGACGGCATCCCCGGCACCGTGGGCAAGGCCGACCGCTTCGGCGCCTCCCTCGCCGCGGCCGACCTCAACCTCGACGGCTACCCCGAGCTGATCATCGGTGCCCCCGGTGAGCGGAAGCCCACCTGTGAGCACTGCTACGTCAGCGGCGGCGGCTTCTACGTGCTGAAGGGCACGGGCAAGGGCGTCACCGGCAGCGGTGCCGCGTGGTACGCGTACAACGCCACCGGTCTGCCCCGCCCCGCCGGCACGTTCCGCATCGGCTCGCAGCTCAAGGTCACGGACCTGAACAACGACAAGCAGCCCGAGCTCGCCGTCCCGGTGGCGGCGACCACGCCGGCGGTCTGGTCGGTCGGCACGAAGGCCGGCAAGGTCGCCGGGACCTCGGCCACCCGCGTCGTGGAGGCGCCGGTCGACTCCCAGGTCCTCACCGGCAGGGAATTCGGCGTGCTCGCGCACTGACGGACTCCCTGAGGACGACCCGGGGCCCCGGGGCCGCGCACCGCCACGGCGGGCCGCCGCCCCGGGGCCCCGGCCGTTTCGGCCCGGCCGTCGCGCGCGCCCGGCGGACGGCCGGGCTCACGCGGCGCGGGGGGCCGGGAGGGGTGCGCAGCGGCGGACGAGGTCGTCCATGGAGAGGCCGAGCGATGCGGCGAGGGCGGCGACGGTGAAGAAGGCGGGGGTCGGCGCCCGGCCCGTCTCGATCTTGCGCAGGGTCTCGGCGGAGAGGCCGGCCGCGGCGGCGACCTCGACCATGCTGCGACTGCCCCGCGCCTCGCGCAGCAGCCGACCGAGCCGTTCGCCGCGCTCGCGCTCTTCGGGGGTGAGGGGGGTGCGGACCATCCCCCGATTCTAATACCGGACGTCCTCCTCGACCCCGTCCGCGGGCTCCGTCGCCGCACCCCGCGACCGGGATTCTTATACCGGTATAGTTATTGGCATGGTGGAGCTGAAGACCGAACGTCAGATCGACGAGATGCGGGCCGCCGGGCGGGTCGTCGCCCGGGCGCTGGCCGCCGTACGGGAGGCCGCGCACGTCGGGGTGTCGCTGCGGGAGCTGGACGAGGTGGCCCGGGACGTGCTGCGGGCGGCGGGGGCGGACTCGCCGTTCCTCGGCTACCGGCCGTCCTTCGCCCCGACGCCCTTCCCCGGGGTGATCTGCGCCTCCGTCAACGACGCCATCGTGCACGGCGTCCCGGACGGGTACCGGCTCCGCGACGGGGACCTGGTCAGCGTCGACTGCGGCGCGAAGCTGGCCGGCTGGGTCGGCGACGCGGCCGTCAGCTTCACGGTCGGCCGGGAGCGGGCCGAGGACCGACGACTGATCAGGACGGCCGAGGCGGCCCTGGCCGCAGGCATCGAGCAGGCCAGGCCGGGGAACCGGATCGGCGACATCGCGCACGCCGTCGGCACCGTCTGCCGGGCCGCCGGATACGGCGTGCCCGACGGCTTCGGCGGCCACGGCGTAGGACGCTCCATGCACGAGGACCCGGGCGTGCCCAACGAGGGCCCGGCGGGGCGCGGCATGCGGCTGCGGGCGGGGATGGTGCTGGCGATCGAGCCGATGGTCATCGGGGGCGGCGGGGACGACTACGTGACGGCGGGGGACGGCTGGACCCTGCGCACCACGGACGGCAGCCGGGCCGCGCACGCCGAGCACACGGTGGCCGTGACCACGACCGGCCCGCGCGTCCTGACGGCGGCCTGACCCGCCTGGATCCCGGCACGGCGCGGACCGGCCGGGGCCACCTCTCGTAGGACAGCGGCCGTCGTCGGTCGGCGGCAGCCCTCGGTCCGGAGTCGAACGCGACCGGCCCCGTGGGCCCTTGGCGCGATCGGAGAACACGCACCGACGGCCGGTGCGGGGTGGGGACAACCCCCGGGTGGACGCGGGCGTCAGCGGGATGGGGAACGGGGGCCGCCGCCCGGCAGGGTGGGGCGGGAACGACGGGAACGCGGCGGCCGCCCGGCAGGTGGGGGCGCGAACGACGCGGATTGAAGGGGCAGGAGCGATCGGTGACAGCACGGGCACGGGCCACGGCACTGTTGGCGGGGATGTGCGTGGTGGCGGTGGCGGGGATCTTTCCCGCGTCCGCGCAGGAGCGCGCGGGCGCTCCCCAGGGGGGTGCGGGGGCCGAGGGGCGTGTGACGGCCCGGCCGGCCGCCGGCCTCGAGGCGGCCCTCGAACAGACCGTCAAGGACGGGTTCCCGGGGGTCGTCGCGTACGCCCGGCGCGGCGAGCGGGAGTCACGGCTGGCGGCCGGGCTCGCGGACCGGGCGAGCGGCGAGCGGGCCCGGCCGGGCCAGCGGTTCCGGATCGCCAGCAACACCAAGGCCTTCGTGTCGACCGTGCTCCTGCAGCTGGAGGGCGAGGGACGGCTCTCGCTCGACGACAGCGTGGAGCGCTGGCTGCCCGGCGTGGTCCGGGGAGCCGGCAACGACGGGCGGGCCGTGAGCCTCCGGCAGCTGCTCAACCACACCTCGGGGATCTACGACCCCACCGAGGAGCCGGAGTTCTTCGCCCCCTACCTGGAGCGTCACGAGTGGGGCTACGTGTACACCCCGCGGGAGGTGATCGCGCGCGCGGTCCGGCACGCCCCGTACTTCAAGCCCGGCAAGAACGTCAGGTACTCCAACACCAACTACCTGCTCGCCGGTCTGGTGATCGAGGCGGTGACGGGGCACGGCGCGCCCTCCGAGATCCGTCGGCGGATCCTCGCCCCGCTCGGCCTGAAGGACACGTCCTTCCCGCTGACCGACCCGGAGGTCCACGGCCCCCACCTGCACGGCTACGACCTGGCGGGGCGGGACGTGACCCGGTTCAGCCCGTCGTACGACTGGACCGCCGGCGCCATGGTCTCCACGGTCGACGACCTGGCCCGCTTCCACCGGGCCCTGTTCGGCGGCAGGCTGCTGCGGCCCGCGCAGCAGCGCGAGCTGCTGACCACGGTGCGGTTCCGCGGAAAGCCGGCGTACGGCCTCGGAGTCCAGCGCGGCAAGGTGACCTGCGGATCGGGGCGGAAGGCCGAGCGGGTCGGCGTCTGGGCCACGGACGGGGCCGGACCGGGCTTCATGAGCATGGCCCTCACCACCGCGGACGGCGAGCGGCAGTTGGTGTTCGCGGTCAACCTCTACGACCTCGGCGCGGAGCTGAAGGACAAGGTGCCCTTCCCGCTGGGGACCGGACTGGGCGAGATCCAGAAGGCGGCCCTGTGTGCCCGAGCATGATCGGCGGAGCTGCGGCGTTGCTCGGCGCCGTGCGGTGGCGGGTCGGTCTACCCTGGCAACAGCGGAGCTCCCGCGCCTGTCACGAGGCGGCAGGAACCACGAGGGGCTGAGCCCGGAGGGTCGTATGAGCTGGGCATCATGGACCACCCGCGGCGTCTTCGCCGGACGCGGCGGAGTGCGCACCGACGAGGCCGGGATCCTGGACGGCGAACTCGACGTCCACACCACGTGGACCGAGTCCGACGGTCTGGCCCACGTCACCGTGCAGTACAGCGGGGGCTCGCACTGGCTGACGCTCTCGGGCAGCCCCGTCGCGTGCCCCAGCGAGGACGCCAGCCGCGCCCTGCACGACGCGGTCATCGAAGCCGTCCGCGCCGAAGGCCCCACGGTCCTTCCCGCCGTACCGCCGTGGGCCGCCACCTGAGGACCGTCTCCGGTGCTGAGCCGGTGCTGAGCCGGTGCTGAGCCGGTGCTGAGCCGGTGGTGATCCGGTGGTGGACGGGCCGACGCGTGCCGGCGGGCGAGGACCGAGGCCTCCTCGGCCCACGGGCTGCGGGAGCGCAGGCGGCTCGGCGTGCGGGTCCGGGGGCGGCCGGCGTGCCGGGAGCGCGGCCGGACGGGGCTCACGGGCGTTCGAAGTACTGCATGACGCCGCCGACGGAGAAGCACAGGGCGCCGGTGAGGGTGCCCCAGTTGGCGACGTTGACGTTGACCATGCTCCCGGTGGCCGGGTGGGTGAACGCGGCGAGGGCCGAGATCATGAAGAGCACGGATCCGAGCTGGTTCACGGCGACGATCCACCAGCCGAGGTCGCGCGCCAGGACCCGGATCCGGCCGTGGCAGACCTCCATCAGGGCCAGGTGCCCGGAGACCAGGAACAGCACGCAGCCCACCACGTCGGGCACCCAGATCAGCCGGTTGACCTGCTGCGCGCTCAGCCCGTGCAGGAACGAGTCCACCAGGTTCACGCCGAACACGAGCGTGCCGGTGAACAGGAGGAACGCGCTCAGCCAGTCCAGCCGCATCGGTTCGAAACTCCACCATCGCCAGCGGTGGGTGACCAGGCCCCGGTGCCCGACCCGGTGGCGGGGGGCGTTGACCACCTGGAGGAGCGAGGCGTAGCCGCCGGTGTTGAAGAAGAGGCCGCCGGCGAAGTAGACCGAGACGCTCTCCACGGCGTCGCCCGAGCCGAACAGGGCGATGCCGGCACCGGCCGCGAACAGGGCCCCGCCGATGACGAAGGCGGTCGCCGCCACGGCGTTGAGCCGGCGCAGGCGGCCGATCGCGACCTCGTCGGCACGGGCGTGCCGGACGGGGTCCGTGCCCGGGGCACGGATGGCGAGCGCTCCTCGCCGCCGTGCCTGCCGTGACTCCCAGACCGCCGTCCCGCCGTCGGGCAGCGTCCAGGTGACCCGGGTGGCGAAGGGTCCTACGCCTTCGACGTGCTGCTCAGGTCGCCCCACGGACCGAGCCTAGATCACGGGGCGGGCCCGACCCGTGCACGAAATGCCCCCGGAAGGCGGGACGGAGGCGGGGAGGGTGGCCAGGATGTCCGCGAGGGTGGATCCGGCGAGGGAGTCCCGCCGGGCCTCGTGGGCCTCGGCCATCTTCACGGCGATGATGCAGGTGGTGCGGCACTCGTCCGCCGGCGGCGCCCCCGGCCCTGCTGCCGGATCTCCCGGCACTCGTACGGTGAGGACGCGCCGTCGACGGCCCCGACCATCTGGAGCAGCGAGATCTCGGCGGCGGGCCGGGCACGACACGAGGAGGATGACCATGCGGATCGCAGTCGCCGGCGCGACCGGCAACATCGGCGCGCTGACCAGCGAGGCCCTGGAGCGGGGCGGACACGACGTCGCACGCATCAGCCGTTCGCTGGGCGTGGACCTGTCGAGCGGTGCCGGGCTGGACGAGGCCCTGGCCGGGGTCGACGCCGTCGTCGACGCGACCAACGCGCCGGCCGGGGACACCGCCGAGACGGTCGCGTACTTCGGCACCACCACGCGGAACCTGCTCGCGGCCGAGGAGCGTGCCGGGGTCCGGCACCACGTCCTGCTGTCGATCGTCGGGATCGAGCGGACCGAGGGCAACGCGCACTACGCCGGCAAGCGCGAGCAGGAGCGCCTGGTCACCGCGGGGGCGGTGCCGTGGACGGTCGTCCCCGCCACCCAGTTCCACGACTTCGCCGCGATGGTGGCCGACTGGACCGAGCAGGACGGCGTCGCCACCATCGCGCCGCTGCTCGTCCAGCCCGTCGCCCCCGCGGACGTCGCAGCGGTCCTCGCCGAGATCGCCGCCGGCGGGCCGAAGGGCCGGTACGCCGACGTCGCCGGGCCCGAGACGCAGGACCTGGTCGACATGGCCCGCCGCACCCATCGGGCGCGGGGCCGGACGGTCAGGCTCGTGCCCACGTGGTCGGGGCTCTTCGGTCCCGAGATGGCCGGCGACGTCCTGCTGCCCCGCGAAGGCGCCCGCATCGCGCCGACGACCTTCGAGGAGTGGCTGGCGGAGCAGCGCTAGGCGCGGCGGAGGGGCGGGGGCGGGGGTGGTCCCGTCCCCCGTGGCGATCAGGGCGGGTGCGGGCGAGACTGGGAGGGATATGGGGTGATCACATGTGTCGCTGGCTCGCGTACTCGGGGACTCCTGTGCTGTTGGGCACCATCCTCTACAAGCCCGCACACTCTCTGATCGACCAGAGTCTGCACTCCCGTCTGGGGGTGGAGACGACCAACGGCGACGGGTTCGGCATCGGCTGGTACGCGGAGGAGGACATCGCGGCGCCGGCGGTCTTCCGGGACACCGGACCCGCGTGGAACAACCGCAACCTGCGGGAGATCGCGGACCACGTGCGCTCCCCGCTGTTCTTCGCACACATCCGCGCGTCCACCGGTACGGCGGTGCAGCAGACCAACTGCCACCCGTTCCGGCACGGGCGCTGGATGTGGATGCACAACGGCGCCGTCGCCGGGTTCCACGAGCTGCGCCGGGACCTCGCGCTGCGCGTCGACCCCTCCCTCTACGCCGACGTCGAGGGGACGACGGACAGCGAGATGATGTTCTTCCTGGCGCTCACCTTCGGTCTCGACGAGGACCCGCCGGGAGCCGTGGCGCGCATGGCGGGCGTGGTCGAGGCGGTCGGCAGGGAGCACGGTGTGGCGGACCCGCTGCAGATGACGGTCGCCGTGACGGACGGCGAATCGGTATGGGCCTTCCGCTACTCCAGCCGGCACGAGTCCCGGACGCTCTTCTACAGCACCCGGGTGGACTCCCTGCGCAGGCTCCACCCCGACCTCGAGTTCCTGCGCGAGGTGTCCGACGAGACGCGCCTCGTGGTCTCCGAGCCCCTGGGCGACCTGCCGGGCGCCTGGAACGAGGTGCCCGAGGGCACCTACGGCATCGTCCGGCCCGGCCACGACGCCATCCACGAGTTCGCCCCCGCGCCGGTCTGAGGCCCGACGCGCCGACTCCCCCGGAGGAGCCCGACGCGCTAACTCCCCGGGAGGAGGCTGACGTTGCCGCCGTCGGTGCGGGTGCGGATCCTGTGGGGGGAGTCGGGGGCGGTACGGACGCGGACGCTCTGCTCGCCGCCGTCGGAGGAGGCGTCGACGGCGTAGGTGCCGTCCGGGAGGCGGAGGACGACGTTGCCGCCGGAGCTGTCGACGTCGACCGCGTCGGGGGCGTCGGCGAAGCCCGCGGTGACCCTGCCGCCGTCGGAGCGGGCGGTGAAGCGGCCGGCGACGGCGCGTTCCACGACGATGTTGCCGCCGTCGCTGTCCAGGGTCGCGGCCAGGGCCTTCGGCACCTCGACGCGGTAGTCGACCTGGCAGGTCGAGCCGCCGATGCCGCTGCCGCCGCAGTCCTTGGGGGCGGTCAGGGTCAGTTCGCCGTCCCGCTCCCGGTGCGTGGTGAGGGGCTTGTCGCCGTCGTACTTCAGGCTCTCGGTGACCTTCACGCCCCGGCCGCTGCCGACCACGACCTCGATGGTGCCGCCGGACGTCTTCACGTTCAGCGAGGTGACGGCGGACTCGACGGTGTAGCTGGCGGAGTCGGTGGTGGCACTGCCCATGCAGCCGGAGAGGAGCCCTCCGGCCGTCACGGCGGCCAGCGCGTACACGGCCGGCTTGGTACGGAACCTGCGCTTCATCGGTGTCTCCCTAGGGCTGCGGTCGGGCGGCGGCACGGCTCGCGGGCTCAGGGTGGCCGGGGGTCCTACGACGTTCCTATGAAAAACCTGTACGCGGCGGACGGACCGCTACAGGACACCTATAGGAGCCCGGGTGAAGCTGGCAGCCCCAGCCCGCGCCCGTCCGCGCCGTCCGCGAGGAGTGCCGCCGTATGAACAGCCGACGCATCGAGAAGGTCGTCGTCCTCGGCGGCGGCGCCGACGGGTGGATGACCGCCGCCCATCTGGCACGGGCGCTGCGGGGCACGGTCGGGATCACCGTGCTGGAGGCCCCCGGTGACGCCCCCGTGCCGGGGGCGGTCGGGATGGCGACGCTGCCGCCGTTCCACCGGTGCTTCTTCGACCTGCTCGGCGTGAACGAGGACGCATGGATGCGGGCCTGCGGGGCGACCTTCCGGACGGCGACGCGGTTCGTCAACTGGCGTACGGAAGGGCCCTGTTCGGCCGAACCGCGGGAGCTTCCGGGCGGCGGCCCCGACCACTTCTACCACTCGACCGGGCTGCTCCCCGACTGCGACGGGCTGCCGCTGTCCTCGTACTGGCTGCTGCGCACCCGCGAGGGGCGCACCACCGAGCCCTTCGACTACGCCTGCTTCCGCGAGCCGCCGCTGATGGACGCCCGGCTGGCGCCCCGCTGGCTCGACGGCCGGGCGGCGACCCGGTACGCCTGGCACCTGGACGCCGCCCTGCTCACCGGGTTCGTACGTCGGCTGGCCCTGCGGGAGCCGGGCGTGTGCGCCGTCGCGGGCCGCTTCGCGGGTGCCGAGCGGGACGGGCGCGGCTTCGTGACGGCCGTGCGGACCGACGACGGGCGCCGGTGGGAGGGGGACCTGTTCGTCGACTGCTCGGGCTCCGCGGCCGCGCTCCTCGGCGGGGAGCTGGACGAGCCCTTCCTCGACCTCTCCGGTGAACTCCTCTGCGACCGGGCGGTGGTGGCCCGGGTGCCGCACGCCGACCGGTCCGACACCGTCGACCCGTACACCTCGGCGGTGGCGGTGCCGTCCGGCTGGGTGTGGCGGACCCCGCTGCGCGCCGGATTCACCACCGGGCACGTGCACCACAGCGCGCTGACCACGCCGGAGGAGGCGGTGGCCGAGCTGGACGCGCTGTGGGGCGCCGACGCCGCACGCGGCGGGTTCGACGTGGTCGGCCTGCGGGTGGGCCGGGTCCGGCGCGCCTGGGTCGGCAACGTCGTCGCGGTCGGCACCGCGGCCGGCTCGCTGGGGCCGCTGCAGCCGACCGACAGCCACTTCCTGGTCTCGGCGCTGCACCGGCTCGTCACCCACTTCCCGGACCGTGACTTCGACCCGGCGCTGGCGGACGGGTACAACCGGGACACCGAGGAGGTGTTCGAGGAGTCGCGGGACTTCGTCCGGGCGCACCTGGCCTTCGCTCCGCGGACGGACACGGCGTTCTGGCGAGCGGTCAAGGAGCCGGAGCTGCCGGCCGGGCTGCGCCGCAAGACGGCCGGCTACCGGGCGGGGCTGCCGGTGGTCCCGGCCGCCACGGACGAAGCGGCGTACTACGGGGCGGCCGGCCGGCCGGAGGCGGAGCTGCGCACCGTCTGGACGGACGGGCACTACTACAGCATCCTCACCGGCCTCGGGACGGAGCCGGCACGGCCGCTGCCGGCGCTCGCCCACCACGTGCAGCGGGCCGCGGCCGCGGACGAGGTGTTCACGGCGGTCAAGCGGCAGCAGCGGATCCTGCTGGACACGTTGCCGACGGCTTATGAGTGTTTGAAGCATCTGTACGGGGGGTGAGGCGGGAATCCGGGGTCGCGGTTCGGGGACGGGGGGCGGGGTGGGTGTGGGGTGGGGTGGGCGTGGGGTGGGGTGGGCGTGGGGTGGGGGCTTGCTCTGGCTTCGTGGGGCCGTCCCGTGGTGTGTGGGTCCCCTCGCCTCTTGACCCGTCATGGCCTGCAGGCCCTGCGGCAGGCCCACC
>NZ_JBIVNX010000043.1:0-66037 GCF_044753805.1 Streptomyces sp. NPDC093225
CCGGGCGTACCAGAAGTTGGGGGTGCGGGGCCGGGCCGATCTGCCCGCGGTGCTGGGCCGGGTGCCGGCCGGGCGGCCCGCCGACGGGTAGCCGGGCGGGGGGGGGGGGGGGGGGGGGGGGCGCCCCCCCCCCCCCCCCCCCCCCCCCCCTCCCCCACACACCACGTGACCCACCTGGCACCGCCAAGGAGCCGTTGGAGCGGGTGGCGGCGGGGGACGACTCGGCCTGCGGCCGGGTCACTGCGTCGGCGTGGTTTCCGGGGCGGTCTGCGGCCTGGTCCCGGGACCCGTGCCGGGGGTCGCGCCCTCCGTGCGGGCCGCGGGTACGGGGCCGGGCGTGGTCGGGCGGGGGGTGCGGACCAGCAGGAACGTGAGCGCGGCGCCGAGCAGTCCGAGGACCGCTGAGGCCAGGAAGGTGTCGCGCAGGCCCGTGACGAAGCCGTGGTCGATCGCGGTGGCCAGGCCGGGGTGGCCGGCCGCGACGGCGGAGCCCTGGCCGGAGGCGAGGGGGCCGGCCAGGTCGGCGGCGGTGCCGAGGCCGCGCTGCAGTCCGTTGTGGAAGATCACCCCGAGGACGGCGATGCCGAGGGCCATGCCGAGCTGCCGGGCGGTGTTCATCGCGCCGCCGGCCATGCCGGCCCGGGCCGGGGGTACGGCGGCCATGGCGACGGAGGCGAGCTGCGGGGTGGAGGCGCCGACGCCGAGGCCGGTGAGGACGAGGCCGGGGAGGAGGGTGAGGGCGCCGTCGCCGGGGTCGAGGAGCAGGGCCTGGGCGGCGGCGCCGGCTCCGATGAGGAGGAGGCCGGTGCCGATGGTGACGCGGGGCGAGCGGCCGTGCAGGAACCGGCCGCCCGCCGCGGAGACGACGAACGCGGCCAGGCTGAGGGGCATCAGGACCAGGCCGGCCGCGACCGGGCCGAGCCCGCGGGCGGACTGCAGCCAGAGGGAGACGTACAGCAGGTAGGAGAACGCGGCGATGGACAGCAGCAGGGCGGCCGCCATGATCCCGGTGAAGACGGGGTCGCGGAACAGGGAGGGGTCGACCATGGGGTGCGAGGACCGGGTCTCGACCCGCAGGAAGACGGCGAAGGCGACCGCCGCCACCGCGAAGCAGGTGAGCGGGAGGGTCCCGGTCCAGCCGTCCTCGGCGACCTTGATCAGAGCGTAGGTGAGGGCGGCGGAGCCGAGGGTGAAGGTGACCAGGCCCGGCAGGTCGAAGCGGCCGGCGCGGGGGGCCTTGGACTCGCGTACGGCACGGAGGGTCACCAGGACGGCGAGGGCGGAGACCGGCACGTTGACGAAGAAGATCCAGCGCCAGCCGACGTGTTCGCTCAGCAGGCCGCCGAGGACCGGGCCGGCGGCGGACGCGGCACCGTTGACGGCGCCCCAGACGCCGAAGGCGACCGCCCGGTCGCGGCCCTGGTAGGTGGCGCTGAGCAGGGCCATGGTGGTGGCGAACATGGCGGCGGCGCCGATGCCCTGGACGGCCCGGAAGCCGATCAGCAGGACGGGGCCGTCGGCGAGGCCGCAGGCCAGGGAGGCGAGGGCGAAGACGACGAGGCCCCCGGTGTACACGCGGCGGCGGCCGATCCGGTCGGCGAGGGAGCCGGCACCGAGCAGGAGGCCGGAGAGGGCGAGGAGGTAGACGTCCATCACCCACTGCAGGTCGGCGAACCCGGTGTGGGTGTCGGCGGCGATGTCGGGCAGGGCGACGGTGACGATCGTGACGTCGACCAGCAGCATGAACGCCCCCAGGCAGACCGCGGTCAGCGGCGCCCACTTGCGCATGGCTCTCTCCTCGATGTGGTGGATGTCGTGGTTGCAGTGAACGTCGTGGGTGTGGTGGACGGGTCGCGGGTGGGTCGAGGGTGTCCGCGGCGTCCGTCCCCGGGCCCGGGGGCCCGGTGCGCCGGTGTGCGCTCGTCCACCGTCGGGGGCCGGCGGCCCGTGGCCGCGCCGGGCGGGGTCCGGTGACGGATTTCGACACGACGGCGGCTGTGATGATGGATTCCATGAATCCGAAGGAGTCCGTGCGGGACGATCCGGTGCTGGACGATCTGGACCGCCGGCTGGTGCAGGCCCTGATGATCGACGGCCGGGCCTCCTTCACCCGGCTCGCCGAGTTGCTCGGGGTGTCCGACCAGACGGTGCAGCGGCGCTACCGCCGGATGCGGGGCGAGGGACTGCTGCGGGTGGTGGGACTGCCCGTGGGCAGCCGGGTCGGGCTCTTCGAGTCCTGGCTGCGGGTGCGGTGCGCGCCGTCGGCGGCGCGGGCGGTGGCGAAGGCGCTGGCCCGACGTCCGGACATCGCCTGGGTCACGATCAGCGGCGGGGGCGGGGACGTCCACGCGATGACGCGGGCCCGGACCCGGCAGGACCGCGACACGTTGCTGCTGGACCGGCTGCCGCGGACCGAGCACGTGCGGGAGGTCGGGGCGCACACGATCCTGCGGAAGTTCTTCGGGGGGCCCGATCCGTGGCCGGGGGTGGACTTCCTCTCCGCCGCGCAGGTCGCCGCGCTGACCCCGCCGGCTCCGGAGCCCTCCCCGGGCCGGTACGCCCTGGACGCGGCGGAGTCCCGGCTGATGGCCGTGCTGGCCCAGGACGGCCGGACGCCCCGTCCGGCGTTGGCGCGGGCCACGGGGCTGTCGGAGTCGACGGTCGGCCGGCGGGTGGAGCGGCTGGTGGCGGAAGGGGCCCTGTTCTTCGACCTCGAGCTGATCCCGCGTCACTTCGGGTACGAGACCGAGGCCACGGTGCTGCTGACCGTGGACCCGGCCCGGCTGGCGGAGGTGGGGACCTCACTGGCCGGTCACGTGGAAGTGCCGTTCGCGGCGGCCGTGACGGGGTCCGCCAACCTGCTCGCGGTGGTGGTCTGCACGGACACCCAGCACCTGTACACGTACGTGACGGAGCGCCTGGGCCCGCTGCCGGGGGTGCGCCAGCTCGAGGTGATCCCGGCCCTGCGGAGCCTGAAACGGGCGGGGATGCTGGTGACGGACGACCGGCTGACCGACCCGCCGAGCGCCGGTTCCCGGAGCGTCCTCTAGCCCTCCGGTCGTCCGAGGGCGGGCACGGGCGCGGTGCGACCGTCGGCTGCCGGCCGGGGGCGCGGGCGTGGGCGTGGGCGTGGGCGTGGGTCGGTCTACGGGACCGGCCAGGCCTTCAGGGCGTGGGTGGCGACGGCCTCCAGCTGCTCGCGGGTGGCGCCGTCGCGGGCCTGCTGGGACATGCCCTGGAGGACGGCCCAGCTGTACCGGGCCAGGGCGGCCGGGTCGGTGTCGGCGGGCAGCAGGCCGGCGGCGACGTCGGCGCGGATGCGGCCCTCGAAGGCGGTGACGTTGGCGTTGCGGCGGGCCCGCAGGGCCTCCTCGACCTCCGGGGTGGCGCAGTTCGCGGAGGCGGTCATGACCAGGCAGCCGGCGGGCCGGTCGGGGTTCGTGTACGAGGCGGCCGCCTCGCGGAAGGTGCGCGCCACGCCGGCCCGGGCCGTGGGCTCCTCGGCGAGGGCGCGGGCGCCGAAGGCCCCGTACGTGCCGGCGTAGGCCTCCACGACCTCGTCGAAGAGGCGCCGCTTGTCGCCGAAGGCCGCGTACAGGCTGGGCGCGCCGATGCCCATGGCGCGGGTGAGGTCGGCGACGGAGGTGGCCTCGTACCCGTGGAGCCAGAAGGCGTGCAGCGCCGCCTCCAGGGCCGCGGCACGGTCGAAGGAGCGGGGTCGGCCGCGCTGTCCTGTCACCATGACGGCAATTCTATAGCGGTCGCTAGAGAATCTGGTACGGTCCCTTTCTGTAGCGACCACTAGAGAAATGGGGGGCGTGCCATGGGCGTGCTCAGCGGCAGGACGGCACTGGTGACGGGTGGCAGCCGGGGCATCGGGCGGGCGATCTCGGAGCGGCTCGCGCGGGACGGCGCGCTGGTGGCCGTCCACTACGGCAGCAACGAGGCGGCCGCGAAGGAGACGGTGGCGACGATCGAGGCGGCCGGCGGCCGGGCCTTCGCGGTGCGGGCGGAGTTCGGGGCACCGGGCGCGGCGGAGGCGCTCTGGGCGGCGTACGACGCCCACCCGATGGCGACCGGGGCGGTGGACGTCCTGGTCAACAACGCGGGCGCGGCGACCTTCGCGACGCTGGCGGACACCGACGAGGCGACGTACGACCGGATCCACGCGGTCAACGCCAAGGCTCCGTTCTTCGTCACCCGGCTCGCGCTGCCCCGGCTGCGCGAGGGCGGTCGCGTCATCAACGTGACGGGCACGCCGGACATCGCGCTCCCCGCGATCCTCGCCACGGTCATGGCCAAGGGTGCCGTGAACGCGCTGACCGTGTCGCTGGCCGCCGAACTCGCGCCGCGCGGGATCACCGTGAACTCCGTGGGCCCCGGCATCACCGAGACCGACCTCAACGCGGGCTGGCTGGCCGACCCGGCCGCCCGGGCGCACGCGGCCTCCCGGTCGGTGTTCCACCGCGTCGGGACGCCGGCGGAGGTGGCGGACGTCGTCGGCTTCCTCGCCTCGCCCGACTCCCGCTGGATGACGGGCCAGCACCTGGACGCCACCGGGGGGCTCCAGCTGGCACTCCTGTGACCTGCCTGGCCCCCGCCCGCTCCGCGGACGGGGGCCAGGCCGGCTAGCGGGTCCCGGTGACCTTCGCCGGGGCGCGCGGGGCGTCCGGGTCCCGGCCCCGGGCGAGGGTCACCTCGTACGCGAGGAGCTGCAGCGGGACGATCTCCAGGACCGGCTGCAGCTCCTCGGGTACGCCGTCCACGGGCAGCACGAACCCGGCCGAGGCGGCCGCCACGTGCCGCTCGGGGCCGACGACGAAGAGGTCCGCGCCGCGCCCGCGCAGCCGGTCGAGCACGGGACGCAGGGCCTCCCCGCCGCGCCCCTCGCCGACCACGGCGATGACCGGGGAGACGTTGTCGACCATGGCGAGCGGGCCGTGCAGCAGGTCCGCCCCGGAGTAGGCCAGCGCGGGGACGTAGCTGGTCTCCATGAACTTGAGGGCGGCCTCGCGGGCGGTGGGGTAGCCGAAACCGCGGGAGGTGATGACCATGCGCTCGGCGAAGCGGTAGCGGGCCGCGAGGGTGCGCACCTCGTCGTGACGGGCCAGGATCCGCTCGGCGAGGGCGGGGAGCCGGGCCGCGCCGGGCAGGTCCTCGGCGGCGCCGCCGAGGGCCTCCACGAACAGGTACAGGGCCAGCAGCGAGGCGGTGTAGGTCTTGGTGGCGGGCAGGGCCCGCTCCGGGCCCGCCAGCACGTCGACGTGGTACTCGGAGACGGCGGCGAGGGCCGAGTCGGGGTTGTTGGTGACCGCCAGCGTGATCGCGCCGGCGGCCCGGGCGGCCTGGGTGGAGGCGACCAGGTCCGGGGAGCCGCCGGACTGGCTGACGGTGACGACCAGGACGTCCTTCAGGCGCGGGCGGGCGCCGTAGGCGGTGGTGGTGCACATCGAGCTGAGCCCGCAGGGCAGTCCGAGACGCACCTCGAGCAGGTACTTCGCGTAGAGGGCCGCGTGGTCGGAGCTGCCGCGGGCGGCGAGCAGGACGAAGCGCGGGCGGTGTTCGGCGACGGCCTCGGCGGTGGCGCGGATGGCGGGGGCGCCGTCGGCCAGCAGGCGGCGCAGGACGGCGGGCTGCTCGGCCATCTCGGCGGCCATCATGCGGCCGGGGCGTTGCATGGCGGTCACGCGTCCAGTTTGGTCCCGTACGGGCGGCCCGGCACGCGTACGGGACGCCGGGCCGTACCCGGCCGGGCGCCCGCGACTCCGGCGGCGCGCGACGCGTGCGGGTCCGGGCGTTCCGGGAGGCCGTGGCGGGCCGTGCGGAACAGGATGGAAGTCGGGGTCGGACCGGGTGCACGGGCCCCCGGCTCTGCTAAATTGGTCACCAGATTGGTCTATACCACCAGAGCCCACCCCACTTTCCTTCTCAGATCGGCAGGCCCAGCGTGGAAGTTGTCATCGTTCCGGACGCCAAGGCTGGCGGCGAGCTCATCGCGGAGGCCATGGCCGCCCTGGTCCGCCGCAAGCCCGACGCCCTGCTCGGCGTGGCGACCGGCTCGACCCCGCTGCCCATCTACGAGGCCCTCGCCGCCAAGGTCCGGCGCGGCGAGGTGGACGCGTCCCGCGCCCGGATCTGCCAGCTCGACGAGTACGTCGGCCTGCCGGCCGGGCACCCCGAGTCCTACCGTTCCGTGGTGCTGCGCGAGGTCGTCGAGCCGCTCGGCCTGACCGAGGCCTCCTTCATGGGACCCGACGGCTCGGCCGAGGACGTCGCGGCCGCCTGCGAGGCGTACGACCGCGCGCTGGCCGCGGCCGGCGGCGTGGACCTGCAGCTGCTGGGGATCGGCACGGACGGGCACATAGGCTTCAACGAGCCCTGCTCCTCGCTGGCGTCGCGCACCCGCATCAAGACGCTGACCGAGCAGACCCGGGTCGACAACGCCCGGTTCTTCGACGACGACATCGACCAGGTCCCGCACCACGTCATCACCCAGGGCATCGGCACGATCCTGGACGCCCGGCACCTGGTGCTGCTGGCGACCGGCGAGGGCAAGGCGGAGGCGGTGGCGCAGACCGTCGAGGGGCCGCTGTCGGCGCTCGTGCCCGCGTCCGCGCTGCAGTTGCATCCGCACGCGACGGTCGTCGTGGACGAGGCGGCCGCGTCGAAGCTGAAGCTCGCGGACTACTTCCGGCACACCTACGCGAACAAGCCGAGCTGGCAGGGCCTGTAGCCCCGCCCGCCCCGAAGGCCGGCCCCCACCCGGGAGCCGGCCTTCGCCGTTCCCGGGCCCGGCCGCCCCGGCCGGACCGGAGCGGAAACGGCCGGAGGCCGGGCCCCCGCAGTAAGGGTCCGGCCTCCGGGGTCGGGGGTCACAGGGCGGCGACGGCCTCCGCGGCGGCCCGGGCGCAGACCCGCGACGCCCCGTACGTGGCGACGTGCACCGCCCCCCGCGGCGCAGCCATCGGCAGGCCCATCTCGACCACGACCGCGTCGGGCCGGACCGCGAGCACGGCGTCGAGGGCCTCGCCCATCCACGCGTGCCGGTGGGCGTCCCGTACGACCACCACCAGGGTGCGGTCGCCGGCGGCGGCCAGGATCGCCGCGGCCGCGCCGGGCTCGTCGGCGTAGGTGTCGCCGGTGACGTCGCCGAGCAGCTCGGACAGCTCCCCGACCAGCCCCCACGGCGTCTCGTCGCCGACGGCGATGTTCGCGACCGGCGACAGCCGGGCCACGTACGGCGCCTTGACCGAGACCTCGGCACCACGGGTCAGCCGTACCGCCCGCCGGGCCGCGACGAGGCCGATCTCCGCCGGGCCGGACGCGCTCCCCTCCTCGCTGGGCGCGCCCGGCACGGCGGCTCCGGTGGCCCGGGCCCGCCGGGTCCACTCGGCGAGGGCGCGCACCCGGGCGGCGGCGTCGGCGAGCCGCTCCTCGTGCAGCGAGCCCTCGCGCACCGCCGCCACCAGCGCGTCGCGCAGGCGCAGGACGGTGTCCTCGTCGGCGAGCCCGCCGCCGACGCAGATGGCGTCGGCCCCGGCGGCGATCGCGAGGACGGAGCCGCGCTCGATGCCGTAGGTGCCGGCGATGGCGTTCATCTCCATGCCGTCGGTGACGATCAGCCCCTGGTAGCCGAGTTCCTCGCGCAGCAGGCCGGTGAGGATCTGCGGGCTGAGGGTGGCGGGGCGGGTCGGGTCGAGGGCGGGCAGCAGGATGTGCGCGCTCATGACGGCCTTGGTGCCGGCGGCGACGGCGGCCCGGAAGGGCACCAGCTCGCGGGCGTACAGGGTGTCGAGGCCGGCGTCGATGCGCGGCAGCGCGTGGTGCGAGTCGACGTTGGTGTCGCCGTGCCCGGGGAAGTGCTTGGTGCAGGCGGCGACGCCGGCGGCCTGGAGGCCCTCGACGTACGCGGCGGTGTGCCGGGCGGCGAGGTGGGTGTCGGCGCCGAAGGACCGTACGCCGATGACGGGGTTGTCCGGGTTGGAGTTGACGTCGGCGGACGGCGCCCAGTTGAGGTTGACCCCGCACTCGGCCAGCCGGTGGCCGAGCTCGCGGGCCACCGCACGGGTCAGGTCGGTGTCGTCGACGGCGCCCAGGGCGAGGTTGCCGGGGAAGGACGAGCCGGCGCGGACCTCGAGGCGGGTGACGTCCCCGCCCTCCTCGTCGATGGCGACGAGGACGTCGTCCCGCTCGGCCCGCAGCTGCGCGGTGAGTGCGGCCAGCTGTCCGGGGGAGGCGATGTTGCGGCCGAAGAGGCCGACGGCGGTCAGGCCCTCGCCGACCCGGCGCAGCAGCCAGTCGGGGGCGGTGGTCCCGAGGAAGCCCGGCTGGAGCACGGCCAGGGCGTCGCGCGTGAGCGTGTCGACTCGGTGGTCGGTGAGCGTCATCGGGAGTCGTTATCCCTTCACTGCGCCTGCGGTGAGGCCCGCGGCCATCTTGCGCTGGACGATGAGGAAGAGCGCGACGATCGGCACGGCCATCATGGTGGAGCCGGCCATCATCGGGGCGAACTCGGTGCCGTTCTTGGTGATGAAGTTGCTGAGCCAGACCGTGGCGGTCTGGTTCTGCTGGCTCATGAGCATCAGGGCGTAGAGGTACTCGTTCCAGGCCTGGATGAAGCCGTACACCGAGGTGGCCACCATGCCGGGGGCCAGCAGCGGGAAGACCACGCGCAGGAAGGCGCCGGTGGGGGTGCAGCCGTCGACCATGGCCGCCTCCTCCAGCTCCTTCGGGATGTTCACGATGAAGCCGCGCAGGGTCCACACGGTGAAGGGCAGGATGAAGGTCAGGTACGTGATGATCAGACCGGACAGCTTGTCGTACTGACCGAGGTCGTTGAGCAGCAGGAAGACCGGGATGATCATCGCGACGAGCGGGACCATCTGGACGGCCAGGATGCCGACGATGACGACCTTGCGGCCGCGGAAGGCGAACCGCGAGATGGCCAGGGCGGCCAGCATGCCGACGACGATGCCGATGACGACCACGACGCCCGACACGACCAGCGACCGGCCCACCGGGCCCCAGAAGTCGGCGATGTCCAGGGCGCGCCGGAAGTTCTCCAGGGTCCAGCTCGTCGGGAAGAAGTGCGGGTTCGGGTCGATGGCGTCCTTGGCCGGCTTGAACGCCGTGTTGAGCATCCAGTAGACGGGGAAGCCGGCCGTGACGAAGACCAGGAGGCCGAGGAGGTTCCAGCCGAGCTTCGACTTCTTGAAGCCGCCCCGGCGGGCGGTGCGCGGGGTCGCGGTGGTTGAGGTCACTCCACCTCTCCGATCTTGAGCATCTGGCGCATGTAGGCGGCGACGACGCCGAGCAGCAGCAGGACGGTCACGAGGGCGATCGCCGAGCCGCCGGAGTAGTCGTTGACCACGAAGGCCTGCTGGTACGAGTACGTGGTCAGGAGCTGGAACTCGGCCTCGGGGTTGCCGTTGCGCATCACGAAGACCTGCGGGAAGACGCCCATGTCCCAGATGACCGACAGGGTGGTCAGCATGACGATGATGGGCTTCAGGATGGGCAGCGTGACGTGGCGGAACACGCCCCAGGAGCCGGCGCCGTCGAGGCGGGCGGCCTCCTCCAGTTCCTTCGGCACCTGGGTGAGGCCGGCGCTGAGGGTGATGACCACGAAGGGCACGGCGCCCCAGACGACCAGGAGCATGATGACGGCCAGGCCCTGGGGGCCGCTGGCGAACCAGTTGTGGCCGATGAAGTCCACGCCGGGCAGCTTGCTGAGGAGGTAGTTCAGGACGCCGTAGTCGGCGTCGAAGAGCCACTTGAAGATGGCGGTGGACACCAGGATCGGCATGCCCCAGCTGGCCACGAGCGCGACGTTGATCAGCGTCTTGACCCAGCCGGAGACCCGCTGGAGGAGCAGGGCCACCGCCATGCCGAGGACCATGGTGAGGACCACGGCGCCGACGGCGAAGAGCGCGGTGCGCAGGACGACTTCCCAGAAGACGCCGTCGCCGAGGATCTTGGTGAAGTTCGCGAAGCCGACCCACTCGGCGTCCTTGAAGCCCCACAGCTCGGACTTGCCGAAGCTCTGGAACGAGAGGGACACCAGCCGGTAGAGCGGATAGCCCATGACCAGCACGATGACGAGCAGGCAGGGGGCCAGCAGCGCCCAGGGGGTGGCCGCGGAACCCTTGCGGCGCCGCTTGCCCGGCGTGCCCGTGCTCCCGGCCGCGGCGCCTGTGGAGGTCTGCTGCTTCGCCGGTGGCAGGTCGGCGGTGGTTGTCTGTGCGGCACTCATCGCGCGCTCCTCGGGAGTCCCTCTCTCGGTACGGGCAGCAGGGCCCCGCCGGTGAGGTGGCGGGGCCCTGCTCAGTCAGGTCACTTGGTGTTGATGACCTTGTCGATCGCGGCGTCGGCGGCCTTGGCCGCGTCCTCGACCGACTTCTTGCCGGTGCCGATCTCCTGGAGCATGGTCTGGAGCAGCTTGGCCTTCTCGACCTGGCCCCAGCCCGGAGCGGTGGGGACGAACCAGGAGGACTCCGCCGCGGTGGCCGCGACCTGGGTCTTCGGGTCGGCCTTCAGCGGGCCGAGGTCCGTCTTGTTGTTGGGCAGGTTGCCCTTGGCGATGAGGCCCTTCTGGCCCTGGGCGCCGGTGAAGGCGTTGATCCACTCGCCGGCGACGTCCTTGGCGTCGGACTTGGCCGGGACGGCCAGGTCGGAGCCGCCGAGGAAGACGGGGAGGTTCTTGCCGTTCGGGCCGGGCATCACGAAGTTCTCGAGCTTCTCGGCGAGCTTGCCCACCTTGTCGCTCTTCGGGTCGGCGGCGGTGGCGCCCTCCCAGGCGGCGGCGAAGATGGTGGCCGCGTTGCCCTGGCCGAAGACGACCGGGCGGTCGGCCTCGTCCTTGGTCTTGTCGGCGTGCATGTACTTGTCGAGGATCTCCTTGTACTGCTTGAGACCCTTGAGCGACTCGGGGGAGGACAGCGAGGCCTTCCACTGGCCGCCCTCGTTCTTGGCGATGGCGCCGCCCGCGTCGTAGACGAAGGACATGGCCGCGTACCAGTCCGGCGACGGCTGGTACCAGGCGCTGAACTTGGCGCCCTTCTTCTTCTGGACGGCGTCGAGGGCGGCCGTCAGCTCGGCCCAGGTCTTCGGGGCGGCCTTGACGCCGGCCTCGGCGGCCAGGTCCTTGCGCCAGGTGCCCACGCGGCCGCCGGCGTAGTACGGGACGCCGTAGGTCTTGCCGTCGTAGGTGACGGACTCCTTGAGCGCGTCGAGCCACGCGGCGGAGTTGTCGTACTTCGAGGCGTCGATCTCGGAGAAGGCGCCGGTCGACATGTAGCCGATCATCTCGGAGTTGCCCATCTCGACGACGTCGGGGGCCTTGTCCGTCGCGAGCACGGCGTCGAGCTTGGCGTTCTTGTCCGGCCAGCCGTAGTACTCGTGCTTGACCTTCAGGCCGGGGTGCTTCGCGACGACCGCGTCGTCGGCGGCCTTCACCAGCTCGGGCCAGTTGTTCTGGGCGTCGACCGTGAGCCAGACGGTCAGCTCCTTGGCGGCCGACGGCTTGTCGCCGCCCTTCTCGCCGTCCGAACCGCCGCACGCCGCGAGACCGACCACCATGCCCGCGACACCGATCGCCGCGATGAGCTTGCGCTTCACGCCACCCTCCTCAGGGATGCCTGCACTCCCCCTGCCCGCCGCGTGAAATTACGCCAAGTACTGCCGTGGGGCCGGGATCTGATCCATATTGGTTTAGACCAGTAGCCTGGAGCTTGGCCTAGACCTTTGGGGGTGTCAAGGGTCTAATAAACCAGGTGCGGCTCCGTTACCGGACCGACACCTCAGGGAGGGGCGACACCCGTGCTCCGGCCCGTGTCACGATGTGACCGCAACAAGACGGAGGAGCCGGTGACGGCGACGAGACTGGAGTCGGGAAGGCAGGCGGCCATGGCCACCGAAGGGGCGCTCACGGAGCCCGACGGCGGGGCAGCTACACGCACCGCTCGCGTGCCCAAGTACTACCGACTCAAGCGCCATTTGCTTGAAATGACCGAAACGCTGCCCCCGGGCACCCCGGTGCCCCCGGAGCGCACCCTCGCGGCCGAGTTCGACACCTCCCGGACGACCGTCCGGCAGGCGCTCCAGGAGCTGGTCGTCGAGGGCCGCCTGGAACGCATCCAGGGCAAGGGCACCTTCGTCGCGAAGCCGAAGGTCTCCCAGGCGCTGCAACTGACCTCCTACACGGAGGACATGCGGGCCCAGGGCCTGGAGCCCACCTCGCAGCTGCTCGACATCGGCTACGTCACGGCCGACGACACCCTCGCGGGCCTGCTGAAGATCGCTCCGGGCGGCCGCGTGCTGCGCATCGAGCGGCTGCGCCTGGCCAGCGGCGAGCCGATGGCCATCGAGACCACGCACCTTTCGGCCAAGCGCTTCCCGGCCCTGCGCCGCTCGCTCGTCAAGTACACCTCGCTCTACACCGCGCTCGCCGAGGTGTACGACGTCCACCTCGCCGAGGCCGAGGAGACGATCGAGACCTCGCTGGCCACCCCGCGCGAGGCCGGCCTGCTCGGCACCGACGTCGGCCTGCCGATGCTGATGCTCTCCCGGCACTCCCTCGACGCCGACGGCGAGCCGGTCGAGTGGGTGCGCTCGGTCTACCGCGGCGACCGGTACAAGTTCGTCGCCCGCCTGCAGCGGCCGGCGGTCTGACCGGGGCGAACTCCACGTCCGCCCCACCCGTCCACCGCCGCAACGGGAGTCGACCCTCGTACCGGATTGCGGACGGGGTCTTACGTTCACCGGTCGGATCCCCGTAGATTCCCTGCGCATTGCGTAAATGATCACGAGGGGACGAGGGTCATGACGGAATCGGGACCGACCGGGTCGACGACCGGGTCGACGGGCACGGCACGGAACGGGGCGGGCGCGCCGGACACGGCGGGCCCGCCCTCGCCGTCCGGCGGCCCGTCGCCGAAGTCCATCGCCATCTGGTCGCTGGTGGCACTGATCGGCGCGGCGGGCTGGGCCGTCCTCGCGCTCTCCCGCGGCGAGGAGATCTCCGCCGCCTGGCTGCTGGCGGCGGCCCTGGGCTCGTACGCCATCGGCTACCGCTTCTACTCGCGCTTCATCGCGCACAAGGTGCTGCGGGTCGACAAGACCCGCGCCACCCCGGCCGAGCGCCTCGACAACGGTGTCGACTTCCACCCCACCGACCGCCGGGTGCTCTTCGGCCACCACTTCGCCGCCGTCGCCGGCGCCGGACCGCTGGTCGGCCCGGTGCTCGCCGCGCAGATGGGCTACCTGCCCGGTACCATCTGGATCGTGGCCGGTGTGATCTTCGCCGGCGCCGTCCAGGACATGGTGACGCTGTTCTTCTCCACCCGCCGCGACGGCCGCTCACTGGGCCAGATGGCCCGCGAGGAGATCGGCCCGGTGGGCGGCGCCGCCGCACTGGTCGCGGTCTTCGCCATCATGATCATCCTGCTGGCGGTGCTGGCACTGGTGATCGTGAACGCCCTGTCGCACTCGCCCTGGGGCGTCTTCTCCATCGGCATGACCATCCCGATCGCCCTCTTCATGGGCGTCTACCTGCGCGTCCTGCGCCCGGGCCGGGTCACCGAGGTCTCCCTCATCGGCGTCGCCCTGCTGCTCCTCGCGCTGGTCGCCGGCGGCTGGGTGGCCGAGTCGTCCTGGGCCGACTTCTTCACCCTCAAGCCCACCACGCTGGTGCTGTGGATGGTGGCGTACGGCTTCCTCGCCTCGGTGCTGCCGGTCTGGCTGCTGCTCGCCCCGCGCGACTACCTGTCCACCTTCATGAAGGTCGGCACCATCGCCCTGCTCGCGGTCGGCGTGGTCATCGCGCTGCCCACCCTCAAGATGGACTCGGTCACCTCCTTCGCGAGCCGCGGCGACGGCCCGGTCTTCGCCGGGTCGATGTTCCCGTTCGTCTTCATCACCATCGCCTGCGGCGCGCTGTCCGGCTTCCACGCCCTGGTCTCCTCCGGCACCACCCCGAAGATGGTCCAGAAGGAGACCCAGGTCCGCATGATCGGCTACGGCGCCATGCTGACCGAGTCGTTCGTGGCCGTGATGGCGATCATCGCCGCCTGCATCATCGAGCCCGGCCTGTTCTTCGCGGTCAACTCCCCCGCCGGCGTGGTCGGCACGACCGTACAGAGCGCTTCCGAGGCGGTGGCGCACCTCGGCTTCACCATCAGCCCCGAGGCGCTCGCGCAGGCCGCCAAGGACGTCGAGGAGGCCAGCCTGCTGTCGCGGACCGGCGGGGCCCCCACGTTCGCCCTGGGCATGTCCGAGATCTTCTCGGGCGTGATCGGCGGGGCCGGGATGAAGGCCTTCTGGTACCACTTCGCGATCATGTTCGAGGCGCTGTTCATCCTGACCACCCTCGACGCGGGCACCCGGGTCGGCCGGTTCATGCTCCAGGACACCCTGGGCAACCTCTACAAGCCCTTCAAGCAGGTCAGCTGGAAGCCCGGCGTGTGGTTCGCCAGCGCCGTCGTGGTGGGCGCGTGGGGCTACTTCCTGTGGGTGGGCGTCAACGACCCGCTGGGCGGCATCAACCAGCTCTTCCCGCTGTTCGGTATCGCCAACCAGCTGCTGGCCGCCGTCGCCCTGGCGGTGTGCACCACGCTGCTGGTGAAGTCCGGGCGCCTGAAGTGGGCCTGGGTGACGGGCGTCCCGCTGGTGTGGGACGCGGCCGTGACCCTGACCGCCAGCTACCAGAAGGTGTTCTCCGACGACCCGCGGGTCGGGTTCTTCGCCCAGCGCGACAAGTACGAGGCGGGCATCGAGGCGGGCAAGGTGCTGCCGCCCGCCAAGTCGATGGACGACATGCACACCGTCATCACCAACTCCACGGTGGACGGCGTGCTCTCGGCCCTCTTCGCCGTCCTGATCGTCATCGTGCTGGCGGACGCCCTGTGGGTGTGCCTCAAGGCGGTGCGCAACCCGGACATGGTGGTGCTGCACGAGACGCCGTACGTCGCGTCGCGGATCGTCGCGCCCGCCGGCCTGGTCGCCACCGCCGAGGAGAAGGCCGAACTGGCCGCCGCGGGCCTGGACTCGGGCGGCGGCCGGGTCCCGGAGTCCGCGTCCGTCCCCTCATGAGCGCCGCCGGCCTGATGGGGCGGATCCGGCACTACGTGCGCGAGTTCACCGGCGAGGCCGCGTACGAGCGGTACGTCGCCCACGCCCGCGGACACGACCCGGACGCCCCGGTGCCCAGCCGCCGGGAGTTCGAGCGGGCCCGCACCGACGCCCGCGAGGCGGACCCGCGCGAGGGCTTCCGCTGCTGCTGAGGCGCCCGCGGGCGCCGTGCCGGACCGAGAGGGCCGCCCGGGAACGGGCGGCCCTCTCGCGGCTCCTGGGGCACACTCGTGCCATGGACATCGTGATCAGGGAAGCCCGGCCGGACGAGTACGCGGAGCTCGGCGACATCACGGCCCACGCCTACCGGCGCGACGGCCTGCTGGACCAGAACGAGACCGACCACTACTTCCACGTGCTGCGCGACGTGGCCGGCCGGGCCGCCCACGGCGAGATCCTGGTCGCCGTCCTCGACGACGAGGTCATCGGCGGCGTGGCCTTCGCCCCGCCCGGCAGCCCGCTGGCCGACATCGCCCGCGAGGGCGAGGCGGAGTTCCGGATGCTGGCCGTGGCGCGCGAGGGCCGCGGCCGGGGCGCCGGCGAGGCCCTGGTCCGCGCGTGCATCGAGCGGGCCCGGGCCGTCGATGGCGTGACCCGCCTGGTGATGTCCACCCAGCCGGCCATGCGGGGCGCCCAGCGCCTCTACGAGCGCCTCGGGTTCGTCCGCTCCCCCGAGCGCGACTGGTCCCCCGTCCCCGGCCTCGGGCTGCTGACGTACGGGCTGGAGTTGTAGGCCGCCTCAGAGCAGACCGAGCACGAGCTTCACGGCGTGCTCGATGTCGGTCCACTCCTGCGGGTCGACCCGACCCGCGAACTCGCCGAGACGCCCCGGGTCCACGGCCGTCATCTGCTCGACGAGCACGACTGTCGCCGTCCCGTCCATGTCCAGCTTGGGGTGGAGCAGGCCCGGGGCGGCGCTGGTGGACGTCGGTGCCACGATCAGGGTGGAGGTGTTGACGGCCCCGGTCTGCAGCACCACCGCGTAGCGCGCGCCGCGCTGCTCATGGCCCACCGCATCCCTGCGGGGCCGGATCCGGTAGATGTCACCACGCACTGAGGTCGTTCAGCTCCTCCCGCACCTCGGCGATCTCGGCGAGGTACGCGGGGTCGTTGCGCCACTGGTCCAGCTCGGCCGCGGCCTGCCGGTACTGGTCGCGCACGTACGCCTCGTGGATGGCCAGTCTTATGGCGTCCGAGGCGGTGATGTCGCGCAAGGCGGCCAGGGCCTCCAGCTCGCGGTGGGTCTCCGCGTCCGGACGGAAGCTGATGGTCTTGGGCGTCATGCGACCATCGTAATACGTTTCGCATTACATGGCCACGCCTCGATAGCGGAGAGGCACCACACCAGGACTCCGTGTCGTCGACGACACAACATGTAGGGGGTCACACGGGGAGGCCCCCCCACATGTATGCTCGTCCTCGCTGTCGCCGCAGGGGAATCCGGTGCGAATCCGGAACTGTCCCGCAACGGTATGAAGTGCACGCATCCGCGCACGACCAAGTCCGAGGACCTGCCGACGGCGCTCACGGTTCAGCCGAACCGGAGCCGACCACGTCCGGGCCTCGCGGTTGGGCCGGTGGACGCCATGCGGAGCACGCGTAACCCGCCACGCCCGCATGCGCTTCCCCGCGCCCGCGCCGGCCCCGGAGCCGAGCGAGGGAGAGCCCCCACCGTGACCATCGCGCCCGCCGCACCGCGCGCCGAGTCCGACCCGTCCCAGGAGCCCCAGGGCCCCGGAGCCGCGCTGCTGCGCACCCTCACCGAGCTCACCTCGGACCTCCCCGACACCGACCCCGGTCGGGTCGCCGCCGCCGCGCTGCGCGGCCGCAGCGCCAGCTCGGACGAGGCCGAACTGCGCGGGCTGGCCACCGAGGCGGCCGCGGGGCTCATCTCCGAGGACCCGGCGTACTCCAAGCTCGCCGCCCGGCTCCTGACCCTCGCCATCGCCGACGAGGCGGCCGGCCAGGGCGCGGTCTCCTTCTCGGCCTCCGTCGAGGTCGGCCACCGCGAGGGCCTGATCGCCGACCGCACCGCCGAGTTCGTCCGTACCCACGCGGTCCGCCTGGACGCGCTGGTCGACTCGGCCCTGGCGGCGGGCGCCGACGACCGGTTCGGCTTCTTCGGCCTGCGCACCCTGCACAGCCGCTACCTGCTGCGCCACCCGATCACCCGCCAGGTCATCGAGACCCCGCAGCACTTCATGCTGCGCGTGGCCTGCGGCCTGGCCGAGGACGACAGCGTGCCCGCCGTCGAGGAGGTCGGCTCCCTCTACGGCCTGATGAGCCGGCTGGACTACCTGCCGTCCTCCCCGACGCTGTTCAACTCCGGCACCCGGCACCCGCAGATGTCCTCCTGCTACCTGCTGGACTCCCCGCTGGACGAGCTGGACTCGATCTACGGCCGCTACCACCAGGTCGCCCGCCTGTCGAAGCACGCCGGCGGCATCGGCCTGTCGTACTCCCGCATCCGCGCCCGCGGTTCGCTGATCCGCGGCACCAACGGCCACTCCAACGGCATCGTGCCGTTCCTGAAGACCCTCGACGCCTCCGTCGCCGCCGTGAACCAGGGCGGCCGCCGCAAGGGTGCCGCGGCCGTCTACCTGGAGACCTGGCACGCGGACATCGAGGAGTTCCTCGAGCTGCGCGACAACACCGGCGAGGACGCCCGGCGCACCCACAACCTCAACCTCGCCCACTGGATCCCGGACGAGTTCATGCGCCGCGTGAACTCCGACGAGCAGTGGTCGCTGTTCTCCCCGTCCGACGTGCCCGAGCTGGTCGACCTGTACGGCGACGAGTTCGACGCCGCCTACCGCAAGGCCGAGGCGGCCGGCCTGGCCCGCAAGACGATGCCGGCCCGCGACCTGTACGGCCGCATGATGCGCACCCTCGCGCAGACCGGCAACGGCTGGATGACGTTCAAGGACGCCTCCAACCGCACCGCGAACCAGACCGCCCTGCCGGGCCGCGTGGTGCACTCCTCGAACCTCTGCACCGAGATCATCGAGGTCACCAACGACGACGAGACCGCGGTGTGCAACCTCGGCTCGGTCAACCTCGGCGCCTTCGTCGCGGGCGACGACATGGACTGGGAGCGGCTGGACGAGACCGTCCGCACCGCCGTGACCTTCCTCGACCGGGTCGTGGACATCAACTTCTACCCGACCGAGGAGGCCGGTCGCTCCAACTCCAAGTGGCGGCCGGTGGGTCTGGGCGCGATGGGCCTGCAGGACGTGTTCTTCAAGCTGCGGCTGCCCTTCGACTCCGCCGAGGCCCGGGCGCTCTCCACGAAGATCGCCGAGCGCATCATGCTGGCCGCGTACGAGGCCTCGTGCGACCTCGCCGAGCGCAGCGGCCCGCTGCCGGCCTGGGCCGAGACCCGCACCGCCCAGGGCGTGCTGCACCCGGACCACTTCGACACCGAGCTGTCCTGGCCGGAGCGCTGGGAGGCGCTGCGCGCCCGCGTCGCGAAGAGCGGCATGCGCAACTCGCTGCTCCTCGCGATCGCCCCCACCGCGACCATCGCCTCGATCGCGGGCGTGTACGAGTGCATCGAGCCGCAGGTCTCCAACCTCTTCAAGCGCGAGACCCTCAGCGGCGAGTTCCTCCAGGTGAACGGCTACCTGGTCGAGGACCTCAAGAAGCTCGGCGTGTGGGACGCCCAGACCCGCGAGGCGCTGCGCGACGCGTCCGGCTCGGTGCAGGGCTTCGGCTGGATCCCGGCCGAGGTGCGCGAGCTGTACCGCACCGCGTGGGAGATCCCGCAGCGCGGCCTGATCGACATGGCGGCGGCCCGTACCCCGTTCCTCGACCAGAGCCAGTCGCTGAACCTGTTCCTGGAGACGCCCACCATCGGCAAGCTCAGCTCGATGTACGCGTACGCGTGGAAGCAGGGCCTGAAGACCACGTACTACCTGCGCTCGCGCCCGGCGACGAAGATCGCCCGCGCCGCGTCGGCCGCGTCCGCCGTCCCGGCCGCAGCCTCTCCGGCCCAGCTCCCCCAGGCGCTCGACGCCGAGGCGCTGGCCTGCTCCCTTGAGAACCCCGAGTCCTGCGAGGCCTGCCAGTAATGAGCACCACCCGTAAGCAAAACCTTCTCGACCCGGGCTTCGAGCTGACCCTGCGCCCGATGCGCTACCCGGACTTCTACGAGCGCTACCGGGACGCCATCAAGAACACGTGGACGGTGGAGGAGGTCGACCTCCACTCCGACGTGGCCGACCTCGCCAAGCTCAGCCCGGCCGAGCAGCACATGATCGGCCGCCTGGTGGCGTTCTTCGCGACCGGCGACTCGATCGTGGCGAACAACCTGGTGCTGACGCTGTACAAGCACATCAACTCCCCGGAGGCGCGCCTGTACCTGTCGCGCCAGCTGTTCGAGGAGGCCGTGCACGTCCAGTTCTACCTGACGCTGCTGGACACCTACCTGCCCGATCCCGAGGACCGGACCGCCGCCTTCGCTGCGGTCGAGAGCATCCCCTCGATCCGCGAGAAGGCCCAGTTCTGCTTCAAGTGGATGGACTCGGTCGAGAAGATCGACCAGCTGGAGTCGGCCGCCGACCGCCGCCGCTTCCTGCTGAACCTGATCTGCTTCGCCGCGTGCATCGAGGGCCTGTTCTTCTACGGCGCCTTCGCCTACGTGTACTGGTTCCGCAGCCGCGGCCTGCTGCACGGCCTGGCCACCGGCACCAACTGGGTGTTCCGGGACGAGACCATGCACATGAACTTCGCGTTCGAGGTCGTGGACACCGTCCGCAAGGAGGAGCCCGAGCTCTTCGACGACGCGCTCCAGCAGCAGGTCACCGACATGCTGAAGGAGGCCGTCGAGGCGGAGCTGCAGTTCGGCCGGGACCTGTGCGGCGACGGCCTGCCGGGCATGAACACCGAGTCGATGCGCGAGTACCTGCAGTGCGTGGCCGACCAGCGCCTGGTCCGCCTCGGCTTCGCCCCGGTCTACGGCTCTGAGAACCCCTTCTCCTTCATGGAGCTCCAGGGCGTCCAGGAGCTGACCAACTTCTTCGAGCGCCGCCCCTCGGCCTACCAGGTCGCCGTCGAGGGCACGGTCGACCTCGACGAGGACTTCTGAGCAGCGTCCGAGCACGGTCACGGCGGGCCCTGTCCGACGTGATCATGACTTGATAGCGTCCCCGCCCATGGGGAGGAACACCTGGCTGACCAGGGCCTTGGGCGGGGGCGCTCTGCTGTGTGCGGCGCTGGGGACATGGTCCCTGCTGTTCCGTGCGGGCATGGCGGTGGAACGCTTCGACGTGGCGGAGCTCTGGGGCGCGGCCCTGGTGCTGACCGCCGGCTGGACGTGGGCGGGCTCCCGCCCGGTCCGGATCCCGCCGCGGCGCGAGGTCGTGCCGGTGCCGGCGCCACCCGGGCAGCTGCCGCTGCGGCCGCTGCGCTGGGTGCTGCGCTGGCTGCTGGTGGCCCTGCTGGCCGTACCCGCCGTGGCCGTGGTGACGGAGCTGGCCGGCCGGGCCGACGGCGACGCCATGCGGCGGATCGCGGCCGTCCAGGAGGCCGGCGCCGTGCTGGTCGACGGCAGGATCACCGCCGTCGACCGCCTCGTGAAGAACCCGAGCAAGTGGTACGACGGGGACCTGGAGGTCGAGGTGCCCGTCCGTACCGGGGCCGGTGCCGCTGCCGCGGGCGGCACGACGCTGCAGGTCCGCAACGCCCACCTGGGCCAGAACCACCGCGACCTGGGCCTGTGGCACGAGCTCGGCATCCTGGACGCCGGCCGACTGGCCGGGGTCCCCCAGGTCCCGGTGCTGTACGCGCCGACCGCGCCGGAGCTCGGCGGCGTGGTCGACGTCAACGGCGGCCTGGGCCGGTACGCCGCGGCGGCCCCGCCGTTCGCCTTCGGCCGACCGTCGCTGCTGGTGGAGGCCTTGCTCTACGTCCCGGGCTGCCTCATGACGCTGGGCCTGCTGGCTTTCCTGCCGCGCCTGCGGGTGCCGCACGCGCCGCGGACCCTGCGGGACGACGCCCGCAACGGATCCGCCCTGCCCGCCGTACGGGCCCGGGTCACCGGGGCCCTGCGGTCCGACCACACGACCCGGGGGAACCGGGACGGCGCGGTCGCCGTGCGCTCGACCCACCGGATCCGGTTCGAGCTGGCGGACGGCACCGAGATCGCGTTCGAGGACGGCACCCGACCGCCCCGCCAACTGGCCCTGCTCGCGGCCCGCCTGCACGACCGCCCCGGCTGGCTGTGCGGTGCCCGCAACTGGCGGCTGATCAGCAGCCGGCAAACGGTCGTCTTCGTCACCGACGAGGGCGAGGCGCACTGGATGACCATGGAACGCGCGGAGTTCGAACGCGTCCTGGCCTCCGCCGAGCCGGTCGCACCGGACCCGGAGCGTCGCGTCGCGCTCTGCCCCACGCCCACCGGCGTGGTGCCCGGCGCCCACTGGCCCTGGCTGGCGACGACGACGGCGGGCTACGTCGCCGCGGTCCTCGTCCTGACCGTCCCGATGTCCTGGGCCGCCTCCTTCTGGCTGTCCCTGTTGGTCCTCGCCCTGCCCGCGGTCGCCACCTGGCGACTGCTCGTCCGTCTCCCGCTGGTCGGCGGCCGCACGGGTGCGTGGGTGGTCCAGGAAACCCGCGACCCCGCGATAGGACCCGCCTGAGACCGCACGGACCCGGCAGCCGCCCCGCGCAGCTGCCGGTCGGTCCGGCGTTCGCGCAGGGCGCCGTACACGGCGGGCCCGGCCAGCAGGACCGCGACGGACAGGACGACGAGGGCGTTCAGGATCGCGTTCATGGGTCCACTGTCGCGAGGGCGGCGGAATCCGGACAGTGGCAGGACTGTCGCAAGACAACGAATTACTGCCACACTGGGCGCATGTTGAACAACGTGGCCGTCGCCCTGGTCAACGGAGTCGCCCCCTTCGAACTCGGCATCTTCTGCGAGGTCTTCGGGATCGACCGCAGCGAGATGGGCCTGCCCGTCTACGATTTCGCGGTCTGCGGCGTGGAGGAGCCCGAGGTCTCCAGCGGCGACCGGCTGTTCACGATCAGCACGCACC
Organism: Streptomyces sp. NPDC093225; assembly: GCF_044753805.1. Taxonomy (NCBI): domain Bacteria; kingdom Bacillati; phylum Actinomycetota; class Actinomycetes; order Kitasatosporales; family Streptomycetaceae; genus Streptomyces; species Streptomyces sp. NPDC093225. The sequence continues at coordinate 22,164 of NZ_JBIVNX010000043.1, forward strand.
ACGGGATCGAGCGGCTCGCCGAGGCCGACCTGATCTGCCTGCCCGCCGACCGGCAGGCACCCGTACGGGACTACCCCGAGCCCCTGCTGGCCGCGCTGCGGGCCGCCGTGGACCGGGGCGCGCGCGTGCTCAGCGTGTGCAGCGGCGCCTTCGTCCTGGGAGCGGCCGGACTGCTCGACGGCCGCCGGTGCACCACGCACTGGATGCACTCCGCCGCGCTGCGGGAGAAGTACCCGAGGGCCCGGGTGGACCCCGACGTGCTGTACGTGGACGAGGGCCCGGTGATCACCGCGGCCGGCACCGCCTCCGGCATCGACGCGTGCCTGCACGTGGTGCGCCAGGAGCACGGTGCGGAGGTGGCCAACACCATCGCCCGGCGCATGGTCGTACCGCCGCACCGGGACGGCGGCCAGGCGCAGTACATCCAGCGGCCGCTGCCCCGCAGCTCCTGCGACACGGTGGGTGGGGTCCTGGACTGGATGAACCGGCACCTCGCCGAGGACGTCACCGTCGAGCAGCTGGCCGAGCGGGCGCACATGTCACCGCGCACCTTCGCCCGCCGCTTCCTGCAGGAGACGGGCACCACGCCCTACCAGTGGGTCCTGCGCCAGCGGGTGCTGCTGGCGCAGGAGTTGCTGGAGTCGACGGACGAGACGGTGGACGCGATCGCGGGACGGTCCGGGTTCGGTACCGCCGCCGCCCTGCGCCACCACTTCCTGCGCGCCCTGGGCACCACGCCCAACGCGTTCCGCAGGACCTTCCGCGGCCCGCGGGCCGCCTAGCGACCGAACCCGGGCGCCGGGACTACGCGTTCGGGACGGTCTCGTAGCGCGGCGTGCCCTCTTCCATCTGGCGCAGGGCGTCCTTGCGGTCGCGCTTGGAGAGCCGGTCGATGTACAGGTAGCCGTACAGGTGGTCGGTCTCGTGCTGGAGGCAGCGGGCGAAGTAGCCGGTGCCCCGCACCTTGATCGGGTTGCCCTGGGCGTCCTGGCCGGTCACCTCGGCGTAGTCGGGGCGGGCCAGGGCGGCGTACGCGGTCGGGACGGACAGGCAGCCCTCGTTGGAGTCGTCCAGGACGCGGCGGTCGGCGGGCAGGTCCACCGGCTTGGGGTTGACCACGACACCGACGTGGCGGACGCCCTCGTCGTCCGGGCAGTCGTAGACGAAGACCTTCTGGTCCACGCCGATCTGGTTCGCGGCCAGGCCCACGCCCTCGGCGGCCCGCTGGCTGGCGAACATGTCGTCGATCAGCGCGGCGAGCTCGTCGCCGAACTCGGTGACGTCCTTGCACTCGCGGTGCAGGACGGGGTTGCCCACGACGGTGATCGGGCGGGCCGTGCCCCGCTCGCGGTAGGCGGCCTCGCGCGCCTCGCAGTCTTCGGTGTCCACGACGTACCCGTCGTTGACCTCGCCGACCTGCTGCTCCGTGTCCTGCTGCGCCATGTCCGCCGTACGCCTTCCTCAAGTCACCGCGTGTACCCGTACAGCCTACGGGCAGGCGTCAACACACCTCTTCGAGGTCGCGCCATTCCCGGGTGTCCGGGCTGTCCGCCACCCAGCCGTCCAGCAGCCCCCGCACCAGCCCCGCGGGCGCGGCGATGCCGCACTCGCGCTCCGGCACCCACAGGGAGCCCGAGCCGGCCGTGCGGTGCCCCAGCGGGCCCGGGTGGCCCGGCTCGCTGTGGTCGTGCGGGTCGACGTGCTCCCCGTCGCCCTCGCCGCTGGGCATCGCGCTCTCCGAGCAGGTCCGGCAGAGCAGCCGCACGGACGAGGACCAGTCCTCCGCGGCGAACCCGGCGTCCGAGGCCAGCTGCTCCAGCGCGTCCCGGTCGGCCTCGGTGGCGGCCTCCAGCAGCACCACCCACGTCGGCACCGGCGAGGGCGCCCACAGTTCGATCTCGTCGAAGACGGGGTACGAGGGCCCGGCCGCGGTCACCCGCTCGCCGTGCGGCACCCCGTCGTGCAGGACGACCTCGCCCCAGCGACGTCCGGACGAGGGCAGCGGGATCGAGAGGACCTCGATCCGGGCCGGATCGAGCCTGCGCCCCCACACGACCTCGGCCTCGCCCTCGGGTGACAGCCGGACCGCCGCGCTGCCCAGCTCCATGCCCACCGGCTCGCCCGTCCCGGACCCGCCGCGCGGGTCCCCGGGCACCTTCAGCCCGTACGCCTGCCAGGCCCGCCGGGCCAGCGGCCAGTCCTGCAGGGCGGTGGCGGCGATGCCCACGTTCCACCAGTCGGGGGCGCCCGTCTCGCGGTCCAGCAGGGCCACCGCGCGCAGGCCGGCGGCCCGCGCCTGCTCCCAGTCGTGCCGGAACTTGTGCAGCAGGGCGAGGTTGAACCACGACTCGGACAGCCAGGGTTCGAGGTCCGCGGCACGGGTCAGCAGCGCGCCGGCGTCCTCGTACCGGCCGTCGCCGATCAGCGTGAACGCGCGGTCGGTGGCCTGCCGCCACGAGGCGGAGGGCCGGTGCCTTACCTTTCCGAAGATCCTCACGATTCCCGCCTGCCTGGGGGCGCCCCAGCGGTGGCTGGGGGTCTACGGTGCAGCCTTGCGGACACTCTCACTTCGCATCCAACCATGCCCACTCGGACGGCCGCTCATTACCCATGGGTTACCCCCCGGGATAGGCGGTGACTCCGGCCCCCGCAGCGGCCCCCGAGGGCCGCCCGCCGCCGCGCTGGAGGACCCGGGCGAGGCACTCCACGACCCGTGGCTCGTACTCGTGGCCGGTACCCAGCCGCAGCTGCTCCAATGCCGCCAGCGAGCCACCGGGGTGCCGGGCCCCGCCGACCAGGTCGTCGTACGCGTTGACGGCCCGGACGATCCGGGCGGCCACGGGCTGCTCCCGATACGGGTCCGCCTGCCGCTCCACCACGACGGCCACCTCCGCGGGCACCCCCGTCTGCCGGGCCACCTCGCCGCCCAGCCGGGCGATCCGCTGCCGCTCGGGCGCGGGGAGCGGGGCGGTGGCGCCGCTGGGTACCGGGTCGACGAGGGAGAGCTGGCCGATGTCGTGCATGAGGGCCGCGTACTCCAGCACGGTCAGGTCCCGCTCGGTCAGGCCCAGCTCGCGGCCGACGGCGCAGCTGAGGGCGGCCACCCGGCGGGCGTGCCCCTGCCGCGTGTAGCCGGCGATCTCGGTGGCCCGGGCGAGGGAGGTGATGGTCTGCCGGTACGTGGTGCGGACGCCCCAGATGCGGCGGAAGGACAGCTGGGTCAGCAGCAGGGGCACGCTGAACACCGGCAGGGCCCACGGGCCGACCACCGCCGTGCCGAGGGCCATCACCACCCCGCTGGCGCAGATCGCCGAGCCGATGCCGCGCAGGGCGCCCAGCTCGTCGCGCAGCAGGGGCCCGTACGGCCAGCCGGTCCGGGCCGCGGCCAGGGCGGCGGCGAGCACCGCGTCGCACAGGGCGGTGAGCCCGAGCAGCGCGACCAGGTAGCCGACGAGGTACGGGCTCTGGCCGAGCCACCGGTCCAGGCGGCCGGAGTTGTAGAGGGGCTGGAAGCAGACGGCGGCGAAGGCCACGGTGAGCACGCGCCGTGCCACGTGGTCGAGGGCGGGCGCCCGGCCCGTCGCCACGTGCGGGACCACGCCGACGAGGGCCGCGGCCACCACGACGGCGACGATCTGGAGCACGCCGTGGTGGGTGGGGCGGCCGGCGTTCTGGCCGAGCAGGGCGTAGGCGAGCGCTCCCGCGGAGCCGAGCGGGGCGGGCTGGCGGCCCCCCGCCAGGGCGTGGCCGGCGGCCTCGGGGGCCTCCCTGCGGGCCAGCTCGCCGACGGTGATCAGGACGCCGAAGGCGAGGGCGGTGGCGGGTTCGACGACCCCGTGCCAGAGCGTCCAGCCGAGGGCGAGTGCGGTGAGGGCGGCGGCCGACCCGCGGACCAGGGCCACCGCCGCCGTCCCGCCGCGACAGGGCCCGGGGGCGTCGCCGCCGGGCACCGCGGCCGTCACCGGCCCTCTCCGGGCCGCCGCGGGGCGCCCGCGGCCCGCGCCCCGGCGCCGCTGCCGCCCTGGCCGGGCACCAGCCCGCCGGGCGTGGTGGCGGTACCGGGCCCGGGCACCGGCCCGTCCGCCGCGACCGGCTCCTCCGCCGCCCGCGGACCGTCCCCGGCCCGCGGACCGTCCCCCGACCGCGGACCGTCCGCCGCCCTCGGTGCGGCCACCGACACGGTGTCCTCGTCCGAGGTGACCGCGGGGTTCCACCCCTCCCGCTCGACCGCCCGCACCAGGGCGCCCACCATCACCGGGTCGAAGTGCGCCCCCGCGCACCGCCGCAGCTCCGCCACGGCCGTCGCCACGGGCCGGGCCCGGCTGTAGCAGCGGGTGGAGGTCATCGCGTCGAAGGCGTCGGCCACCGCCACCACCCGGGCCAGCTCCGGGATCTGGTCCCCGGTCAGCCCGTAGGGGTAGCCGGAGCCGTCCACCCGCTCGTGGTGGTGCAGGATCGCCGCCCGGGCCTCGCCGAGGAATCCGATGCCGCGCACCATCTCGTGCCCGTACTCGGGGTGCAGCTCGATCACGCGGCGCTCGTCGGGGGTCAGCGGCCCGTCCTTGCGCAGCAGCCGGGTCGGCACCCCGAGCTTGCCGACGTCGTGCAGGATCCCGGCGAACCGGACCACCTCCAGCCGCTCCTCCGGCATGCCCAGTTCGCGGGCGATCATCGCGGAGGCCTGGCCGACGCGCTCGCTGTGGCCGCGGGTGTAGCGGTCCTTGATGTCCACGGCCTGGACGAGGGCGCGGATGGTGGCCTGGTGGGCGGCCCGCTCCTGCTGGTACTGGGCGAACACCCAGCAGGAGATGTACATGGGCAGCAGGACGAGCAGGGCGGCCGGCGCCCCGTAGGGGCTGTGCCACAGCACGGCCATCATCAGCCCGGCCAGCCCGTGCACCCAGAAGGGCACGAGGGCCCGGAACACCAGCCCGCGCCAGGCGGCCCGGACCGGCCGCCGCTCGGCCGCGGCCAGGACCAGACCGTCGAGGGCGGTGAGCACGAGGCAGAAGGCGGCCGCCGCGACGGCGGCGGGCAGCAGCACGTACGGGAAGTGCGGCCCCTGGCCGGGGTCGGCTCCGCCGAGCGCCGCCGGCCCGCGCAGGACGGCGTACGTGTGCCCGGCGGCCCAGGCGGCCAGCGCCTGCTGGGCCGCGTGCCACCCGCGCCGGACCCCGGCGGGGCGCTGCTCGACGCGCCCGGCGAGCGCGCCGGGGACCGCGACGAGCGCGGCGGCGGCCGGGGGCAGCAGGAAGACGGCGGCCAGGACGACGGGGAGGAAGGCGCCCAGGCCCTGGGGGACGCGGGCGTCGAAGGTCCGGCAGGCGCGGACCAGTTCCACGCAGAGGTAGAGGGTGGCGAGGACCGCGACGGCCGGCCAGGGGGTGCCGGCGGCGGTCAGTGCGGGGGCGGCGCAGAGGGCCGCGCCGAACAGGGCGCACAGAATGAGGACGCGCGCCCCCGGCGGAAGTGCCCGCATGGCGCTCTCCTCCCCGTGCACCCGGGATAAACCCGGTACGAATCGGTGCGGCGGCACCGATTGGGGAGAATAGGTGGGGCCCGGTCGCTGCCGGGCCCCATTTTCGTATTGCGCCGTCCGGGTAGCCCCGGATTAGCACCTTCGGGTGAACGAAGTGATGCGTTCGGGGCGGCCGTTCGGGTGAATCGGCGGAACTCAGCCGGTGGCGGGCGGAGCGCTGACGTCCTGCTCGGGGACGGCCTGGCCGGAGCGGATCAGCTCGATCCTGCCCATCACCTTCTGGCGCAGGTCGGTCGGGACGTCGTCCGACCCGCAGCAGCGCTTCACCAGCTTCTTCACGGCCTGTTCGAGCCCGTACTTCTCGAGGCAGGGGTTGCACTCCCCGAAGTGGGTTTCGAACTTCGTGCAGTCGCTGTCCGGCATCTCGTGGTCGAGGAACTCATATAGGTGGTCCAGGACCTCAGAGCAGTCCGTCTCGTGCGGCTCTCCGCAGCTCATGAGCCCGAGCCTTTCCGATCGTTCGACTCTCCGGCGCCAGCCGGGACCAGCCCGCGCTCACGGGCGTAGTCCTCGAGCATTCCACGGAGTTGGCGGCGGCCACGGTGCAGTCGCGACATGACCGTACCGATGGGTGTACCCATGATGTCCGCGATCTCCTTGTACGCAAAGCCCTCGACGTCGGCCAGATAGACGGCGATGCGGAACTCCTCGGGAATGGCCTGGAGCGCTTCCTTGACATCAGAATCGGGCAGGTGGTCGAGCGCCTGCGATTCGGCGGAGCGCAGACCGGTCGACATGTGCGACTCGGCCCGGGCCAGCTGCCAGTCCTCGATCTCCTCCGCCGCGCTGCGCTGCGGCTCCCGCTGCTTCTTGCGGTAGGAGTTGATGAAGGTGTTGGTCAGGATGCGGTACAGCCACGCCTTCAGGTTGGTGCCCTCGCGGAACTGGTGGAAGGACGCGTACGCCTTCGCGTACGTCTCCTGCACGAGGTCCTCGGCGTCGGCCGGATTGCGCGTCATGCGCAGCGCGGCCGAGTACATCTGGTCGAGGTAACCGAGGGCGTCCCGCTCGAAGCGCGCGTTGCGCTCGGCGGTCGTCTCCTCCACGTGGCCGTCGTCGGTCCCAGAGACAGGACCCACCTCCTCCAACACCGGGGCGAGGCCGTGGGCGGACCCGCTCGAATCGGAGAATAGTCGACCATCCTGGCCGTCCGCCGCCCGAGCAGGGGCGCGCCTGGGCCCCGGCAGCACCGTCCACTCCAGGTCGGCGGCCTGCGGACGGTTCGGGCAAATGGTCGAACCCATGCGGTCCCTCTCCTCTGGCGTGCGTGCGTACGTTTACCGACGTCTGGCACAACAGAGGGGCCGGGCGGCGCATTCCCGGGCCGGCGGGCGCGGGCGGGTGTCCGTCGCCACATCCCCGACGGGAATGGAACCGCGGCCTCCGCAATCAGCCGGGCAGCTTCTCCAGCCAGTCCCCGACGGCCCCCGTGATGAGCTCCAGGGCCTCGTCCTGGCCGATGTCCGCCCTCTTGGGCACGGCGAACCCGTGGTCCCCAAAAGGTACCTCGACCAGGGAGAACCCGCCTTCCGGGAACTCCTCGGGCCGGCCGAAGGAGTCCCGGCCGCCCTGCACGACGAGGGTGGGCAGACCCGCCTCGGTCAGCTCCTCGGCCCGGGACTTCTCCGGCTTGCCGGGCGGGTGCAGGGGGAAGGCCAGCGCGAGCACGGCCAGCGCTCCGAGCTCCCGGCCGGTGCGGCAGGCCACCCGGGCCCCGGCGCTGCGGCCGCCCGCGACCACGGGGAGGCCGGGCGCGGCCAGGGCGGGCCACAGCCCCCGCCAGCCCTGGTCGAGGACCTTGGGCGCGGACGCGACCTTCTTTCCGGCGATCCTCCAGGGCTGCTCGACCAGCGCCACGGTCACCCCGCGACCGGGCAGGGCCGCGGCGAGGGCCTGGAGGTCGCGGGCTTCGATGCCGCCGCCGGCGCCGTGGCCCACGGCCAGCACGAGGCGGGCGTCCGGGGCGGTGTGCCAGGTGATCCGGGCCTCGCCCGCGGGCGTCTCGACGGATTGCGTGCGGGTGCGCGTCATGGCGCCATCCTGCCCCGTCACCACAGGGTGCCGAGCTCAGGCGCGTCGAGCTCGGTCATCAGCTCGGGGCCGTTGTTGCGCACGTTCGACACGGCCGTCGGCACCGGGTAGGCCCGCATGAGCCCCTCGGGCGGCGGGGCGAGCAGTCCGCGCAGCCGGTCGGTGTCGGTGTGGCGGGGGTCCAGCCAGGCGTCCCAGCGGTCGGGGGTGAGCATGAGGGGCATCCGGGGGTGGATCTCGGCCAGGGACCGCGGGCCCTCGGCCGGGGCGACGCCCAGCGGGGCGGCTTCGGCGTCGGTGGTGATCACCGAGCAGGTCACCCACCAGGCCCGGGGGTGCTCGTCGGGCAGCGTGCGGTCCCGCCAGAACTCGTATATGCCGGCCATCGCGAAGACCGAGCCGTCGGCGGGGAGCACGAAGTACGGCTGCTTGCGGGGCCGCTTCCGCTTCCCCTCCACCTCCAGCTCGCGCTCGTCGCCGCCGGTGACCCACTCGTAGTAGCCGTCGGCGGGGATGATGCAGCGGCGCTGCGCGAAGGGCCTGCGGAAGGACGGCTTCTCGTGGAGCGACTCGGCCCGCGCGTTGATCATCCGGGCGGCGCCGTCGGGGTTCTTGGCCCAGGACGGGACCAGGCCCCACCGCAGGACGCGGAGCTGGCGAACCGGGCGCGGGTCCCGTGCGTCTTTCAGGGGGCGGTCGAGGACGACGTACACCTGCTTGGTGGGCGCCACGTTGTAGTCGGGTGCCAGCGCCTCCGTGGGCTCCCACTTCTCGATCCCGAAGCGTTCCACCAGCTCTTCGGGCCCACGACTCGATGCATACCGTCCGCACATGCCTGCAACACTGCCACGGCACGCGAGACCTACCGCAAGGAGACGGCCACATCATGGACAGCAGCGCACTGGGCGGGCTCTGGGACCGGGTGACGGGACTGCAGGCCGCGCCCGAGCCGTGGCTGGTCGTCGCCACGGGCCTGGTCGCGCTGGCCGCGGTGGCACCGCGGCCGGCCTGGCGGATATCCCGCAACGCGATCACCATCGCGCACGAGGGCGGGCACGGCCTGGTCGCGGTGCTCACCGGCCGCCGCCTGGACGGCATCCGGCTGCACTCCGACACCAGCGGACTGACCGTCAGCCGCGGCCGCCCGACCGGCCCGGGCATGATCCTGACCGCCGCCGCCGGCTACACCGCCCCGTCCCTGCTCGGCCTGGGCGGGGCCGCGCTGCTGGGGGCGCACCGCGTGACGCTACTGCTGTGGGCGGCTACCGCGCTGCTGCTCCTGATGCTGGTGATGATCCGCAATGCGTACGGGGTGCTGACCACCGTCCTCACCGGGGGCGCGTTCCTGCTGGTGTCGTGGCTGGCACCGACCGAGGTGCAGGCGCTGTTCGCGTACGGGGTGGTGTGGTTCCTGCTGCTGGGCGGGGTGCGGCCGGTGTTCGAGCTGCAGCGCAAGCGGCGGCACGGCGGTGCGCCCGACTCGGACGCCGACCAGCTCGCCCGGCTGACCCACGTCCACCCGGCGATGTGGCTGTTCCTCTTCCACGCGGTCTCGTTGTGCTCCCTGATCGGCGGCGGGCGCTGGCTGCTGGCCCCGCTGATCGAGGGCTAGGCTCGTCCTGTCGATCATGTGGGGGGTCCGCCCGGGGCGGGGTCTTCCGACCCCTGAGACGGGCCCGGTTCCGGGCAGGGGGGCAGGGTCCCGAGCATCTAGAGTGAGGGCATGACCCAGACCCCCGCGCTTCCCGCCCTCTGGCCCGCCCCGCTCGCCGACGGGCCCGTTCGTGCCACCGTGACGGTGCCGGGGTCCAAATCGGTCACCAACCGCGCCCTCGTGCTGGCCGCGCTGGCGGCGGAGCCGGGCTGGGTGCGCCGACCGCTGCGCTCGCGCGACTCGCAGCTGATGTCGGACGCGCTGCGCGCCCTGGGCGTGGGCATCGAGGAGACCGTCTCCTCCAGCTCGGGCGGCGCCGGGGACACCGGCGAGGCCTGGCGGATCATCCCGGCCGGCCTGCACGGGCCGGCCACCGTGGACGTCGGCAACGCGGGCACCGTCATGCGCTTCCTGCCTCCGGTCGCGGCCCTGGCGGACGGCCCGGTCCGGTTCGACGGCGACCCGCGCTCGTACGAGCGCCCGCTCGGCCAGGTCATCACGGCACTGCGCGCGCTGGGCGCCCGGATCGACGACGGCGGTCGCGGCGCGCTGCCGCTGACCGTGCACGGCGGCGGCGCCCTGGAAGGCGGCACCGTCGAGATCGACGCCTCCTCGTCCTCCCAGTTCGTCTCCGCCCTGCTGCTGTCGGCCCCGCGCTTCAACCAGGGCGTGGAGGTGCGGCACGTGGGCGACACGCTGCCGTCGCTGCCGCACATCCGCATGACCGTGGAGATGCTGCGCGCGGCCGGCGCCCAGGTCGACACCCCCGAGGCGGGCGGCGAGAAGAACGTGTGGCGGGTCTCGCCGAGCGCCCTGCTCGGCCGCGACCTGGTGGTGGAGCCGGACCTGTCGAACGCGCAGCCGTTCCTGGCGGCCGCCCTGATCACCGGCGGTACGGTCACCGTCCGCGACTGGCCGCGCCGCACCACCCAGCCGGGTGACGAGCTGCGCCGCATCTTCACGGAGATGGGCGGTTCGTGCGAGCTCACGGACGAGGGCCTGGTCTTCACCGGCTCCGGCCGGATCCACGGCATCGACGTGGACCTCGGCGAGGTGGGCGAACTGACCCCGGGCATCGCGGCGGTGGCCGCCCTGGCCGACTCCCCGTCGACCCTGCGGGGCGTCGCGCACCTGCGGCTGCACGAGACGGACCGGCTGGCGGCCCTGACCAAGGAGATCAACGAGCTGGGCGGCGACGTCACCGAGACCGCCGACGGCCTGCACATCCGCCCGCGCGCGCTGCACGGCGGGGTGTTCCACACCTACGACGACCACCGGATGGCCACCGCCGGCGCGATCATCGGCCTGGCCGTGCCGGGGGTGGAGATCGAGAACGTGGCGACGACGGCGAAGACGCTGCCCGACTTCCCGAAGATGTGGACCGGCATGCTCGCGGGCTCGGAGGCCTGAGCGATGCGCCGGTACGGCAAGCACACCGACGAGGACGACATCCGGTCCCGCCCCAACCCGAAGGGCAACCGGCCCCGGACCAACATCCGGCCCAAGCACGAGGACGCGGCCGACGGCTTCGTCCTGACCGTGGACCGCGGCCGGCTCACCTGCCTGGTCGAGGACCGCCAGGTGCTGGCCATGAAGGCCCGCGAGCTGGGCCGCAAGGCCGCGGTCGTGGGCGACACCGTCTCCCTCGTCGGGGACCTGTCCGGCAAGAAGGACACGCTGGCCCGCATCGTGCGGATCGGCGAGCGGAAGTCCGTGCTGCGGCGTACCGCCGACGACGACGACCCGTACGAGCGCGTGGTGGTCGCCAACGCCGACCAGCTGGCGATCGTGACGGCCCTGGCCGACCCGGAGCCCCGGCCCCGGATGATCGACCGCTGCCTGGTGGCCGCGTACGACGCCGGCCTGGAGCCGTTGCTGGTCCTGACGAAGTCGGACCTGGCGCCGCCGGAGAAGATCCTCGACACCTACGCCACGCTGGGCCTGGCCCACGTGGTGGTCAACCGGGACGAGCTCGAGACCGGGGACGCCGCCGACCGGGTCCGCGAGCTCCTGACGGACCGGGTCACCGCGTTCGTCGGCCACTCCGGCGTCGGCAAGACCACGCTGGTCAACGCCCTGGTCGCCAAGGGCCGCCAGCGGGCCACCGGGCACGTCAACAAGGTGACCGGGCGCGGCCGGCACACCACCACCTCGGCGCTGGCGCTGCCGCTGCCGGACGGCGACGGCTGGGTCATCGACACCCCGGGCGTGCGCTCCTTCGGCCTGCACCACGTCGACCCGGCCCGCGTGATCCTGGCCTTCCCCGACCTGATGGGCGGTACGGAGGGCTGCCCGCGCGCGTGCAGCCACGACGAGCCGGACTGCGCGCTGGACCAGTGGGTCGCCGAGGGCCATGCGGACCCGGCGCGGCTGTACTCGCTGCGGCGGCTGCTGGCCACGCGGGAGCGCCGCGAGGGCGACTGACCGGCCCCTTCCGTGACGCCTCGGGGTTTGGCGGGCGGGAGGTCTGGTAAATGCATAATCGCACCAAGTGAGACGAAGCAGTCACCGAGTGTGCGGGGAGGCAGGTGCGTCATGGCGTGGCTGCTGGTCGTGGTCGCGGGGATCCTGGAAACCGGCTTCGCCGTCTGCCTGAAGCTCTCGCACGGCTTCACCCGGCTGTGGCCGACGATCGCGTTCGCGAGCTTCGCCCTGGGCAGCTTCGGTCTGCTGACCCTGGCCCTGAAGAAGCTCGACGTCGGGCCGGCGTACGCGGTGTGGACCGGGATCGGCGCGGCCGGCACCGCCATCTACGGCATGGTCTTCCTCGGTGACCTGGTCTCCACCCTGAAGATCGTCTCGATCACGCTGGTGATCGTCGGGGTCATCGGTCTCCAGCTCTCCGGCTCCGCCCACTGAACCGCCGCGGGTCCGGGACGCGCCGGCCGAGCGGGCCCGGCCGGTCGGGCGCGGGGGCGGACGGGCCGGGCGGCAGCCCGAGCAGCTCGCGCAGGGCCTCGCCGCCCTCCTCGGCGGGGGCGATCACGTAGGAGAGCGCGAGGCGCACGGCCAGTTCGCTGCGGCGCCGGGCGGCCTCCCCTGGTTCGAGGGCGGCCGCGGTGCGGTCCCGTACCGCACGGGCCAGCTCGGCGGGGCCGGGCACGCCCGCGTCGGCCCTGCGCTGGGCCGGTACGGCTGAGGACGGCCGGTCCGGGTGGGGCCGCGGGGCGGGCAGGGCCGGGTCCCAGCAGCCGGTCAGCAGGGCCCGTAACAGCGGGTGCGCGCGGGCCGCCCGTACGGTCCACTCGGCGACCGCCGCCAGTCGCTCGCGTCCGCCGGAGGCCGCGTGCAGCGCCCGGTCGACCCCGTCGAGGTACCAGTCGGTCTCGCGCCGCAGGAGGGCGCGGGCCAGGCCCTCCTTGCCCCCGAACTCGTTGTAGAGGGTCTGCCGCGAGACGCCCGCGGCGGCGGCCACCTCGACCATGCGCACGGTGGGCCAGGGCCGTATCGCGAGGGCCGCTCCGGCGGCGTCCAGCAGGGCTTCCCGAGCCGTCGGCATCTTCGCCTCCCCTCCCCCGACGCGGCCGGGGGACGCCTTCCCGGTCAGCGTTGACGGGCCCGGCGGAGGTGTCAAGGGGGTGCGCGGCGCGACCCGCCGGGGCGCGTGCCCGTCCGCATCGTGGGCCGATACTGTTTCGGCCATGCCCGCTTATGACGATGATCTGCGCCTTGCCCACCGCCTCGCGGACGCCGCCGACGAGGTCACGATGGCCCGCTTCCGGGCCCTGGACCTGAAGGTGGAGACCAAGCCGGACATGACTCCGGTGAGCGAGGCCGACACCGCCACGGAGAGCGAGGTCCGGCGGCTGATCGAGGAGGCCCGGCCGGCCGACGCGATCCTCGGCGAGGAGTACGGGCTGGTCGGCGAGGGCCCCCGGCGCTGGGTGGTGGACCCGATCGACGGGACCAAGAACTACGTGCGGGGCGTCCCGGTGTGGGCCACGCTGATCTCCCTCATGGAGGAGGACGCGACCGGCGGGTTCCGCCCCGTGGTCGGCGTGGTCTCGGCGCCGGCGCTGGGGCGCCGCTGGTGGGCGGCCGAGGGCGCGGGGGCGTTCACGGGCGGGGCGCTGGGCGAGGAGGGCCGGATCGGGGTCTCGAAGGTGGCCTCGCTGGGCGACGCCTCGTTCGCGTACTCCTCGCTGACCGGCTGGGAGGAGCGGGACCGGCTGCCGGGCTTCCTGGAGCTGACCCGGGCCTGCTGGCGCACGCGCGGGTACGGGGACTTCTGGCCGTACATGATGGTCGCCGAGGGCTCGCTGGACCTGTGTGCGGAGCCGGAGCTGAACCTGTGGGACATGGCCGCCATCGCGGTCGTGGTGCAGGAGGCCGGCGGCCGCTTCACCAGCATCGACGGGGTCGACGGGGTGCACGGCGGCAACGCCGCGGCGTCCAACGGCCTGCTCCACGACCAGATGCTGGGGTACCTGCGCCCCCGCGGCTGACGCGTGCGTCCCCGTGCGCCGCGCGGTACGCCGCGTGCGGTAACGACCGCGTGCGCCCTCTTGATGACCCTCAGTGGTCGTGGGAGTCTGAGAATCCTCCGCTTGTGCGCTTGTGAATCCCTTCTCTAAGCGCTCCGCCCGAGCGGAGGATCTCACCCCCAGGAGGTGGCTGACTCCATGCTCGTCCGCGACGCCATGAGCACCCTGATCCTCACCCTCGGACCCGCCCACACCCTCCGACAGGCCGCTTGCCTCATGTCCGGCCGCCGGGTCGGCGCGGCGGTCGTCCTCGACCCCGAGACCAGCGGCATCGGCATCCTCACCGAGCGCGACATCCTCAACTCCGTGGGCGCGGGACACGACCCCGACCGCGAACTCGTCTCCGCCCACACCACCAACAACGTCGTGTTCTGCACGCCGGAGGCCACCCTGCAGGAGGCCGCGGAAGCCATGGCGCACGGAGGCTTCCGGCACCTGATCGTGCTGGCCGACGGCGGGCCGGTGGGCATCGTCTCCGTCCGCGACGTCATCCGCTGCTGGGTCCCGGCCCGGCGGACCGTGGCGGCCTGACGCCGCACGCACCGGGCGGCGGGCCGGGGCCCTGGGGTAGGGTTCCGGCCCACCGTCGCGTTTCGGCCCACCCTGGATGCCATCCAAGTCGAGGCTCCATCCAATTCCGTAACCGTTCGGGATCTACACCGGGTCACCCTCGCTGTTAGGCTGGTGTTCATGAGTGACCTGCTGGAACGGCTCCGCGGACGCGGCTGGCGCATGACCGCGCAGCGGCGCGTCGTGGCCGAGGTGCTCGACGGTGACCACGTGCACCTGACGGCCGACGAAGTACACGCCCGCGCCGTGGAGAGGCTCCCCGAGATCTCCCGCGCCACGGTCTACAACACCCTGGGCGAGCTGGTCTCCCTCGGCGAGATCCTGGAGGTCTCGACCGACCGCCGGGCCAAGCGGTACGACCCGAACGCGCACCGGCCGCACCAGCACCTGGTCTGCGCCGGCTGCGGCGCGATCCGCGACGTGCACCCGGCGGGCAACCCGCTGGCCGACCTCCCCGACTCGGAGCGCTTCGGCTTCGTCGTCTCGGACGTCGAGGTCACGTACCGGGGCCTGTGCCCGAACTGCCGGTAGGAGCCTGGACCGCGGGGCCTCCGGGCCCCGCTCCCTCCGCCACCCTCCGGCGAACACGACGGACAACACGAACAACACGACGAAGGCCCGGATCCTTGAGGATCCGGGCCTTCGTCTTCAGTAGCGGGGACAGGATTTGAACCTGCGACCTCTGGGTTATGAGCCCAGCGAGCTACCGAGCTGCTCCACCCCGCGTCGGTGAACCCCACACTACGTCACGGTTCACGCCGGGGGCAAATCCATTACATGGCGCCCCCGGACGCGGCGCGGGTCGGGCGGGGGTCCGGCGCGGACGGCCTACGCGCTGACCTCCGCCGCCAGCGCCTCCCGCAGCTTCCCGGCCCGCTCCGCCACCGACTCGGGCCCCAGCTCCATGGCCCGGGCGCACCACTTCTGCCCCTCGGTGAGGTCCCCGTGCCGCGCCGCCAGCAGCGCGAGCCGCAGCGCGGCCCGGCCGTGCCCGGCCACGGCGGCCCGGGTCCACCACAGCGCGGCCTCCGGCTCGCTGCCCTCCCGGGCCAGCAGCAGCCCGAGGTTGAAGGCTCCGTTGCGGGAGCCCGCCTCGGCGGCCTCCCGGTACCAGCGGGCGGCCTTGCCCAGCTCCCCGCGGGTGGCCGCGAGCATGCCCACGCGCACCTGGGCCCTGCGGTGCCCCTGCTCGGCGGCCCGCTCGTACCACTCCTCGCTCTCGGTCCGCTCGACCCGCTCCCCGAGGCCCACGGGCCCGGGAGGGGGCTGGAGGGACTCCAGCAGGGAGGCCAGCCGGAAGGCCGCCTCGGCGCTGCCGCCGCCCGCCGCGCACCGCAGGTGGCGCTCGGCGGCGCGCTCCTCGCCGTCGCGCACCAGGGCGATGCCGACCTGGAGCGCCGCGTCGGTGTGGCCGGCGGCGGCGGCCCGCTCGTACCACTTCAGGGCGGAGTGGTCCTCGTCGCGGCTGGCGAAGAGGATGCCCAGGTTGAACGCGGCGTCGACGCTGCCCGCCTCGGCGGCCTTGGAGAACCAGGGCTCGGCGCCCGCGGCGTCGCCGGCCTGGAGCAGCAGGATCGCGAGCGCGTTGGCGGCCTCGCGGTGGCCCGCGTAGGCGGCGCGCCGGTACCACTGCTCGGCCTGCGGGACCCGGTCCTGGGCGGCGCAGAGCAGCCCGAGGTTGTACGCGCCGTTGTGGTCGCCCGCGTCCATGGCGGCGCGGTACCAGCGCTCGGCGGTCTCGGTCTCGCCGCGGGCGGCGTGCAGGGCGCCCAGGGCGTTGGCCGCGTTGCCGTCGCCGTCCTCGGCGGCCCGCAGCCACCAGGTGGCCGCGCCTTCCTCGTCGCCGGCGTCGCGCAGCAGGAAGCCCAGCGCGCAGGCGGCCCGGGCCTCGCCCTGCTTGGCCGCGGACAGGTACCAGCGCCCGGCCTCCTTGAGCTCGCCGCGGGCCTCCAGGAGGGAGCCCAGGTGGAGGGCGGCCCGGCGGTGGCCGCGGGCGGCGGACTGCCGGAACCACTGCTCGGCCTCGGTGGGGCGCTTGGCGCGCAGCCGTCGGGCCAGGCGGTACGCGGCTTCGCGGTGGCCCTGCTCGGCGGCGGCCCGCAGCCAGCGCTCGGCGCCCGCGTCGCCCCGGTGCTCCAGGAGGTCGGCGAGCGCGTACGCGCCGAGGGCGTGGCCGGACTCCGCGGCCTGGCGCAGCCAGTACTCGGCGGCGGGCTCGTCGCCGCGCTCGCGGTAGTGGCGGCCGAGGGCGTGCGCGGCGGGGGACGAGCCCGCGACGGCGGCGACCCGCCACCAGCCGGCCGCCTCCTCGGGGTAGCCGCGCTGGAGGAGCAGGACGCCGAGGTTGTTTGCGGCGGCGCGGTCGCCTTCGCCGGTGGCCGCGCGCAGGAAGCGCTCGGCGCCGGCGAGGTCGCCGCGGCGCAGGAGGAGGGCGCCGAGCACGCTCATGGCGCCCGGGTCGCCGGACTCGGCGGCGGGGCGGTACCGGGCCTCCAACTCGGCGTCGGACACGGCCTCGTCCGTGACGGCCTCGTTGACGGCGTCGGCCAGTGCGGCCTCGGCCGCGGCGCCGGTCGGTGCGCCGTCGGCCGGTCGCGCGTCAGGCCCCTGGCCCGCCACGTCCACCGCCTTCACTTCGTCGGAATCCGCCCGCACAAACCGCCCTGTCTCCAGCAGAGTTGACCTGTCCCCCATAAATCCCATCGTCGCATCACCTGCTACCCGCGTACACCGGGAACGTCGCAGCCAGTGAGGTCCCTACAGCGTTTTGTCGACATGCCCACAGAGAGACAAGTCAAACACGACCATGCCCCAACTCACCCCACACGGGGGACAGATCGCGGATACGGCATATGACGGGTGCCGAACCGTGACAAAGCGATACCGGGACGGTGGCAGAAGAGACCGTACGACGACGGTCTGACAGCGGACCGGGGACGGCACGACGAAGGCCCGGATCCTTCAGGATCCGGGCCTTCGTCTTCAGTAGCGGGGACAGGATTTGAACCTGCGACCTCTGGGTTATGAGCCCAGCGAGCTACCGAGCTGCTCCACCCCGCGTCGGTGAAACCACAGTATCACGACGCGGGGCGGGGTCCCGACCGGTTATCCGCCCGGGGGCGGGGTGGCCCCGGCCGAGACCGAGGCGTTCGGCGTGGGCTGCCCGGTCTTCGCCTCGGCGGCCTGCGCCCGCTCCAGGGCCGCCTTCAGCTCGTCCTGGGCCTTGCCGTACGCCGCCCAGTCGCCGGCCTTCAGGGCCTTGTCGGCGTCCTCCATGGCCTTCGCCGCGTCGGCCAGCGCCTGCTTGACCGTCGCGTTCTGCGTGGGCGGCTTGGTGGTGGTGCCCGGCGGGTTGTTGCCCGTGGTCGGCGCCTCCGCCCCGAAGACCACGTTCAGCGCCTTCTCCAGGGTGTTCTCGAAGGCCGTCTCGTCGCCGTAGGTCACCAGGACCTTCTTCAGCAGCGGGTACTTGAGGCCGCCGCCGCGCACGTACACCGGCTCGACGTAGAGCATGCCGCCGCTGAGCGGGACCGTGAGCAGGTTGCCGTACTCCACCTGCGAGTCGCCCCGGCTCAGGATGTTGATCTCCTGGGCGATGTCCGGCTTGGAGTTGAACTTGGCCTGCACCAGCTTGGGTCCGTCGACCGGATTGGCCGTGGGCAGCTTCAGGACCCTGATCTTGCCGTAGTCCTCGGTGCCCGGGTCGGCGTTGACCGCCATGAAGGCGCTCAGGTTGTCGCGCCCGTTGGGCGTGAACGTGGTGGTGAGCGAGAAGACCTGGCTCTGCTGGCCCGGCATCTTCATCGACAGGTAGTACGGCGGGACCGCCGTGTCCTTGGTGGTCGGGTCCTTCGGGACCGACCACACCTCGCTGCCGCTGAGGAAGGTCTGCGGGTCCTTCACGTGGTACCGGGTGAGCAGCTCGCGCTGGACCTTGAACAGGTCCTGCGGGTAGCGCAGGTGGTCCAGCAGGGCCCTGGGGATCTCGCCCTTCGCCTTCACCGTGTCGGGGAAGGCCTTCATCCACGTCTTGAGGACCGGGTCCTGGGTGTCCCACTGGTAGAGCCGGACGGTGCCGTCGTACGCGTCGACCGTGGCCTTGACGGAGTTGCGGATGTAGTTGACCCGGTTCTCCTGCGCGACGACCGCGCGCCGGCTGTTGGTCAGCGAGTCCGTGGTGCTCTCGCCCAGGGTGGTGCGCGAGGCGTACGGGTAGCCGTTGGTCGTGGTGTAGGCGTCCACGATCCACTGGATGCGGTTGTCCACCACCGCCGGGTAGGCGGCGCCGTCGATAGTCAGCCACGGGGCGACCGCCTCGACGCGCTCCTTGGGCGTGCGGTGGTACAGGATCCGGGAGCCCTCGCCGATCGCGCCGGAGTAGAGGATCTGCGGCTCGCTGAAGGCCAGCGAGTACGCGGCCCGGTTGAAGGCGTTGTCGAGGTTGACCCCGCTCTTGCCCTCGTAGCGGGTCTCCTTCTCGCCCTTGTCGTCGGCGTAGTCGAGCTCCAGCTGCGGGCCGCCGACGATGGAGTACTGCTTGGTCTCCTCGCCGTAGTAGATCCGCTGCTCGTACGGGCCCAGCTGGCCCTTGGCCGGCAGGCCGGACTCGGTGAAGACCGGGGCGCCGTCGGAGGTGACCTCGGTGCCCTTGGCCGCCACCACGCCGAAGCCGTGCGTGTAGCGGAAGTGGTCGTTGATCCAGTTGTTCTTCGGGATGCCGCCGAGGTTCAGCTCGCGCAGACCGATGACGGTGTCCTGGGCCTTGTACCGGTCCACCGCCAGGGTGGACGGGAAGCCGTAGTAGCCCTTGTTCTGCTGGAGCTGCTGGAAGGCCGGCGAGACGATGTTCGGGTCGAGCAGACGGATGCTCGCCGTGGTGTTCGCCTCCTGGCGGAGCTTGTTCTTGTCCGTCGTGTTCGGCTGGCCCGAGTAGTCCGTGACGTCGGTGGTGTCGATCCCGTACGCCTCGCGGGTCGCCTGGATGTTCTTGTCGACGTACGGCGCTTCCTTGGCCTGCTCGTTCGGCTGGACCTGGAACTTCTGCACGATGGCCGGGTAGAGGCCGCCGATCAGGATCGCGGAGAGCACCATCAGGCCGAAGCCGATCACCGGCAGCTGCCAGGTGCGCCGCCACAGCGTCGCGAAGAACAGCGCGGCGCAGATCGCGGCGATGCAGAAGAGGATCGTCTTGGCCGGCAGGTAGGCGTTGGCGTCGACGTACCGCAGGCCCGTCCAGTTGTCGGCGGCCTTGAAGTCACTGGACTTCACCGCCAGGCCGTACCGGTCCAGCCAGTACGCGACGGCCTTGAGGGAGACGAAGACGCCGAGCAGCACCGACAGGTGCCCGGTGGCGGCCGCGGTGGCCCGCGCGCCCGGGCTGGTCAGGCGCAGTCCGCCGTAGAGGTAGTGCACGATCGCGGCGGCGATCAGCGACAGCACGACGGCCGCGAAGCCGAAGCCCAGCAGGAACCGGTACCAGGGCAGCTCGAAGGCGTAGAAGGAGACGTCCAGGCCGAACTGGGGGTCCTTCTTCCCGAAGGGCACGCCGTTGACGTACATGAGCCAGGTGCGCCACTGGCCGGCGGCCGAGGCGCCGGCGATCAGCCCGACGAGCGCGGCGATCGCGGCCAGCAGCCACTTCTTGTACGGGGCGACGCCCACCCGGTACCGGTCGAGGCTCTGCTGCTCCAGCGACATGGCGCTCAGCGGCGGCCGCAGCCGGTGGGCCAGCCAGATGTTGAACCCGACGGCCAGGGCCATGAGCAGCCCGAAGACGGAGAACAGCCCGACCTTCGTCCACAGGGTCGTGGTGAAGACCGACGAGTAGTGCACCGACCGGAACCAGAGCCAGTCCGTCCAGAACCCCGCGAACATCACGAACGCCATGGCCAGCACGGCCAGCACGCCCAGTGTCGTCAGCAGGGTCCGGGCGCGCCGGGAGGGGCGGCCGACTCTGATCCGTGGCCCCGAAGGGCCTCCGCCGCGGTCCGGCATCTGGAAAGCCAAGGTTCGCACCTCGAAGTCGCTGGTGTCTGTGGAGCGGGGCCCCCGATGGTAGGGGCCCACTCGTGCAACTTACTGAGGCCTTGGTCAGTTCCCGTTATCGGCCCCGAACGAGGCAGGATGTTGGTCATGTCCAACATCTCCACCTCCGGCACCCCCATGGCGGCCAGCCCGCTGACCCGTGCCGTCCTCGAAATCGACGAATACGCCGCGACCCTCGGCTGGGACCAGCCGGCCCGGCTCTTCGCCCTGGTCGACACCGCGAAGCTGCGCGCGCAGGAGCCGCAGCTGGCCGCGCAGCTCGGCCTCGACGGCACCGACAGCGGCGCCGCCACCCTGACGCCCGTCGAGCAGGACGAGGTGCCGGCCGGGACGCCCCTGGACGAGTTCCTCGGCACGATCGCCTGGCCGGACGCCGTGGCCGGGTGCGCGCTGGCGGTCGAGCGGCAGATGCTGCCGCCGTCCGCCGAGGCCGCCGTGCCGCAGGGCATGTCCGAGAAGCAGCTGGCCGCCTGGGTCGCGAAGCATCCGGACCGCCAGGAGGTCCGGATGACCGTGGCCGTCCTGCGTGACGGCGCGCGCGAGTCGGCGGTGCGGCTGCGCGAGAAGGACTCGGCGAGCGAGGTCCTCACCGGCGCCGACCTGGTGCCGGGGCTGGCCGAGGCGCTGGCCGCGACCTTCGTGGAGTAGTCCGCCCGCGGGCGGGGGCACGGTCAGGGCCGGCAGCTGGGCAGCCCGGCCGTGTCCCCCTTGCTGATCTTCTCCAGGGCCTTCACCGCGTCGCCGATGGTGGCGACCTTCACCAGGGTCAGGCCCGAGGGGGTCTCCTTCGCGGCCGCCGCGCAGTTGTCGGCCGGGGTGAGGAAGTAGCGGGCCCCGGCGTTGCGGGCGCCGATGGTCTTCATCTGGATGCCGCCGATCGGGCCGACCTTGCCGTCGTCGTCGATGGTTCCGGTGCCCGCGACGAACCTGCCGCCGGTGAGGTCCTGCGGCGTGAGCTTGTCGACGATGCCGAGGGCGAACATCAGGCCGGCGCTCGGCCCGCCCACGTCGGCGAGGTTGATGTCGACGGTGAACGGGAAGGTGTGGTCGGTCCCGGCGCGGATGCCGACGACGGCGCGGCCGTCCTCGGGCGACTTGCCGGAGGTGATCGTGACCTTCTCGGTGCCCCGGGTCTCGCGCTGCGCCTTCTCGGCGGCGGCCGCCTCCTTGGCCGGGACGACCGTGAACACGACCGGCTGGCCGGCCTTGTGCTTCGTCACGAGCTTGGCCACGTCCCCGGGCTCCTTCACGGGGCTGCCGTCGACCGACCTGATCACGTCGCCGGCGTGCAGCCGGCCGTCGGAGGGGCTGTCCTTGACCACGCTGGCGACGATCACGCGCGAGGTGACCGGGATGCCCAGCTGCTTGAGCGCGGCGACCTTGGCGCTCTCCTGGGACTGGCTGAACTCCTCGGCGTTCTCCTGCGTGGACTGTTCCTCGGTCTTGCCGTCCGGGTACAGGTTCTCGTGCGGCACGACGATGTTGTCGTGGGAGAGCCAGCCGTAGACCGCCTCGACGAGGTTCATGTCGTAGTCCGCGCCGGTGACGCGGACGGTCGTCATGTTGAGGTGGCCGCTCGTCTGGTACGTCTTGTGGCCGGAGATCCGCAGGACCGGTTCGCCGCGCGACTCGCCGAGGGTGTTCACCGTCGGGCCGGGGCTCATCTCCGAGTACGGGACCTTGATGAAGAGTCCCGCGCACAGGAGCGCGAACAGCATCAGCGTGGCGGCGAGCATCGTCGCGGTGCGGCGTGACATGGAACGACAGTACGGGACGTCTCAGAGCGCCTCGGAACCGGAGGGCGCCTTCTCCCCGCGGGCCATCGCCTCCCGGAACCGCGCGTACCCGGCCAGTTCGGATATGTCGCCGGCGGTGCGGTCACGGGCCGCCCAGCCGGCCCATATCGCCACCCCGACGGCGGCGAACAGCGGGATCAGCAACCACGCGAGTGACGCCATTTCCTGGCCTCCCTACCCCTTGAGTACGGCCGAAACGATGGTGTGGAATCCAACGCTGGCGTCGGCGGCCGGGTTACGCAAATCGGGGGCGCGGCGACCTGCACCGGCGGGGCGTCACACGCCGCCGGACGGGTGGTCCTCCGGGGTGGTCAGCAGGCGCCGACCCACTCCTCGGTGCCGTCGGAGAACCGCTGGTGCTTCCAGATCGGCACCTCGTGCTTGAGGTCGTCTATCAGCATCCGGCAGGCCTCGAAGGCCTCTCCCCGGTGCGGGCAGGAGACGGCCACGATCACGGCCGTGTCGCCCACGGCCAGGTCGCCCACCCGGTGGACGGCGGCCAGCGCCCGGACCGGGTACTTGGCCACGACGCGCTCGGCGACCCGGCGCATCTCGGCCTCGGCGGTCGGATGGCAGGAGTAGCCGAGGGAGTCCACGTCGGTCCCGCCGTCGTGGTCGCGCACCGTGCCGACGAAGAAGGTCGTGCCGCCGGTGGCGTCGTCGCCGACGGCCTTGTGGACCTCGTCCAGCGAGAGCGGGGTCTCCCGGATCGCGAGCAGCCGGATCGGGTCCGCTGCCGCCTGCTCGCCGGGGTGGTCGAAGTGCGGTGCCATGCCTTCCATCGTGCCCTACCCCTCTGACATCGGGGAATCCCCGGATCACCCGGGCCTCCCGGCCCGGAATATGGACACTCCTACAGGCGCCGCGGACCGGACCCGCCCGGACCGCCCGCAGCGTCTCGACCGGCGTCGGCCCCCGCCCGGGCCGGCGCGGCGCGGCCGGTCAGATGCCGCGGCGCTTGCGGGCTCGGCGTACCACCGCGGCCGCGCCGAGCAGGGCGACGGTGGCGCCGGCGGCGCCCGCGGCGGTCGCGTCCTTGCGGCCCAGCCGCCGGCCGGCGACGGTGTGGCGGCCCGCGACCTCCTGGAGGAGCTCCGCGAGCACCTCCTCGTTCGTCCAGCGCGGCCGCCACCCGGCGTCGTGCAGCCGGCTGACGCTCACCACCCACGGGTGCATCGTGTACGCGAGGTCCCCGGCCGGCGACGGGGTCAGCCCGATCCGGTGCAGCCGGGCGGCCGCGCCCAGCGCGACCGCGGAGGGCAGCTCCATGCGGCGGATGCCGCTGAGCTCCTCGACCTCCTCCTGCTCCAGCCATCCCTCGCAGCCCACCGCGAGCTCGCCCTCGACCTTCTCCAGGGCGGCGTACTCCAGGGCGCTGACCAGGTCCTCGACGTGGCAGAACTGCCAGGTGGGGCGGGAGCCGGCCACCACGAGCAGGCGCGGCGACTCGAAGTAGCGGGTCAGCGCGGTGTCGGTGCCGCCGACCAGGACGGCCGGGCGGACGACGGTGACGTTCAGGCCGGGGTGCGCCCGGGGGGCCCGGCGGCCCAGCCGCTCGATCTCCAGCAGGTCGCCCACGCCGGTGGCCTCGGCG
The DNA here is from genome assembly GCF_044753805.1 of Streptomyces sp. NPDC093225. Lineage (NCBI taxonomy): Bacteria > Bacillati > Actinomycetota > Actinomycetes > Kitasatosporales > Streptomycetaceae > Streptomyces > Streptomyces sp. NPDC093225. The sequence continues at coordinate 45,877 of NZ_JBIVNX010000043.1, forward strand.
GTGGCCCGCAGCTCGGCGTCCTCGGAGAGCGGGATGTCGTTGTCGGGCAGCGCCCCGTAGACCATGGCGGACGTGCACAGCACGACGCGGCGCACCCCCGCCGCGGCCGACGCGGTCAGCACGGTCTGGGTGCCGCGCACGTTGTACGCCGTACGGGCCGCCGGGTCGGTCTCCAGATCGAGGTCGAGCGCGAGGTGGACGACCACGTCGGCGCCGCGCAGCTTCTCGGCGATGGCCGGGTCGCGCACGTCCAGGACGTGCCAGGTAGCGGTATCGCAGTCGCCGCGCCGCTCGTCGATCGCGACGATCCGCCGGACCTCGTCGGACTCGGCCAGGCGCTGCACGAGCGCCGCGCCGACCCCGGAGGCGGCGCCGGTCACGGCCACGACGGGGCCGCGCACGCCGTTGTTTCGCCGTTGGCGAATTTCGTCGTCGTGCACTGCTCGGACCTGTCGGTCTGGGGAACTCACCGGGCGTCTCCAGCGGTTGTCTTCAGTGCGGGCACGATGCGACGCGTCCGCACCAGGTGACGTCCATCCTGCCGCAGCCCCGCAGCAGGCGGAGCACCGAGCCCGGAACCGGGTGTGGTGTCTACGCTTGAAGGTGTTGTCGCACCATCGCCGTCGGCAATCGCCGGCGGCCCTACGAGCCGAGGAACCCCGTGAGTGACACCCCATTCGGATTCGGCCTTCCGCCGGAGGAGCCGGAGCACGGCGACGAGGGCAAGAAGAAGGGCGATCAGGGCGGCCAGGGCGGCCCGGCGAATCCGTTCGGGTTCGGCGGGGCGGGCCTGCCGGGCGGCGCGGACAACCCGTTCGCCGCGATGTTCGGGTCGATGAACCCGACCGACCTGGGCGCCGCGTTCCAGCAGCTCGGCCAGATGCTGAGCTACGAGGGCGGTCCCGTGAACTGGGACATGGCCAAGGACATCGCCCGCCAGACGGTCGCCCAGGGCACCCAGGACGGGGTGAAGGACGCCAGCGTCGGTGCCGCGGAGCGGGCCGCCGTCGAGGAGGCCGTCCGCCTGGCCGACCTCTGGCTGGACCAGGCCACCTCGCTGCCCTCGGGCGCCGGCAGCGCCGTCGCGTGGAGCCGTGCCGAGTGGGTCGAGGCGACCCTGCCGGTGTGGAAGGAGCTCGTCGACCCGGTGGCCGAGCGGGTGGGCGCGGCGATGGGCAGCGTGCTGCCCGAGGAGATGCAGGCCATGGCCGGCCCGCTGCTCGGCATGATGCGTTCGATGGGCGGCGCCATGTTCGGCCAGCAGATCGGCCAGGCCGTGGGCGTGCTGGCGGGCGAGGTGGTCGGCTCCACCGACATCGGCCTGCCGCTGGGCCCGGCCGGCAAGGCTGCGCTGCTGCCGGTGAACATCGCCTCCTTCGGCAAGGACCTGGGCGTGCCGGCGGACGAGGTGCGGCTGTACCTGGCCCTGCGCGAGGCGGCCCACCAGCGGCTGTTCGCGCACGTGCCGTGGCTGCGCTCGCACCTGTTCGGCGCGGTCGAGGGGTACGCGCGGGGCATCAAGGTCGACACCTCGAAGCTGGAGGACGTCGTCGGCCAGCTCGACCCGAGCAACCCGGAGGCCCTGCAGGAGGCGCTCCAGGGCGGCATGTTCCAGCCGCAGGACACCCCCGAGCAGAAGGCCGCGCTGGCCCGGCTCGAGACCGCGCTCGCGCTGGTCGAGGGCTGGGTGGACGCGGTGGTGCACGAGGCCGCGAAGCCCCGGCTGGGCTCGGCGGACGCACTGCGCGAGATGCTGCGCCGCCGCCGCGCCACGGGCGGTCCCGCGGAGCAGACCTTCGCGACGCTGATCGGTCTCGAGCTGCGGCCGCGCCGGCTGCGGGACGCATCCCGGCTGTGGGCCTCGCTGACGGACGCGCGCGGCGTGGACGGCCGCGACGGCCTGTGGGAGCACCCGGACATGCTGCCGACGGCCTCGGACCTCGACGACCCGGACGGCTTCGTCCACCGCGAGCAGCTGGACTTCTCCGAGCTCGACAAGATGCTCGGCGAGGCTGCGCAGCAGAACGACCCGGCCAAGAAGGACGAGAACGAGGGCGACGGCGAGAAGTGAACCTGTACGACGACGCGGTCCTCGTGCTGAAGGGCTACGAGGACCAGCCCGAGCTGCGGGACCTCTACCTGGAGCACCTCGCCGCGCACCCCGACGGCATGTACAAGCCCTGCACGGCGGGGCACGTCACCAGCAGCGCCCTCGTCATCGACCCGGTGGCCGGGCGGGTGCTGCTGACGCTGCACAAGAAGCTCGGCATGTGGCTGCAGATGGGCGGCCACTGCGAGCCGGGCGACGCGACGCTGGCCGAGGCGGCGCTGCGCGAGGCGCGCGAGGAGTCCGGCATCGCGTCCGGGCTGGCGCTGCTCCCCGGCGGCCCGGTGCGGTTGGACCGGCACCCGATCCCGGCGCCGTGCAACTGGCACCTGGACGTGCAGTACGCCGCGCTGGCCCCGGCCGGGGTGGAGGCGGAGATCAGCGACGAGTCGCTGGACCTGCGCTGGTTCGGGTACGACGAGGTGGCGGGCGTGGCCGACGAGTCGGTCGTACGCCTGCTGGAGGCGACGCGGGCCCGGCTGTAGCCGGCCGCGGTACGAAACGCCGAGGGGCGGCCCCGCTGCGTGCGGGGCCGCCCCTTCGCGCGTGACCGGCGTCAGTTGCGGCTGCCGCCCATGCTGTTGCCGCGCAGCCCGAAGCCGAAGGCACCGCCGCGCATGTGCTGGGGCGGCAGCAGCTCGCTGGGCTGGATGAGGACGTGGCCGCGGCCCTGGAACTGCATCTCCCAGCCCTCGCCGGTCGCGCCCTTGCGGCGCCACACGGCGGAGGTGGAGGTGGGCGCCTGCATCTGGGTCCGCAGGGTGGTGGACCAGGCGATGACCGCGTCCGCGTCGGCGCAGATGTTGGTCTCCGGGGTGACCTCCAGCACCAGCGGCTCGCCGGAGGTGAGGAGGGCGACCTTGCCGCTGCCGGTGAGCTCCAGGTTGTACGCACCGGCGGAGGCGACCTCGACGGCGCTGTCGACGGCGACGATGCCGACGCCGAGGCTGCTGTCGAAGGCGAGCACGGAACCGCTGCCCACGGTGACGCCGCCGCCGACGTCCATGACGTGGATGTGCTGGGCGTAGTGGGCGAGGTAGACCTGGCCGGCGCCCTTGACCTTCATGAGCTCCAGGCGCTCGCCGGCCATCCGCTCGACGTTGCGCCAGGTGCGGTTCTTGTACTGGCTCTGGAAGTCGACCTGGCCCTCGAAGGCGACCATGGCGCCCTGGCGGGCGAGGACCGCGCCGTTGCCCTGGCCGATCTCGACCTTGAGCAGTTGCGGGTTCTGCAGGGTGTAGCGGCCGGTGGACTCGACCGGGACGTGGGCGAAGAGTGTGCTGTGCATGGTGGGTCGGTGCTCCTCTCAGCCCCGGATCTTGAAGCGGTCGGCGGTGTCCTCGCTGGGCTGCACCACCACGAAGCCGTGGCCCTTGAAGCCGATCTGGAGCGCCTCGCCGCTGCCGCGGCCGATGAGGGCGCCGGCCTTGAGGGTGCGCTTGGCCTTCATCTCCAGGTCGGTGGTCCAGGCGACGAGCGCGTCGGGGTCGACGTACGTCTCGCGCTCCGCGCAGTCGAGGACCATGGGGACGCCGCGGCTGACCAGGGCCACCCAGCCGGTGCCGCGGACGACCAGGTTGGTCAGGCCGGAGCCGGAGAGCTTGGCCACGCCCTTGACGGGCTCGATGGTGAGCTGGAGCGAGGCGTCGCAGGCCAACAGGGTGGAGCCGTTGACGGAGAGGGCCTCGTTGTCGAGGTGGAGGACGAGGACGTCGCCGCCGTAGTCGGCGAGGTAGAGGTCGCCGTCGCCGCGGCAGAGCATGAGCCGGCCGCCCTCGCCGGTGACCATCTCCTCGGCGCTGCGGCGCAGGGTCGCTGGGGCGCCGTCGAACTGGACGTACCCGTCGTAGGCGATCATCGAGCCGGCCTTGGCGATGAGGTCCTGGCCGGTGACCATCGTGACCTTGAGGGTCTTGGAGCTGTGGACGGCCATCCGGACGACGGTGGCCGGGGCCGGGGCGCCGTGCGCGCCGATCGTGTGCGTATCCATGGCCTGCCTCACGCCTCGAAGGGCTGGACGACGACGAAGTTGCCCGGGGCGCCCCGGAACTGGAGGTTGATGGCCTCCGACTGGGCGCTGGCGTAGCCGGAGCGGCGCAGCCGCAGCGCGGTGGTGGTGACGGCCTGGGCGCCGGCGGACCAGGCGATCACGGCGTTGCCGTCGACGTACGTGGCCGCACCGACCGGGAGGACGACCGGGGTGCCGCGGGTCTTGACGACGACCGCTCCGGTGCCGGAGAAGAGCATCGAGAAGAAGCCGCCGCCGGGCAGGCCGGCGCCCTCGATGCGGCGGACCTCGGTGTCGAGGCTCTCGTCGAAGGCCAGGACGCCGTGCGCGCTGGTGTAGAGCTGGTCGTTCTCGAGGCGGATGACGAAGAGGCGGCTGGCCTCGTCGGCGAGGAAGACCTCGCCCTCGCCCGCGCAGCGCATGAGGGACATGCCCTGGCCGGTGAGCTGGCCGGTGAGCTTGCCGAGCAGGCCGGAGCCCTTGTGGGCGAAGTCGATGTCGCCCTGGTAGGCGACCATGCTGCCCTGCTTGGCGAGGATGGACTGGCCCTTGGTGAGGGTGACGCGGACCTGCTGGGGGTTCTGCTCGGTCCAGCGGTCGCCGACGGGGACCTCCGCGTACTTGGTGAGGACGGCGCGCAGGCCGACCTCCGGTGGTACGGGGGCGAGTTGACGGCCGCCGCCGAAGGGCTGGCCCGGGGCGCCCGCGGGGATGCCGGAGGCGACGCCCGGGGGCGGGACCGAGCCGGGGATGCCGGGCGGCGGGACCGAACCGGGGATGCCGGGCGGCGGGACCGGACCCGGGATGCCCGGGGGTGCGGTCGCCGGGGCCGGGACCGCGGCGGTGGCGGGCGGGCCGAAGGGTGCGGGGACGGCAGCCGGGGGGACCGCGGGGGACGCCGGGGCCGGTGCGGGCGGTGCGACGGGGGCCACGGCCGTGGGCTGCGGGACCGGGGCCGGGGTGAAGGGGTACGCCGCGGGGGCGGGGGTCTGCGGCACCGGCGCCGGGGCGGGCTGCGGGGCCGGGGCCGGCGGCGGGGCGAAGGCGGGGGGCGCGGCGGCCGGGGCCGGCTGTTGCGCCTGCTCCACTTCCTCGGCGACCTCGCCGCCGAAGTTCTTCAGCAGCGCGTCGAGTCCGCCGTCGAAGCCCTGGCCGACCGCGGCGAACCGCCAGACGTCCTTGAAGTAGAAGTCGCCGAGCATCACGGCCCGCTCGGTGCTGAACTCCGCGCCGGTGAAGGCGTACCGGGCGACTTCCTCGCCGCCGGCGACGATCCGGATGTGGCCGGATCCGATCTGCGACATCTGGCCGTTGCCGTCGATGGTCGCGGTGAACGACAGCGTGCGGACGGCGTCCGGGATCCGGTCCAGGGTGACGCGGAACGACTCGGTGTCCCCGGCCTGCGGGCCGAGCTGCTGGATGGACTCCTCGGGCGACTTCGGCTGGTTGTAGAAGACGAAGTACCGGTCGTCGGAGAGCCGTTCGTCCGCGTCGAGGCCGAAGCAGCTGATGTCGAAGGCCAGTCCGGGGCCCTCGATGTGGACGCCGACGTACAGGTCGGTGCCCGCCGTGAGGTCGCTGATCCTCGCCTTGTGGCCGCGCTGGAATTCCCTGACCATGCGTGAAGCCCGCCCCCGTCCCGGTTGAATGCGTACGGCCAGGCTAACGGCAGCCGGCGGGATCCGGCCGGGCCGGTACGGAGACGGTACATTTCACGGCTCGTCAGGCGGGGTGGCGCGGGATCCGCGCCGGCTTGCTCCGGGGCGCGACCGCACCGTCCGAAGGGGCCGGCTCAGACCTCGGTCGGGGCGGCCGCCCCGGTCGGGCCCTCCGCCGCGTCCGGGGCGCCGCCCTCGCGCGGGGCCGGCAGGTGCGGCAGCCGGTCGGCGGCGACCACGCCCTCGAGGTAGCCGCGGGCCCGCTCGGTGCGCGGGTACGCCTCCAGGAGCTCCCAGAAGCGGGGGCCGTGGCCCGGGACCAGCAGGTGCGCCAGCTCGTGCAGCAGCACGTAGTCGATCACGTACTCCGGCATGCCCTGGAGGCGGTGGGAGAGCCGGATGCTGCCCTCGGCGGGGGTGCAGGAGCCCCAGCGCGTGTTCTGGTTGGTGACCCAGCGGACCACGCGGGGGCGCGCACGGCCGCCGAGGTACTGCCCGGACAGGTGTGCGGCCCGCTCGGTCAGCTCCGCGTCACCGAGGCTGCGGCGGCTCTCCTGGGCTGCGAGCTTGTCCAGCATCACGCCCACCCAGCGCCGCTCCTCGGCCTCAGACATGCGGGCAGGGATGAGGACGACCGTGCGGTCGCCCTCTCGGTAGGCGGAGACGGTCCTGCGGCGGCGCGCGCTCCGGCGGACTTCGACGGCGCGGTGCGGGGGATCGGCGGACACCCCACGACGGTACCGGGTGGCCCTCACCGACGTCCCGCACGTGCCGGGTTTGAACTATTAATAGCCTTAATTCCTGTGTGCTGTGGATAACTCGGAGCGGGGGGTCCGGGCGGCCGGCATGCTCGCTTTGCTCGCACGGCTCGGTGCGGGTCGCGGGCCATGACGGACGCGTTGCCACGGACGGGCGCGCGGTCCCTCGTGGGCGCGTGGCCTGCGGGGACGAGGGGGCGTGCGATGTATCCGAAGGTGAAGCCCGCACTGGCGCGGGCCTGGCGTGACCTCCAGACGGTGCAGTTCGGGGTCACGCCGGCGCAGGCGGTGGTGCTCGGGCCGATCGACATGGCGACGGGCAGTTTCATCGAGCAGCTCGACGGCTCGCTCGGGCCGCCCGCGTTGCGGGAGCGGGCTCGGGTGCTGGGCCTGCCCGAGGGCCGGGCGGACGAGCTGGTGGCCCGACTGGCGAAGGCGGGGCTGCTGGAGGACGTGACCGCGGGCGGTGCGGCGGCCCAGTCGGTGCGCCGCCGGATCGAGCTGGTGGAGCGACTGCGGCCGGACCTGGGTTCGCTGTCGCTGCGGCGGCGCGAGCCGGGCGGGGCCCTGCGCGCACTGGCGGCCCGGCGGGGCGCGTGGGTCCAGGTGCGCGGGCTGGGCCGGGTCGGGGCGGTGATCGCCTCGGTGCTGTCGGGTGCCGGGGTGGGCAGGGTGGAGGTGATGGACGGCGGCGTGGTCGAGCCGGGCGATCCGGTGCCCGGCGGGATGCCCCCGGAGGCCGTGGGTCTGCGCCGGGCGGTGGCGGGAGCGGAGCTGGTACGGGACTCGGCGCCCGAGCGCGGCCCCGGCGGCGACCGGGACGGCGGCCCCGGTGCCGGTCGGGGCCGGGCGCCGGGGCCCGACGGGGCCGCCCGGCCGGCGCTCGTGGTGGTCACACCCCGGGAGGGGATCGAGGCGCACGCGCCCGATCCGGGACGGGCCGCGGACTGGCTCGCGTCGGGGACCCCGCACCTGTACGCGGGAGTGCTGGAGGGCACGGGCATCGTGGGCCCCCTGGTGCTGCCCGGGGACACCGCGTGCGCCGGGTGCATGGAGCGGGAGCGGGTGGACCGGGACCCGGCCTGGCCGCGACTGCTCACCCAGTGGCGCTCGGGCCGGGGGCGGGCGGGGCCGGCCTGCGACATGGGGTTGGCCGTGGCGGTCGCGGGGCTGGCCGCGGCGCATGCCCTGGCCTTCCTGGACGGGGAGTTGCCGGGCTCGGCGGGGGCGCGCTGGGAGGCGGCGCTGCCCGGACTGGACTGGCGGCGGAGCGTGCTGGTACCCCATCCCGGCTGCCCCTGCGGGGCGGTGGGCGGTGGACCGCAGGAGCACTCCGTCGGCCGGCGAGAGCCACACGACACAATGGCCGGGTAACCGCCGCTCGCGGCGCGGCTGAGTGGGATCTGGAGGGGCGTATGTCTGATCTTCCCCGGAAGGCGGTCACCCGTACCGCGAAGCTCGCCGCGCTGCCCTTGGGCATCGCGGGGCGGGCGACGTGGGGGCTCGGCAAGATGATCGGCGGCAAGTCCGCCGAGATCGTGGCGCGCGAGCTCCAGCAGCGCACCGCCGAGCAGTTGTTCAAGGTCCTGGGCGAGTTGAAGGGCGGCGCGATGAAGTTCGGGCAGGCCCTGTCCGTCTTCGAGTCGGCCCTGCCGGAAGAGGTGGCGGGGCCGTACCGCGCCGCGTTGACGAAGCTTCAGGAGGCGGCGCCGCCGCTGCCGGCCGGGACCGTGCACCAGGTGCTGGCCGAACGGCTGGGGCCGGACTGGCGCGAACTGTTCCTGGAGTTCGAGGACAAGCCCGCGGCGGCGGCCTCGATCGGGCAGGTGCACCGGGCGGTGTGGCACGACGGGCGGGAGGTGGCCGTCAAGGTGCAGTACCCGGGCGCCGGGGAGGCGCTGCTGTCGGACCTGGCCCAGTTGGGGCGCTTCGCCCGGCTGTTGGGGCCGCTGATCCCCGGCATGGACCTCAAGCCGCTGATCAGCGAGATGCGCAGCCGCATCGAGGAGGAGCTGGACTACGAGCTGGAGGCGGAGTCCCAACGGTCGCACGCGGACGTGTTCGCGGGGGACCCCGACGTGGTCGTGCCGGACGTGGTGCACCAGGGCGAACAGGTGCTCGTGACCGAGTGGATGGAGGGGACGCCGCTTTCGGAGGTCATATCCGACGGCACACAGGAGCAGCGCGACCGCGCCGGGCAACTGCTGGCCCGCTTCCTGTTCTCCGGACCCGCGCGGACGGGGCTGCTCCACGCGGACCCGCACCCGGGCAACTTCCGGCTACTGGCGGACGACGACGGCCGACTGCGGTTGGGCGTGCTGGACTTCGGCACGGTCGACCGGCTTCCGGGCGGCCTGCCGCGCACCATCGGCACCTCCCTGCGGATGGCGCTGGCGGGGGACGGGGACGAGGTCTACCGGCAGTTGTGCGCGGCGGGCTTCGTGAAGGACTCCATCGAGCTCGACCCGGACGCGGTGCTGGAGTACCTGCGGCCGATGATCGAGCCGGCGTTGGTGGCGGAGTTCACGTTCACCCGGGGCTGGATCCGCGGCCAGGCGGCCCGCATCGCCGATCCCCGCTCCCCCGCGTACCAGTTGGGCAAGCAGCTCAACCTGCCGCCGGCCTACCTTCTGATCCACCGCGTCACGTTGAGCACGATCGGCGTCCTGTGTCAGCTCGGCGCCACGGTCCGGCTGCGCGAGGAGCTGGAGTCCTGGCTGCCGGGGTTCGTGCCGGAGGACTGAGTCGGGTCGGGGTCGCCACCGGGCGGGGTCACCACCAGGCGGAGTCGAGTCTGCCCTCGATGGCGCGGATGTTGGCCCGGGCGCAGTCGTCGCAGAAGTACTGTCGGGTGCCGTTCTCGACGGAGCAGGTCCAGGTGGGCGGGGCGCCCTCGGGGCTGTGCTTGCCGCATCGGGCGCACACGACGGTCCCGGCTCCGGGACCCGGGGATGCGGGGTGGGGAGTGTGCTGGTCCACCACCAGACGATATCGCCGCCGCACCGGGGTGCGCCTGCGCAACGCACCGTGGGGACCGGTCCTGACGGACCGGTCCCCACGGGAAGGCGAGTCAGCCGGAGCTGATCAGTGCATGACCGCCATGGCCAGGGCGCGGCGGGCCCGCATCGAGACGCGCTCGGCGCGCTTCTGCATGCGGCGGGCGTTGATCAGACGGACGGCCTGCCGTTCCGCGTCGATCTCGCGCATCCGTTCGTGCATATGAGCACGAGCCAGGGCTTCTGGGATGAGTTGCATTTCGCGGGTCCTGTTCTGACGCGAGAGCTTCGCGCCGGGAGTGGTGAAGTCGGTGTGGGCGGAGCCGGAGGGCTGCTCGCTGGCGTGCGGGGTCATCGGGGCCTGCTTCAGGGGGTCGTACGTGAGGGGGCGGTCGATCGTGCCGCGGGCGTTCATGCCGAGACCGGGTTCTTGCGCGGACGGCCACGGGGACGCTTGCGGGCGACGACCACGCCCTGCACGAAGAGCTCGCCACCCCAGACGCCCCAGGGCTCGCGGCGCTCCTTCGCGCCGGCGAGGCAGGCCTCGACCAGCGGGCAGGTGCGGCACAGGGACTTGGCGTACTCGACGTCGGCCGGGGACTCGGCGAAGAAGACCTCGGGGTCGTAGGTACGGCACGGGACGGGCACGCCGAGGTTCTCGATGGCGTCGTCGAGCGCGGTGAGCGCGGTGAGCGGAGTCAAGGCGGAGTCCTCCGGGACTGCGGGCGGAGAGGTCAAGTGGGAGGGCGGTACGGACGGGGCGTGCGCTTCGAGTTGCACGGTGGTTTCGTTCCTCGTCTGGTCGGTCCGGCCTGGTGGGCCGGTGTTCGGCTGGTACCGGGTGCTGCCAGTCCCGAGGCCCCTTCGCTCCGTCGTCCCGTCGGGGGACAAACAGAAGGGCCGCGGATCCCGGGTGGGGTTCCGCGGCCCTGAAGGCGCCGGCCTGATCAGATCAGGCTGGATCACTCCAGGGTTCGAGCCCACGGAAGGCCCACATCGTGTGGTGCTGCGTCGTCTGCTTCGGGTGTCCGGCACCGGTGGCGGCAAAGGCATAGGCCTGTGCCTGCGCCACTACTGCTGCCGGTGCCTGGGTCGGTCGCTCATTGCCTTCGATCCGCTCACGGACGGGAAGGGTCGCAGGGGAGACGGGGCTGATCGCGGAGATCGCGGACAGACCGGTGCCCTGGAAACCGGAGGTGAAGGCGACGAGCTTGGAATCACGCAGGCAGGAGGAAGCGGCGACCGAGCGATCGGTCATTTTGGTGAAGGTGTTGAAGCTGATCACGGGTCTCGCCTCCTCTCGGCGTCTCGGGGACCGGCCTCTCGGCCCGTCCCGTGTATTCGGATAAGTACAGCACGGAGCGGAGGCTTCTCAGAAGCCACCGTTTCCGTTGCTAAGAACCTATGGGGATGTGCGGGGCATGTGCAAACTATTTTTCCGACGAGTTTCTACGCGTCGGCCCCGTCCCCCTCACCAGGCTCCTGACCTGCACAGATGGCCAGGACATCGGCTCCGAAGCGGTCGAGCTTGCGTCCACCCACGCCGGAGATCACGGCGAGCTCGCCCTCCTCGTGGGGCACGGCCTCGGCGATCGCCATGAGCGTCTTGTCCGTGAAGACGCAGTACGCCGGCTGTCCCAGGGCCTTCGCCTGCACCGCACGCCAGTCGCGCAGCCGCTCGTAGAGCCCTTCGTCCATGTCGGACGGGCACTCTTCGCAGCGCATGAGCTTCATCTCACCGGCGTCGGTGAGGGTCCTGCCGCACACCCGGCACAGCACCGGGCCCCGGCGGCCGCGCGCCCGGCCCCGCTCGATGACCCCGGAGGCGCCCGTCGAGCGGCTGGCGCCGGCGGCCCGGGAGCCCGGCCGCAGGCCGCTGAGGAACCGGCTGGGCCGCCGGGCCGCGCGGCCGCCCGGAGAGCGCGAGAGCGCCCAGGACAGGCCCAGGTGCAGGCGCGCCCGGGTGACCCCGACGTACAGGAGGCGGCGCTCCTCCTCGACCTGCTCGTCGGTCTTCGCGTACGTGATCGGCAGCATGCCGTCGGTCAGGCCGACCAAGAACACCGCGTCCCACTCCAGGCCCTTCGCCGCGTGCAGGGAGGCGAGCGTGACGCCCTGGACGGTGGGGGCGTGCTGGGCCACGGCCCGCTCGTCCAGCTCGACCACCAGGTCCGCGAGGGTGACCTCGCGCGCCCGGCCGCGGGAGAAGTCCTCCGCCAGCCGGACCAGGGCGGCCAGCGACTCCCACTGGTCGCGCACGGCCCCCGAGCCGGCCGGGGGCTGGGGGGTCCAGCCGTTCGCGCTCAGCACGGCCCGGACCTGCGCGGGCAGCTCGACGACGTCGTCGAGGACGGCGTCGTTCGCTCCGAAGCGGGCGGCGCCGCGCAGGTTCGCGATGGCCTGCTTGACCTCGACGCGCTCGAAGAAGCGCTCCGCGCCGCGCAGCTGGTAGGGCACCCCGGCGTCGGCGAGGGCCTGCTCGTAGACCTCCGACTGGGCGTTGATGCGGTAGAGGACCGCGATCTCCCCCGCCGGCACCCCGGCGTCGATCAGGCCGCGGATCCGGCGGGCCACGCCCTCGGCCTCGGCGGGCTCGTCGGCGTACTCGGTGAAGACCGGGTCGGGGCCCGGCTCGCGCTGCGAGACGAGCTCCAGCCGGTGGTCGGCGGCCCGGCCGCGGGCCTGCGCGAGCAGCCCGTTGGCCAGGTGCACCACCTGCGGGGTGGAGCGGTAGTCGCGGACCAGCTTCACCACGGTGGCCTGCGGGTAGCGGGTGCGGAAGTCGAGGAGGTGGTCGGGGGTGGCGCCGGTGAAGGAGTAGATCGTCTGACTGGCGTCGCCGACCACGCACAGGCTGTCGCGGTCGCCGAGCCAGAGCTCGAGCAGCCGCTGCTGGAGCGGGCTGACGTCCTGGTACTCGTCGACCACGAAGTGCTGGTACTGGCTGCGGACCACGTCGGCGATGTCGGGCCGGTCCTCGAGGATGCCGACCGTGAGGAGCAGCACGTCCTCGAAGTCGATCATGACGCGGTCCCGCTTCAGCTGCTCGTACATGCCGTAGATCTGGGCGATCTCGGCCGGGTCGCGGGGGGCCTCGCGGCCCGCCTTGCGGACGGCGGCCGGGTAGTCGGCGGGGGTGGACTGGGTGACCTTGGCCCACTCGATCTCGCCGGTGACGTCGCGCAGCTCGTTCCGGTCCAGGCGGACGCGGCAGCGGGCGGCCGCGTCGGCCACCAGCTGGATCTTGCGCTCCACGAGCCGCGGCAGGTCGCCGCCGACCGCGCGCGGCCAGAAGTACTGGAGCTGGCGCAGCGCGGCCGAGTGGAACGTGCGCGCCTGGACGCCGGCGGCTCCCAGGCCCCGCAGGCGGCCGCGCATCTCGCCGGCGGCGCGGTTGGTGAAGGTGACGGCCAGCACGCTGGCGGGCTGGAGGATGCCCGCGCGCACGCCGTACGCGATGCGGTGGGTGATCGCCCGGGTCTTGCCCGTACCGGCTCCGGCGAGGACGCACACCGGGCCGCGCAGCGTGGTCGCGACCTCGCGCTGCTCCGGGTCCAGGCCCAGGAGCACCGCGTCGGCCGACTCCGCGGCGGAGGGGAAGGACGGGAGAGGCGTTGCTGCTGTCACACCTGCCATGCTGCCAGGTCCGCTGCGGCGGCCGGGACGGTTGTCCACAGGGGTGCGGGTGCGGTCGTACGTGTATGACCGACGGCTCCTGGGGTGCGCAGAGCTCTGGCCAGGGGTTTCCCGCGGGAATGTCCCGGGGACCCCGTGCGTTCCTGTGTGTGGGACCGACCCGGCCAACCCCAGCGGCCGAGCCGGTCCCGTCATGACCCCGTCCCCCGAAGGCCCGAAGGAGCGCACCCGCCATGCAGGGTTCCGTGACGATGTACAGCACGACCTGGTGCGGCTACTGCCGCCGGCTGAAGTCCCAGCTGGACCGCGAAGGCATCGCGTACACCGAGATCAACATCGAGCAGGACCCGGAGTCGGCGGCGTTCGTCGAGAAGGCGAACGACGGCAACCAGACCGTCCCGACCGTCCTGGTCGTCGGCGCCTCGGGCGGCGAGCGGGTCATGACCAACCCCAGCCTGGCCCAGGTGCAGCAGGCCCTCGCGGTCTGATCGCCGCGCCGGACGTGGGGGGGGGGCCCCCCCCCCCCGGGGGGGCCCCCCCGCCCGCCCCCCCGCGGGGGGGGGGGGGGGGGGGGGGGGGGGGGGGGGGCGGGGGGGGGGGGGGGGGGGGGCGCGCCCCCCGCCCGGCCCCCCCGCCCCCCCCCCGCGGGGGGGGCCCGCCGCCCGGGGGGGGGGGGGGGCCCCCCCCCGCGGGGGGGGGCCCCCCCCCCACGTCCGGCCGCGGGCGGCGCGGGTGGATCAGAGGGCGGCGGCGGTGACCAGGGGCCGGGGTAGCGGCTCGCCGTACCAGCGCTCGACCAGCCGGGCCGCGATCGAGATGCCCGACGGAGGCAGCACCGCCCCGGTCTCGATGGCCTCGCGCAGCTCGGCCCGCGAGAACCAGCGGGCCTCCTGGATCTCCTCGCCGTCCACGTTGATCTCGGAGCTGACGGCGCGGGCCATGAAGCCCAGCATCAGGCTGGACGGGAACGGCCAGGGCTGGCTGGCGACGTACTCGACCTCGCCGATCCGGACGCCCGCCTCCTCCCACACCTCGCGGACCACCGACTGCTCGATGGACTCGCCCGGCTCGACGAAGCCGGCCAGGGTCGAGAACCGGCCCTCCGGCCAGTGCACCTGCCGGCCGAGCAGGGCGCGGTCGTGCTCGTCCGTGACCAGCATGATGACGGCCGGGTCGGTGCGCGGGTAGTGCTCGGCCCCGCAGGCCGGACAGCGCCGCACGTGCCCGGCGGCCGCCACGACGGTGCGCTCGCCGCAGCGCGAGCAGAAGCGGTGCAGCCGCTGCCAGTTCTCCAGCGCCACCGCGTGGACCATGAGCCCGGCGTCGCGCGGGCCCAGCAGCAGCCCGGCCTCGCGCAGCCCGGCGGGCCGCGCCGACTGGTCCATCCGGCCCGGCAGGGCGTCCTTCTGCAGCGCGAAGTAGCTCACGCCGTCCTCGTCGGTCCCGAGGAAGTACCGGTGGGTCTCGGTGGGAGGCGCCTCGAAGGCGGGGGTCATCACGATCCCGGTGCCGCCGTCGGGGGTGTCGTCGATCAGCACCTGGCCGCCGGAGACCACGAAGACGCGGGTGCTCGGGTGGCTCCAGGCGGCCGCCAGCCAGGCCTCGTCCAGCCGGTGGTGCGCGGCCCGGTCGACGCCGCTGGGCGCGGTCAGCGAGATGGGCCGGTCGGTGGTGCGGCCCGGGTTCCCGGTCGAGGTGCTCGTGCTCACAGGTGCTTCCAACTCCCCCGTTGTCGGTGGATGGGCGGACGTGGTGCGGATGCGTCGGCGGTCATGCGTCGGCGGTCCAGTGCTCGGCGAGGTCGCCCCACAGGTAGGCGGCCGTCTCCACGCCCTTGAACAGCAGGTTCAGCTCGACCTTCTCGTTCGGCGCGTGCCAGCCGTCCGAGGGCACCGAGATGCCCAGGAACAGCACGGGCGCGCCCAGTACGTCCTGGAGGTCGGCGGCCGGGCCCGAGCCGCCCTCGCGCGTGTAGCGGACCGGCTGGCCGAAGGCTCGGCCCATCGACCGGGCGACGGACTGCAGGGCGGGGTGGTCCAGCGGCGTCAGGCAGGGCCGGGTCGGGGCACCGAAGACGATCTCGTGCCGGATGCCGGCCGGGATCCGCGCCGCGACCCAGTCCTTCACGGCGGCCTCGATCACGTACGGGTCCTGGCCCGAGACGAGCCGGAACGACAGCTTCAGCTGCGCGCTCCGCGGGATGATCGTCTTGCCGCCGGGGCCCTGGTAGCCGCCGCCGATGCCGTTCAGCTCGGCCGTCGGGCGGGCCCAGACGCGCTCCAGCGTCGAGTACCCCGCCTCGCCGAGGGTCCCGTACGACTTGGCCGTGCGCAGCCACTGCGCCTCGTCGAAGGGCAGCTCGGCGATCAGCTCGCGCTCGCGGTCCGAGAGCTCGGCGATGCCGTCGTAGAAGCCGGGGACCGTGACCCGCTCGTCCTCGTCGTGCAGGGCGGCGACCAGGCGGGCGGCGACGGTGGCCGGGTTGGGCACGGCCCCGCCGAAGGCGCCGGAGTGGATGTCCTGGTCGGGCCCGAACAGCTCGATCTCGCAGTCCGCGACGCCGCGCATGCCGGTGCACACGGTCGGCGTGGTCTCGGACCACATGCCGGTGTCGGAGACGATCACGACGTCGGCGGCCAGCCGGGCCGCCTCGCGCTCGACGAGGTCGCGGAAGTTCGGCGAGCCGGACTCCTCCTCGCCCTCGATGAGGAGCTTGAGGTTCACGGCGGGGGCGGTCCGGCCGGTGGCGGCCAGGTGCGCGCGCACGCCGAGGGTGTGGAAGAAGACCTGTCCCTTGTCGTCGGCCGCGCCACGGGCGTGCAGGCGCGCGCCGTCGACGACCACGGGCTCGAACGGGTCGGTGTCCCAGCCGTCCTCGAGGGCCGCGGGCTGGACGTCGTGGTGTCCGTAGACCAGCACGGTCGGGGCCTGCGGGTCGCCGCTGGGCCACTCGGCGAACACCGCGGGGGCGCCGGGGGTGGGCCACACCTCGGCGACCGGGAAGCCGGTCCCGGTGAGTTTGGCGGCCAGCCACTCGGCGCTGCGCCGGACGTCCCCGTCGTGGGCCGGCTGGGCCGACACGGAGGGGATGCGCAGCCACTCGGCGAGGTCGTCGAGGAAGGCGGCGCGGTGGTCGTCGATGAAGGCACGGACGGCACTGTCCGGGGTCTGGCTCATGCCCCCGAGCCTATCCGTCCGTACCGGCCCGGCTTTCCGCGCCCGATTTGCCTTGGAGGATCCGCTCAAGACGGGCGCGGCCGGGCAGCCGGGCCGGGCGTACGACGCGGCCGCTGCGCACGTGCAGGAACGCCGCCGACACCCGCGCCGGGTCCACGCCCTGCGCCTCGGCCCACGCCAGCCGGTACAGGGCCAGCTGGAGGGGGTCGGCCTGGGTGCCGTGACCGGTCTTCCAGTCGACGATCTCCCAGCCGCCGTCCTCGGTCCGGTAGACGGCGTCGATCCGGCCCCGGACCACCCGGCCCGCCAGGGTCAGCTGGACGGGGACCTCCATGCGGTACGGGGTGCGGGCCGCGTACTCGCTGCGCTCGAAGGCGGCCTTGAGCGCCTCGAGGTCCCGCTCGTCGGCGATCTCGGCGTCGCTGCCGGGCAGCTCGTCGGGGTCGAGCAGCGGCAGCTCCAGCTCGTCGAAGCGGGACTCCACCCAGGCGTGGAAGCGGGTGCCGCGGCGGGCCGCGGGCTGGGGCGGCTTGGGCATGGGCCGGGCGAGGTCCCGGACGAAGCCCTCCTCGTCGGCGGCGAGCCGCTGGAGCTGCGAGACGGACAGGGACGGCGGCAGCGGTACGTCGCGCACGGCCGCGCGGGAGCGCCGCAGCTCGCCGGCGAGGGCGTCGAGGTCCCGGTCCCAGGAGGCGGCCAGCCGCCGCTCTTCGGGGGTCAGACCGTGGTCGTCCGGCGCGTCGGGTCCGGTGCGCTGGGCCGGCACGGGGGCCTCGACGCCGGGCCGGGGGGCGGGTACGGGCGCACCGGCCGCCGGCTCGCGCGGGGCCGGCGGCACGGCGGACCGGGCCGGGACGCGCTCACGCGTCGGGGCGGGGAGGAGGTGGGCCTCGTCCGGGCCCCACGGGTCGTCGGGGGCGTCGGCGTCGTACGGGGCGGGTCCGTCCTCGTACGGGCCTTGCTCGTCCTCGTAAGGGCCGGGCCCGTCCTCGTAGGGGCCTTGCTCGTCCTCGTACGGAACGGGCTCGTCCTCGTACGGCAGCGGCTCCTCGCAGTGCGGCGGCCACAGGTAGTCCGTGTCCGGGTCGGCGGGCGGGGCGGGGTCGGCGGGGGCCGGCTCCGGCCGGGTCCGCAGGGCGTCGAGGTGGGCCAGCACGAGGTCGGCCGCGCGGCGGCGCAGCCGGAAGGAGCCGCGGTCCAGCGGCAGCGGCCAGGAGGCGTCCTGGAGGGGTTCGGCGAGGGCGGGGTTCTCCTCCTCGGCCCCGGGCCGGTCGGCCCACCTCTCGGTCTCCCCGTAGCCCGCGGCGCAGTGCGCTTCGAGGGCCTCCAGGAAGGCCGACGGCCCGCGGAGGGTCTTCTGGCTGGGGCCCCACCAGTGGCCCGAGGCCAGCAGGAGCGAGCGCGGGCGGGTGAAGGTGACGTAGCCCAGGCGCAGCTCCTCCAGCGCCGTGTGCTCCTTCATGTCCGCCTTGTACGCCTTCAGCGCGGCGGAGGTCCAGCCGGTCACGTCCGGCAGCGTCGCGGCGTCGCCGCGCAGCGCGTGCGGCAGCACCTGGGGCTGGGCGGTCCAGGACTCGCGGGCCTTGTCGGACGGGAAGGCGCCGGACACCAGGGACGGGACGGCGACGACGTCCCACTCCAGGCCCTTGGACTTGTGGGCGGTGAGGACCTTGACGGTGTTCTCGCCGCCGGGCAGCGAGTTGTCCAGGCCCTTCTCGTACTCGGCCGCCGTGCGCAGGAAGGAGAGGAAGGCCAGCAGCGAGCTCTGCCCGTCGAGGGCGGCGAAGCCGGCGGCCACGTCCAGGAAGTTGGCGAGGGTCTCGCGCCGGCGGGCGGCGAGCGCGTGCGGCGAGGCGGACAGCTCCACGTCGAGGCCGGTGGCGGCGAGCACCCGGTGCAGCACGTCCATCAGCGGGTCCGCGAGGGAACGGCGCAGCTCGCGCAGCTCGGCGGCGAGCCGGGCGAACCGGACCCGGGCGTCCGCCGAGAACGGCAGCCCGTCGTCGGGACCGCCGTCGAGGAAGGTGTCCAGCGCGTCGGCCAGCGAGACGATCTCGGCGGGGTCCACGCCCTCCACCGCCGCCGCCAGCCGGTCCTCGCGCTCGCCCCGGTCGCCGGCGACGAGCAGCCGGGCGCGGCGGCCCAGCAACGCGAGGTCGCGGGGGCCGATCCGCCAGCGCGGGCCGACAAGCAGGCGGACCAGGGACGCGTTGGCGCCCGGGTCCTGGAGCACCTCGCAGACGGCGACCAGGTCGGCGACCTCGGGCAGGTGGAGCAGCCCGGACAGGCCGACGACCTCGACCGGGACGTCGCGGGCGACGAGCGCGGCCTGGATGGCGGGGAAGTCGGCGCCGGAGCGGCACAGGACGGCGATCTCGCCGGGTGCCTTGCCGGTGCGGACCTGGTGCGCGATCGAGTCGGCGAGCCAGTCCAGCTCTTCGGCGTGGGTCGGCAGCAGCGCGCAGCGCACGAAGCCGTCGCGTTCGGCGCCGGGGGCCGGGCGCAGCGCCTCGACGCCCTCGTGCAGCTCCCGCAGCGGGGCGGCCAGGCCGTTGGCGAGGTCGAGCAGGCGGCCGCCGCTGCGCCGGTTCTCGCTGAGGGAGTAGCGGTCGGCGGGGCTGCCGTCGGCATACGGGAAGTGCTCCGGGAAGTCGTCCAGGTTCGCCACGGACGCGCCCCGCCAGCCGTAGATGGCCTGGCAGGGGTCGCCGACGGCGGTCACCGCGTGCCCGGTGCCCCCGCCGAACAGTCCCGACAGGAGCAGCCGCTGGGCCACGGAGGTGTCCTGGTACTCGTCGAGCAGGACGATCCGGAACTCCTCGCGCAGCAGCGCGCCCACCTCGGGGCGGGTGGTGGCCAGCCGCGCGGAGAGGGCTATCTGGTCGCTGAAGTCGAGCAGGTCGCGGGAGCGCTTGGCGGCGCGGTAGCGCTCGGTGAGCTCCAGCAGTTCGAGCCGGGCGGCGGCGGTGGCGGGGACCTTGCGCAGCTCGTCGTTGGTGAGCCTGGTCCCGGCGAGCCGGTCGAGCAGCTCGGTGTCGTACGCGCGGAGCTCGGCGGGCTCGACCAGGTGCTCGGAGAGCTCCGCGTCGAGGGCGAGCAGGTCGGAGACCAGCTCGGACACGGAGCGGGTGAGGGCGGGGTACGGGCCGGGGGCCTCGCGCAGCACGCGCGCGGCGAGCTGGAAGCGGGTGGCGTCGGCGAGCAGCCGGGCGCTGGGCTCCAGCCCGATGCGCAGGCCGTGGTCCTTCAGGAGCTGGCCGGCGAAGGCGTGGTAGGTCGAGATGCGGGGCTCGCCGGCGGCGGCCGCGTCGCTGCCGGGGGCCGGGTCCGGGTCGGTCACGCCGGCCTTGACCAGGGCGGCGCGGACGCGCTCGGCGAGCTCCCCGGCGGCCTTGTTGGTGAAGGTCAGGCCCAGCACCTGCTCGGGGGCCACCTGCCCGGTGCCGACCAGCCAGACGACGCGGGCGGCCATCACCGTGGTCTTCCCGGACCCGGCTCCGGCCACGATGACCTGCGGGGCGGGCGGCGCGGTGATGCAGGCCGTCTGCTCCGGGGTGAAGGGGATCCCGAGGAGCGACTTGAGCTGCTCGGGATCGGTGAGGTGCGCGGACACGAGAGAAAAGGCTAGCCGGGGGCTGTGACAAGTGTCGGCTCGCCGGGGGCGGGGGGCGGGGGCGGGGGCACCTTTGCGGGCCGGGGCTGCGGAGCTGGGCGGTGTCGGGGTGGGCTCTCGCTTCGTGGGGCCGTCCCGTGGTGTGTGGGTCCCCTCGCCTCTTGACCCGTCATGGCCTGCAGGCCCTGCGGCAGGCCCACCCCTGGGG
>NZ_JBIVNX010000044.1:0-65822 GCF_044753805.1 Streptomyces sp. NPDC093225
TGCGGGGCGGGGGGGGGGCGTCAAGGGCGCCCTTCGGGCGTCGCCTGCGGCGATTGCGCTGCGCTTCACCCTTGACGCCCCGACCCGGCCCGGAAGGGCAAAACCTCGGCGGACAGGCCCCGGAAAGGACGCCCGGGGCAGGTGTGAAGACTTCGGCCCGTCGAGTCCGGCCGGCGGGGTCAGCGCCTCGGATCGCTACGCCCCACTGGTTCGGGTGGCGGGCTCCGGGTCCGGTGGGGGCTGGACATAAGCCGCCCACGATCGCTACGCCCCACCGGTTCGGGTGGCGGGTGCGGCTGGGTGGGGGCTGGGCATAAGCCGCCCACGATCGCTACGCCCCACTGGTCGGTTCGGCGGCTGCCGGGCCGGATGGGGCGGTCGGACTTCTCCTACGGCTTCACGCCCATGAGGTCGCGCAGGGGCGGGGGGAGGAGGTCGTTGCACTTGAGGGCGGCGGACTTCGTCAGGGCGTCGTCGCGGCAGACGTAGAAGTCCTTGTACGCGATCTGCATGGCGTAGGTGCTGGCCGTGAGGATCAGGGCCAGGGCTGCCGTGAGGAGGCCGGCGACCGCGGGGGTGGTCTGGGGGCGCACGGGCGGGGTCGGGGTGCCCGGGGCCGGCGGGGTGGGCTTGGCGCGGAGGGAGCTGAAGCCCCAGTACATCGCGAGGGAGCCGAGGAGGAGGCCCATCGCGGGGACGTGGAAAAGGGTGAAGAAGAAGGCCCACATGCCCGAGAGGAGGGCGTACCGGGCGCGGCGCTGGACCGGGTCCGTGGGGTCCCAGCGGGGGGCCGGCTGCTGCGGGGGCTGGCCGGGGCCGAAGGGGCCCATGGGGCCGGTGGGGCCGGTCGGGCCCGTGGGGCCGGCGTCCGAGTGGCGGGGGCGCCACGGTTGGTCCGGGCGGCCCTCCGGGGGTGCTGCGAAGGGGTTGTCGTCGGGCGCAGGCGCGGTGGGGCCCTCCGGCGCCTCGCCGGAGTCGGGGGCGGAGGGCTGGGCGGAGGACTGCTTCGGGTCCGGCATCGGGTGTGTTTCTTCCCCTTGGGTGCTGCGCTGACACTGCGACGTGTACGCCCGACGCTACCGCCCGGCCATGCCCCCGTCCCTCGGGGGTTGTCCGGTGTGCCGGTATCGTTGCGTGCGGTCGGTCGCTTCGTATGGTTCCCCGTATATCGGGGGCGCGGAGTTTCGTACGATCGCATAAGACGCACCCGCGAGAAAGGGCCTCACATGGCCGCCTCCCGCCTGGTCGTGCTGGTCTCAGGCTCCGGCACCAACCTCCAGGCCCTGCTCGATGCCATCGCGGCGGATCCGGAGGGCTACGGCGCCGAGATCGTGGCCGTCGGGGCGGACCGCCCCGGGATCGCCGGTCTCGAGCGCGCCGAGCGGGCCGGGATCCCCACCTTCGTGTGTGCGGTCAAGGACCACGCCTCGCGGGAGGAGTGGGATGCGGCGCTGGCCGCCGCGACCGCGCAGTACGAGCCCGACCTCGTCGTCTCCGCCGGGTTCATGAAGATCGTGGGGAAGGAGTTCCTCGCGGCCTTCGGCGGGCGGTTCGTCAACACGCACCCCGCCCTGCTGCCCGCCTTCCCCGGTGCGCACGGTGTGCGGGACGCGCTGGCGTACGGGGTGCGGGTGACGGGCTGCACCGTCCACTTCGTGGACGACGGCGTGGACACCGGACCGATCATCGCCCAGGGTGTGGTCGAGGTCCGGGACGAGGACGACGAAGCCGCGCTGCACGAGCGCATCAAGGAAGTCGAGCGCACCCTGCTCGTCGATGTCGTGGGGCGTCTGGCCCGCCACGGCTACCGCATCGAGGGACGAAAGGTAACGATCCAGTGACCGCCGAAGGTACGAAGCGGCCCATCCGCCGCGCTCTGGTCAGCGTGTACGACAAGACCGGGCTGGAGGAGCTGGCCCAGGGGCTGCACGAGGCGGGCGTCACGCTGGTGTCGACCGGGTCGACCGCGTCGAAGATCGCCGCCGCGGGCGTGCCCGTCACCAAGGTCGAGGAGCTGACCGGGTTCCCGGAGTGCCTCGACGGGCGGGTCAAGACGCTGCACCCGCGGGTGCACGCGGGGATCCTGGCCGACCTGCGCCTGGAGAGCCACCGGGCGCAGCTGGGTGAGCTGGGCGTGGAGCCGTTCGACCTGGTCGTCGTGAACCTGTACCCGTTCCGGGAGACCGTCGCCTCGGGCGCGTCCGAGGACGAGTGCGTCGAGCAGATCGACATCGGCGGGCCGTCGATGGTGCGGGCCGCCGCCAAGAACCACCCGTCGGTGGCCGTGGTGGTCAGCCCCGAGCGGTACGGCGACGTGCTCGAGGCCGTGAAGGCCGGCGGGTTCGAGCTGGGTGCGCGCAAGCGCCTGGCGGCCGAGGCGTTCCAGCACACCGCCGCGTACGACGTCGCGGTGGCCTCCTGGTTCACGAACGCCTACGCCCCGGAGGAGGGCGCGGTGCTGCCCGAGTTCCTCGCGGGCGCGTGGGAGCGCAAGGCGACCCTGCGCTACGGCGAGAACCCGCACCAGGCCGCGGCCCTCTACTCGGACGGGCAGCCGGGCGGGCTCGCGAACGCCGAGCAGCTGCACGGCAAGGAGATGTCCTTCAACAACTACGTGGACACGGAGGCCGCCCGGCGGGCCGCCTACGACCACGACGAGCCGTGCGTGGCGATCATCAAGCACGCCAACCCGTGCGGCATCGCGGTGGGTGCGGACGTGGCCGAGGCGCACCGCAAGGCGCACGCCTGCGACCCGCTGTCCGCGTTCGGCGGCGTCATCGCCGTCAACCGGCCGGTGACGGTGGAGCTGGCCGAGCAGGTCGCGGAGATCTTCACCGAGGTCATCGCCGCCCCCGGGTACGAGCCCGGCGCGGTGGAGGTGCTCGCCAAGAAGAAGAACATCCGCGTGCTGAAGGTGGACGGCGACGCCCGTCCGGTCGGCGACCTGCGGCCCGTGTCGGGTGGCGTGCTGCTGCAGCAGGGTGACGTCTTCCAGGCCGAGGGCGACGACCCGGCGAACTGGACGCTGGCCACGGGCGAGGCCCTGTCGGAGGGCGAGCTGGCGGAGCTGGCGTTCGCGTGGAAGGCCTGCCGGGCCGTCAAGTCCAACGCGATCCTGCTCGCCAAGGACGGCGGCTCGGTCGGCGTCGGCATGGGCCAGGTCAACCGGGTGGACTCGGCGAAGCTCGCGGTCGAGCGGGCCGGTGCGGAGCGCGCGCAGGGCTCCTACGCGGCCTCGGACGCCTTCTTCCCGTTCCCGGACGGGCTGGAGATCCTGACGGCGGCCGGCATCAAGGCCGTGGTCCAGCCGGGTGGCTCGGTGCGTGACGAGCAGGTCGTCGAGGCGGCGAAGAAGGCCGGCGTGACCATGTACTTCACGGGGACCCGGCACTTCTTCCACTGATCCCCGCTTCCGGACCCGGCCCTGCGCCGGGTCCGCAGACGGCGAAGGCCGCCGCCCGCTGGTGCGGGTGGCGGCCTTCGCCGTGGGCGTTACTTGACCTTGACGACCAGGGTGCCGGCGGCACGGTCGTGCCAGCCCTGCAGCTTGCCCGAGTTGTCGAAGAAGGGGGAGAGGTAGACCAGGACGGCACCGATGTAGCAGAGGAAGGCGCCGACGATCGGGATGATCCAGCGGATGAAGCCGCCGCCCAGGCCCGGGTTCTGACCGGTGTTCTCCTTGACGACCTTCAGGCCCAGGGCCATCTTGCCGACGGTGGCACCGAGCAGGGAGATCATCAGCCACTCGTAGAGCAGGGTGACCAGGAAGAACAGCAGCATGACGCCCAGGAAGGTCATGATGATGCCGCCGGCCGCCTCGTTGGCGTCGTTCACGCAGTCGGCGTACTCCTGGCTGCCGAACTGCATGCCGGAGCAGTCGTCGATGGACTTCGAGGCGCCGAAGACGCCCGCGAGGCCGATCGCGCTGAAGATGAAGTAGAGGATGCCGATGGCCACGCCGTCGATCAGACGGGCGCCGAGGCGGCGGCCCATCGTCGCGACCTGGACGGTGCCGAGGCCGGCCACGTTGATGTAGCCGTTGTTCGCCTGAAGGGTGCCGGGGGCCTGCGGAGGCACGCCGCCGTACGGCGGCTGGCCCGGCGCCGGGTAGCCGTAGCCGCCCTGCGGCGGGACGCCCTGCGGGGCCTGCTGCGGGTAGCCGTAGCCGGGCTGGCCCTGCGGCTGCTGGGGCTGCTGCCCGTACGGGTTGTTCGGGTCGCCGAAGCTCATGTCGGGGTGTTCCTCCGTATGGAAGTGCGGGGACGCGCGACCGCGCACGGAGGAACCTGCGAACTGAGCGGTCGGCCCCCCCGGCACTGCCCGCGGCACTACTATCCGGCCATCGTGGTGGGCCCGGCTCGCTCTTGTCCAGTCGGTTGCACGTCGGTTGCGGGCTCGTTGTGCACCTGCAACCTCATGTGCGGTCGTTCGGGTCGACGGTGCGACGTGTTCGAAATCCGGGCGCGGACGGAAGTGGAACCGGGCACCCCGATCCGGGAGGATGGAACCATGACCGCCCAGATTCTCGACGGCAAGGCCACCGCAGCCGCCGTCAAGTCCGAACTGGCCGCCCGCGTGGCGGCGCTCAAGGAGCGGGGCGTCACGCCCGGCCTGGGAACCCTGCTGGTCGGCGACGACCCCGGCAGCCGCTGGTACGTCAACGGCAAGCACCGGGACTGCGCCGAGGTCGGCATCGCCTCGATCCAGCGCGAACTGCCCGGCACCGCCACCCAGGAGGACGTCGAGGCGGTCGTCCGCGAGCTCAACGAGGATCCCGCGTGCACGGGTTACATCGTGCAACTCCCGCTCCCCAAGGGCATCGACACCAACCGCGTGCTGGAGCTGATGGATCCGGCCAAGGACGCGGACGGCCTGCACCCCACCAACCTCGGCCGGCTCGTCCTCAACGAGCCCGGCCCGCTGCCCTGCACCCCGTACGGCATCGTGCACCTGCTGCGCCACCACGGCGTGGAGCTGGACGGCGCGCACGTCACGGTGGTCGGGCGCGGCGTGACGGTGGGGCGCTCGATCGGCCTGCTGCTGACGCGCCGGTCGGAGAACGCGACCGTGACCCTGTGCCACACGGGCACCCGCGACCTGTCCGCGCAGCTGCGCCGGGCGGACGTCGTCGTGGCGGCGGCCGGCGTGCCGCACCTGGTCAAGCCGGAGGACGTCAAGCCCGGCGCGGCGGTCCTCGACGTCGGCGTGAGCCGCGACGAGAACGGCAAGATCGTGGGCGACGTCCACCCGGGCGTGGCGGAGGTGGCCGGCTGGCTGTCCCCGAACCCGGGCGGCGTCGGCCCGATGACCCGGGCGCAGCTGCTGGTCAACGTGGTGGAGGCGGCCGAGCGGGCCGCGGACACCGGCGGGGCCGTACGGGCCGCCGGCGACGCGGTGGCGGCCGAGCGGGCGGCGGAGGAGCGGGCCGAGGCGGAGCCCGGTGTCGGCTGAGCGCACGGCCGGGGCGCCCGTGGCCGCCTCGCGGGAGGAGGCACCCGGCTCCGGGGTCGATAATGCGTTCGTGAACGGTTCTCCGAACGGTTCCCCGCAGGGGTCGGAAGACCCGGCGCAGCCCGCCTCGCGGCGGTTCCCCCGGGTCACGCGGGACACCGCCCGGCCCGAGGGCGGCGGCCGGGCTGCCCCCGGGGACGCCCCCGCGCCGGCCCGGCAGTGGCCGATGCTCGCCGTGCTCTCCGCCACCGCGGCGGGGCTGCTGCTCACCGCGCTCGACTACTTCCGGGCGGGCTGCCTGGTGATCGGCGTGGCGCTGGTCGTGGCGGCCGTGCTGCGGCGGGTCGTGCCGTCGGTCGGGATGCTGGCGGTGCGCTCCCGGTTCACGGACATGGTCACGTACGGGCTGCTGGGCATGGCGATCATCCTGCTAGCGCTGGCGGTGGAGCCCGTGTGGCCACCGATCGCACCGCTGCTGAAGGTGCCCTTCCTGGAGGACGCCGTACGGTTCACCCTTCGCTGACCGGAACGTCGATCGGATCTTCCGATCGACGGTGGAACGTACGCCATTCCTTCGAACCCCCGACCCGTGTGCGACGCACCACACGGGGTCGGGGGTTAGCGCTGTTCCGGGTCGGATAGCCTGACCGCGGATGTCTCTTCACATCAAGATTCAGGGAAGCGGCGTCCTCCAGCACCCGGGGCACCCAGGCCCCATCGCCAGCTGTCTAACGGAGAAGGCCATGACCCGCACTCCCGTGAATGTCACCGTCACCGGCGCCGCCGGCCAGATCGGCTACGCGCTGCTCTTCCGCATCGCGTCCGGTCACCTGCTCGGCGCGGACGTGCCGGTCAAGCTCCGCCTCCTCGAGATCCCGCAGGGCATGAAGGCCGCCGAGGGCACCGCCATGGAGCTCGACGACTGCGCCTTCCCGCTGCTCAAGGGCATCGACATCTTCGACGACCCGAACAAGGGCTTCGAGGGCTCCAACGTCGCGCTGCTCGTCGGCGCCCGTCCGCGCACCGCGGGCATGGAGCGCGGCGACCTGCTCTCCGCCAACGGCGGCATCTTCAAGCCGCAGGGCAAGGCCATCAACGACCACGCCGCGGACGACATCAAGGTCCTGGTCGTGGGCAACCCGGCCAACACCAACGCCCTGATCGCCCAGTCCGCCGCCCCGGACGTCCCGGCCGAGCGCTTCACCGCGATGACCCGCCTGGACCACAACCGCGCGATGACGCAGCTGGCCCAGAAGACCGGTGTCGACGTCACCGACATCAAGCGCCTGACCATCTGGGGCAACCACTCCGCGACCCAGTACCCGGACATCTTCCACGCGGAGATCGCCGGCAAGAACGCCGCCGAGGTCGTGAACGACGAGGCGTGGCTGGCCGACACCTTCATCCCGACCGTCGCCAAGCGCGGCGCCGCGATCATCGACGCCCGTGGCGCCTCCTCGGCCGCCTCGGCCGCCAACGCCGCCATCGACCACGTCTACACCTGGGTCAACGGCACCGCCGCGGGCGACTGGGCCTCGATGGGCATCCCGTCGGACGGCTCCTACGGCGTCCCGGAGGGCCTGATCTCCTCCTTCCCCGTCACCTGCAAGGACGGCAAGTACGAGATCGTCCAGGGCCTGGACATCAACGAGTTCTCCCGCAAGCGCATCGACGCCTCCGTCAAGGAGCTGTCGGAGGAGCGTGACGCGGTCCGCGAGCTCGGCCTGATCTGACGTTCCGGACACCGGTCCTGACCGGTGCGTAGAACGCGCTGAGCGCCCCGGCAAACCCTGCCGGGGCGCTTTGGCGTGTTTGCAGCTGTGGCCCTCACTCGCCGGAACCTAGAGTGCGGGGAGTGACCCAGACCACGGTTCCGCCGCAGCCCCCCGGCCCGCCTCCGCAGGGCCGGCCGGCCGGTCGGAGGCCGGTCGCCCCGTGGGCCAGCGAGGCCGGCCGCTCCTTATGCGCGGGGGTCTACCTCGACCCCGTCTTCCGGCACCAGGTGATCGACGAGCTGTACGTGCACGAGGAGCGGGTCGTCGCCCCCAGTTACGGCGTGGACGCCGCCCGGGTCCTCGCCCACGCCCTGCGCGCCAGACGGCACGAACTCGGCTGGGCGGTCGGGGTCCTGCTCACCTGGTGGCTGGCCTGGAAGCTGACCGCCGGACTGTTCGTGATGGACCTGCTGCTGCCCTGTCTCCTGCTCAGCCTGGCGGCCGGCGTCGCCAAGCCGCGCAAGGGTCCGGCGGGCACGCGCGTTCTCGCGGCCCTGGTGCGGTTCTACGGCCGGCTGCTGCTCGGCCTCGCGCTGGTCGGGCAGGTCGTCGCCATCTGGGTGAGCGGCAACGCGTTCGAGCGGGCGGAAAACGGTCTCGTCCAGGCGTTCTGGGATCTGCGCCGGCTCGTCGACGTGCAGGGACGGCTGATGCCGGAGGAGTGGGAGCGCCGCGTCATCCTCGGCGAAGACACCACGAAGCTCTTCTACGGCGTGCTGCTCTTCTTCGCCGTGCTCGCCCTGCTGGCCGGGCTGCAGCGCGGCCAGTTCTCCCGGATGATGGCCGCCGAGCTGTCGCCGCAGAAGTACCCCGACCCCAAGAACGACCCCGCGGAGAAGGCCGCGGGCCTGCGGTTCGCCAAGGTGCAGCGGTGGATCCGCAACGAGCAGTACTCGGCGGTGGTCCTGTACGGGACCGCGAGGCCGTTCTGCGGGGCCGGGCTGCCGTTCAAGGTGTGGAACCTCTCGGTCGAGCTGAGGCCCCGGACGGACCTGGAGGACCGCGAGCCCGAGCCGCTCGACAACGAGCGGGTCCTCGAGCACGTGGTGCCGCTCGTGGAGGCGCTGCGGGTCCCCTCGCCCCGGCGCCGGCCCCAGGCCGCCGCCGCGGTCCTGGACCGGCTGCGGGAGCTGGCGGTGGACGAGTGCGTCTTCCTGCCGGTGGCCGGCCTGCGCGACCGCTACGAAGTGCCCTGCGAGCCGGACGATTTCGAGGAGCACCGCGCCGCGGCCATCGAGGAGGGCGGCGAGAAGCGCCGGCACTTCCTGCGCATCCGCGTCGGCGGCTGGGACGAGGACGTGGTCGTCACCGTCTTCGTACGCGTCCACACCCAGGGCGGGATGCTGATGCTGGAGGTGGCCCCGCACGTGCTCATGCCGGTGCGCGAGGCGTACCAGGAGGCGGACGCCATCGCCCAGCGCTACCGGAACAACAGCCGCTTCGGCAAGGTCGTCTGGGCCGTGGGACATGCGCCGCGCTCGCTCACCACGGCCGTGGCCACCCTCGGGCGGGGTGTCGTGAGCCTGTGGCAGGTGCTGACGGCCGGCCACGGTGGCGCGCGTCCGGAGGGCCCGAAGCAGGCGGTCCGGGAACTGGCCACCGACCTGGACTCGTCGCTGTTCCAGGACATGGACGTGGTGCGCTACCTCAAGACGATCGAGGACCGCGTGACGGGCGGGGTCAAGGTGGCGCTGCACGAGGCGGGTTGGCAAACCGGCGAGTTCGAGCAGAAGATCGTGAACGTGGGCTCGGGCGCCACCTACGTCGGAGAGGTGCACGACAGCGCCGTGAACTTCGGCGAGCAGGGCAGCGCCACGGTCGAGAACAAGAACAAGGGCAAGGCCAAGAGGAGCAGCGGTGGCAAGCAGTGACGACCGGGGGTCGTTCCGGATCGGCTCGATCTCCGGCAGTGCCGTCAACTTCGGGCAGGGCGGTACGGCCCACAACACCAACAACCACGGCACGGCGGCCGGCCAGGACCCGGCCCACGCCGAGCTGCTGCGGCTGGTGCGCGAGCTGCGGGAGGACCTCGGGCGGGTGCGCGCGAGCGAGCAGACGCGGGCGCTCGACGGGGAACTGGCCGGGGCGCAGGAGGAGCTGGAGTCCGCGGGCGAGGCGGGGCCGGGCCGGCTGGCCCGGCTGCGGGACGCGCTGACGCAGGCGGGCCCGGTGGTGGACGTACTGGCCTCGGGTGCGGCGGTCGCCGCGTCCGTCGCGCAGCTGCTGGGGGGCTGAGGCATGGCCGACGGTCCCCGTTGGAACCCGCAGACCCAGACCTGGGAGTTCGGCCCGGCGGACCTCCAGGCCCCGGACTCCGTGTCGCACGCCCCGGCGCCCGAGGCCGGTGCCGAGGCCGGGGGCGCGCCCGCGGGTCCGGCCGCGCCGCAGCCCGCGTACGACCCGCTGCGCGGGTGGCAGGGGTCCTCCGCCGCGGACGCCGGGAGCCCGGCGGGGCCGCCGCCCGCCGCGGGCGCGCCGGTCGGCGCCGCCCCGGGCGCGGGACCGAGCGCCGGGACGCCCCCGCTGCCGCCGCTCCCGCCGACCGCCCCGGTCGTGCCGGGTTCCCCGTACCCCGGAACGCCCGGTACGCCGTACCCGACCGCTCCGTACCAGGGCGTGGACTGCGTGCTGCCCGCGCCGCCGCCGTTGCCGCCCCGGCCGCAGGCGCCGGCCCGGTCGGGCTGGCTGTCGCCGCTCACCGTCGGCGTGGCGGTGGCGGCGCTCGTGGCCGGCGCCGCGGCCGTCTGGTTCGTCCAGCGCGGCGGCGACGCCACGCCGCAGGCCCGCGCCACGGCCCCGGCGACCCCGACGGACGGGGCGAACGGCGACGGGACCCGGAGCCCCTCGGACCCGGCCACCGACCCGGCCTCGGCCTCCCCGTCGCCCTCCGCGTCCGGCGTGCCGGCGGGCTTCCGGGAGGTCCGGGACGCGTCCGGGTTCACGACCGTGGTCCCCGAGGACTGGCAGCGCTCGCAGGAGGCCACCGGGGTGTTCTACCGGTCCGCGGACCGGGCCTGGCTGCTCCAGGTCTTCACGGTCGAGGAGGCGGGCCTGTCCCCGCTGGAGGCCGTGCGCGGCGCCTCGCAGAGCCTGTCCGGCAAGCCGGGCTACCGGGAGGAGCGCACCCGGGAGTACGGCGACGGCTCGGCCGACCTCGTGTACGCGTACGACAACGCGGAGTCGGGCGGCCGCCGCAAGGGCATCGAGCGGGTCTTCGTGGCTTCCGACGGCAAGAAGTACGCCGTCCTCGTCGCCGGTCCGGAGACCGACTGGCCCCGTCAGGCGCAGACCGAGACCGCGGTGGTCGACGCCTTCCGGCCCACTTCCTGAGGGCCGCTCAGGCGGTCTCGGGGGGCTCGCCGAAGCGGGCCAGGGCCAGGGCCCCGGCGACGGCCACGACGAAGCCGACGACGGCGAGCCAGGCCAGCCCCGCCCGGGGCTCGTCGCCCAGGCAGACGACCCCGACCACCGAGGGGCCGATGGTCTCGCCGAGCACCAGTCCGGCGGTGGCGGCGGTCACCGAGCCCTGCTGGAGCGCCGAGGTGAGCAGCAGGAACCCCGCCGCCCCGCCGAGCAGGAGGGCGTAGAAGGCGGGGTTCGCGAACGCGGCGGGGGAGACGTCGTCGATGAGCCGGACCGCGACCTCGACCACGCCGAAGCCGGTGCCCGAGGCCAGGCCCAGCACCAGCGAGCGGGACCGGCCCGGCAGCCGGCCGGCCGCTGCGCCGAGCAGCAGGACCGCGACGGCCGTGCCCAGCAGCGCCCACTTCAGGGCGTCCGAGCCGGGCCGGTCGCCCTCGGGCCCCGAGGCGAGCCCGATCATCGCCAGCCCCGCGCAGACCGCGGCCACCGCGGCCCATTCGGTCCGGGTCAGCCGCACCCGCATCAGCCGGGCGGCGACCACGGCCGTGACGGCCAGGCTGGCGGCGAGGGCCGCGCTGACGGCGTAGATGGGCACGGAGAGCAGCGCGACGATCTGCAGGACGAAGCCCAGCCCGTCCAGCCCGAGCCCGGCCGCGTAGCGCCACTGCCGCACCGCGCGCACGAACAGGGCGGGGTCGACGCCGGAGCCGGTACCGGGGGCGGTGGCGCGGGTGGCGACGGCCTGGAGGACGGAGGCCGTGCCGTAACAGACGGCGGAGGCGAGTGCACAGATCATCCCGAGCAGCACGAAAGGGACTCTAGTCCAGCGGGGGTCCGCCGCCGTCCGTACCGGACTCGTCCCGGCCGCGTATCGGATGCGTACCACCTGCCCGGCCGGATTCCGCCCCTCTTGCGGCTGGTTCTACGCTGTAGGGAACGCATAAACGCTTCACAGGGGGGACTCCACAATGGAACAGCGCACCGGCAGGCGCCTGCGCTCCGGCGCCGTCGTGCTCGGCGGCATGGGCCTGCTCGCGGCCACGCTCGTGGCCTGCGGCTCGGACCCGGACAAGCGGTGCGCCGACCGCGTCACGCTGGAGAAGCTGCCCACCTCCGACTGCAAGAGCGGGGGCCGCGGCTCGTACTACTACGGCGGCAGCGTCGGCAAGGGCGGCAAGCTCTCCGGCGGCAGCTTCGACAAGTCGGCCGTCTCGCGCGGTGGCTTCGGCAAGTCGAGCGGCGGCAAGTCCGGCGGCGGCAAGTCCAGCGGCGGCTGAGGCGGACCGTGCAGCGCCACCGCATCGATCCCCGCCCCGACTGGCAGCGCACCGTCGAGGAGCAGGGCCTGGTCTACCCGCTCACCCGTCACCCCGACGGCTCCCTGCGCCCCTACTGGGACGAGAGCGCGTACTACTCCTTCGGCCTGCCCGAGGTCGAGGCGCTGGAGGAGACGGTCGAGGAACTCCACGCCATGTGTCTGGCCGCGGCCGGCCACATCGTGGCGCAGAACCGTTTCGCCGATCTGGGCGTCACCGACGCGCGGCTCGCCGGGCTCATCGCCGAGTCCTGGCGCCGCCGGGACGAACTGCCTTCTCTGTACGGCCGGTTCGACCTGCGTTACGACGGCACGGGCCCCGCGCTCATGCTGGAGTACAACGCGGACACCCCCACCTCCCTGGTGGAGGCGGCCAGCCCGCAGTGGTTCTGGATGGAGGACCGCTTCCCGGGCGCGGACCAGTGGAACTCCCTGCACGAGCGGCTCGTCGCGGCCTGGCGCCGGCAGGCGCCGCTGCTGCCGCCCGGCCCGGTGCACTTCGCCCACTCCGAGAGCGACGAGCTCGGCGAGGACCTGATGACGGTCGCGTACCTGCGCGAGACCGCCGAGCAGGCCGGGCTGGAGACCGAGGCGCTGGCCGTGGAGCGGATCGGCTGGGACGCGCTGGCGGGCCGGTTCGTCGACGAGCGGATGAAGTTCGTCCGCAGCTGCTTCAAGCTCTACCCGTGGGAGTGGCTGGCGAGCGACGACTTCGGCCCGTACGTCCTCGACACCCTCGACAACGGCGGCGGCTCCGGCTCGACCTGCTGGATCGAGCCGGCGTGGAAGATGCTGCTGTCCAACAAGGCGCTGCTGGCCGTTCTGTGGGAGCTCTACCCCGGCCACCCGAACCTACTCCCGGCCTACCTCGACGGCCCGCGCGAGCTGGCCGACGCGGACGGCCCGGGCTACGTGGCCAAGCCGCTGCTCGGCCGCGAGGGCGCCGGGGTCACGGTGCACGGACCCGGCCCGGGCGGCGCCCCGTTCGTACCGGACCCGGAGGAGACGTACTGCTTCCAGGCCCTCGCGCCGCTGCCGGACTTCGACGGCAACCGCACCGTGCTCGGCGCGTGGGTGGTCGACGGCGAGTCGGCCGGCCTCGGCATCCGGGAGTCGGCGGGGCTGGTCACCGACGAGTACGCCCGCTTCCTGCCGCACGTCATCCGCTGACCGCGCGCCGGCCCGCACCCCCGGGTGCGGGCCGGCGCCCGGTCGAGCCCCCGTCCTACGCGTCCAGCACGGCCCGGAGCTGGTCCAGCCCCCAGTCCAGGTCCTCCTTGGAGATGACCAGCGGGGGCGCGATGCGGATGGTCGCCCCGTGCGTGTCCTTCACCAGCACGCCGCGCTCCATCAGGCGTTCCGACACGTCCCGGCCCGTCCCGTGCCCGGGGGCGATGTCCACGCCCGCCCACAGGCCGCGCCCGCGGACCGCGGTCACCGCCCCGCCGCCCACCAGCAGCCCCAGCTCGCGGTGCAGGTGGTCGCCGAGCTCGGTGGCCCGCTGCTGGTACTCGCCGGTCCGCAGCATCGCGATGACCTCCAGCCCCACCGCGCAGGCCAGCGGGTTGCCGCCGAAGGTCGAGCCGTGCTCGCCGGGCTTGAAGACCCCGAGCACGTCCCGGTCGGCGACCACCGCCGAGACCGGCACGACACCGCCGCCCAGCGCCTTGCCGAGGACGTACACGTCCGGGACCACGCCCTCGTGCTCGCAGGCGAACGTCCGGCCGGTGCGGCCGAGTCCGGACTGGATCTCGTCCGCCATGAACAGCACGTTCCTGCGACGGGTCAGCTCCCGCACCCCGGCCAGGTAGCCGGGCGGCGGGACCAGGACACCGGCCTCGCCCTGGATCGGTTCGAGGAGCACCGCCACCGTGTTCTCGGTGACGGCCGATTCCAGCGCGGTCAGGTCGCCGTAGGGGACGATCTCGAAGCCGGGGGTGTACGGGCCGTAGTGGTCGCGGGCCTCGTGGTCGGTGGAGAAGCTGACGATGGTGGTGGTGCGGCCGTGGAAGTTGTTCGCCGCGACCACGATCTTGGCGTGGCCGTCCGGCACGCCCTTGACCTCGTACCCCCACTTGCGGGCGGTCTTCACGGCCGTCTCGACCGCCTCCGCCCCGGTGTTCATCGGCAGGACCATGTCCTTGCCGCACAGCGCGGCGAGCTGCGTGCAGAAGTCCGCGAAGCGGTCGTGGTGGAAGGCCCGCGAGGTGAGCGTGACGCGCTCCAGCTGCGCCTTCGCCGCGTCGAGCAGGCGCCGGTTGCCGTGGCCGAAGTTGAGCGCGGAGTAGCCCGCGAGCATGTCGAGGTACCGGCGGCCCTCGACGTCGGTCATCCACGCGCCCTCGGCGGAGGCCACCACGACGGGCAGCGGGTGGTAGTTGTGCGCGCTGTGGGCCTCGGCGGAGCGGATGGCGTCTGACGTGTTCGACACGGGGTCTCCGTTCGTGCTGCGGGCGAGGATCGAGGGGCGGGGGTGGCGCCCCAACTCCTATCGTCGCTCGGATCCTGGACGCGGAAACCTTCCGCCACGGCCTGCCCGATATGGTGTCCGTACGCGCGGCGACTGGCGTACGGAGAACGAACTCCGGGGGAGCCGTGCGCGCACGACCGCACCAGCGGGCCGCTCGCCTGGGCCGCCGCGGGGACGAACCGCCATCGACCCCACGACGAGGAGCTCCCCATGAGCCCGCGCGACGCCCGCCATCCCGCCCTCTCCGCGATCGACCCGGACCTCGCCGCCCTGATCGGCGCCGAGGAGACGCTCCAGGCGGAAACCCTGCGGCTGATCCCGAGCGAGAACTACGTGTCCGCGGCCGTGCTGGAGGCCTCCGGCACCGTGCTGCAGAACAAGTACAGCGAGGGCTACCCCGGCCGCCGCTACTACGAGGGCCAGCAGAACATCGACCGCATCGAGGCGCTGGCCGTCGAGCGGGCCCGGGCGCTCTTCGGGGTGGACCACGCGAACGTCCAGCCGTACTCCGGCTCGCCCGCGAACCTGGCCGTCTACCTGGCCTTCGCCCGGCCGGGGGACACCGTCATGGGCATGGCGCTGCCGATGGGCGGCCACCTCACGCACGGCTGGGGCGTCTCGGCGACCGGCTCCTGGTTCCGGGGCGTGCAGTACGGCGTGCGCGCCGACACCGGACTGATCGACTACGACGAGGTCCGCGAGACCGCGCTCAAGGAGCGCCCGAAGGTGATCTTCTGCGGTGGTACGGCGCTGCCCCGGACCATCGACTTCGCGGCGTTCTCGGAGATCGCCGAGGAGGCCGGGGCCGTCCTGGTCGCCGACATCGCGCACATCGCCGGTCTGGTCGCGGGCGGTGCCCACCCGTCGCCGGTCCCGTACGTCGACGTGGTCTCCACCACCACGCACAAGACGCTGCGCGGCCCGCGCGGCGCGATGCTGATGTGCCGCGAGGAGCACGCCAAGGCCATCGACAAGGCGGTCTTCCCGGGCCTCCAGGGCGGCCCGCACAACCAGACCACGGCGGGCATCGCGGTGGCGCTGCGCGAGGCGGCGGAGGTCTCCTTCGCCTCGTACGCCCACGCCGTCGTGGCCAACGCCAAGGCGCTGGCCGAGGCGCTGCTGGCACGGGGCTTCGACCTGGTGTCGGGCGGCACGGACAACCACCTGATCCTGATGGACCTGACCTCCAGGGAGGTCCCGGGCAAGGTGGCGGCGAAGGCGCTGGACCGGGCGGGGATCGTCGTGAACTACAACACGGTGCCGTACGACCCCCGCAAGCCCTTCGACCCGTCCGGCATCCGCATCGGTACGCCGGCCCTGACCTCGCGCGGCCTCACCCCCGACCACATGCCGGCCGTCGCCGCCTGGATCGACCGCGGTGTCGCCGCGGCGGCCTCCGGCGACGAGGCGGCCCTCGCGGTCGTCCGCAAGGAGGTCGCCGACCTCCTGACCGCCTACCCGGCCCCGGGCCTGCCGGTCGCCTGACGGGACCGCGCCCCGGACCTCGCGCCCCGGTCGCGGGCGGGCTGGAAATCCGGCCCGCCCGCGATCGGGCGGTCACCCACCGCGGCCGGGAGACCGCGCCGCACCTGAGAGAATGACCCCATGGCCACTCGTCCTCGCGCGCTCTCCGGTATCCAGCCGACCTCGGGTTCGTTCCACCTCGGGAACTACCTCGGTGCCATCCGCCAGTACGTCGCCCTCCAGGAAACGCACGACGCGTTCTACATGGTCGTCGACCTGCACGCGATCACCGTCCCGCAGGACCCCGCCGCGCTCCGGGAGAACACCCGCCTGTCCGTCGCGCAGCTGCTGGCGGCCGGCCTCGACCCGGACCGCTGCACCCTCTTCGTCCAGAGCCACGTGCCCGAGCACGCGCAGCTCGGCTGGGTCATGAACTGCCTCACCGGCTTCGGCGAGGCCGGCCGGATGACCCAGTTCAAGGACAAGTCCGCCAAGCAGGGCGCCGGCAACACCACGGTCGGCCTCTTCACGTACCCGATCCTCCAGGTCGCCGACATCCTCCTCTACCAGGCGAACGCC
Organism: Streptomyces sp. NPDC093225; assembly: GCF_044753805.1. Taxonomy (NCBI): domain Bacteria; kingdom Bacillati; phylum Actinomycetota; class Actinomycetes; order Kitasatosporales; family Streptomycetaceae; genus Streptomyces; species Streptomyces sp. NPDC093225. The sequence goes on from NZ_JBIVNX010000044.1 coordinate 16,418, forward strand.
GTCCCGGTCGGCGAGGACCAGCGCCAGCACATCGAGCTCACCCGCGACCTCGCCGAGCGCTTCAACCAGCGCTACGGCCAGACCTTCACCATCCCGGCCGCGCACATCGTCAAGGAGGTCGCCAAGATCTACGACCTCCAGGACCCGACGGCCAAGATGAGCAAGTCCACCGCGAACCCCAAGGGCCTGGTCAACCTCCTCGACGAGCCCAGGGCCACCGCGAAGAAGATCAAGAGTGCGGTCACCGACACCGACACCGTGATCCGCTTCGACCCCGAGGCCAAGCCGGGCGTAAGCAACCTGCTGACCATCCAGTCCGTGCTCACCTCCACCCCGGTCGCCGAGCTCGAAGAGAAGTACGAGGGCAAGGGATACGGCGCGCTGAAGACGGACCTGGCCGAAATCGTGGTCGACTTCGTCACGCCCTTCCGGGAGCGCACGCAGGAGTACCTCGACGACCCGGAGACGCTGGACAACATCCTGGCCAAGGGCGCGGAGAAGGCCCGCGCGGTCGCCGCCGAGACCCTGGCCCAGGCCTACGACCGGCTCGGTTTCCTGCCCGCGAAGCACTGAGGGAACACCGGTCCGGCCGGATGTCACAGGTCCGGGACGGCAGTGGGACAGCACTGTCGACCTGGGCCCCTGGCCGTTTCGGGGGTGCTGGCCCCACACTGGGACCGGCACCATCCCGCACCACAGGCCACGCACAGCAGACGATCACGAGGAGAACACGTGGGGACCGTAACGCTCGGCGTTTCGATCGCGGTCCCGGAGCCGTACGGCAGCCTGCTCCAGCAGCGGCGCGCCGGCTTCGGGGACGCCGCCGCGCACGGCATCCCCACCCACGTGACCCTCGTCCCGCCCACCGAGGTGGAGGCGGACCGGCTGCCGGAGATCCGCGCCCACCTCACCGAGGTCGCGGCGGCCGGCCGGCCGTTCGTGATGCGGCTGGCGGGCACCGGCACCTTCCGCCCGCTCTCGCCGGTGGTCTACGTCAAGGTCGTCGAGGGCGGCGAGGCCTGCGCCCGGCTCCAGGGCCAGGTCCGCGACCCCGACGGGCCGCTGCTGCGCGAGCTGGCGTTCCCGTACCACCCGCACGTGACCGTCGCCCACAACATCTCCGAAGAGGCGATGGACCGGGCGTACGAGGAACTCGCCGACTTCGAGGCGGAGTGGCTGTCCACCGGCTTCGCCCTCTACGAGCAGGGATCGGACGGGGTCTGGCGCAAGCTGCGCGAGTACCCTTTCGGCGTCGCGGCGGCCGGGGTCCCGGCCCAGCTGCCCCGGGACGCTCACCGGGACGAGCCGACGCTCCAGGCGTAGCCGCGGATCCTGCGGGCCCGGAACCGGAGGGTCCGTAGGACGACGTCGTGGAACGGGTGCGTGCGATCGGGGCGCATCATGGCCCCGACCGTAGCGGCCAAAGATGACGATTCCGGTGATTTCTTTCGACGGGCCGGTGATGATCGTCCACACGTTTGCGGACGATCCGTCCCGGTCCTGACGGTTTTCCCGGCCCGCCGCCCCTACGGTGAGGGTCATGGACTGGCTGAAGAACCTCCCGGTGATCGGCCCGGTGGCGGTCCGCCTGATGCGGACCCACGCCTGGCGCTCGTACGAGCGGCTCGACCGCGTGCACTGGACCCGGCTCGCGGCCGCCATCACCTTCATCAGCTTCCTCGCGCTCTTCCCCCTGATCACCCTGGCGGCGGCCGTCGGCGCCGCCCTGCTCTCCCGCGGCCAGCTGGACCAGCTGGAGGCCAAGCTGACCGAGCAGGTCCCCGGCATCTCCGACCAGCTGGACATCGAGGGCCTGGTGCAGAACGCCGGCACCGTCGGGGCCGTCTCCGCCCTGCTGCTGCTCGTCACCGGTGTCGGCTGGGTCGGCTCGATGCGGGACTGCCTGCGCGCGGTCTGGGACAGGGACGACGAGGACGAGGGCAATCCGGTCGTCCGCAAGGGCAAGGACGTCCTGGTGCTGCTGGGCCTCGGAGGCGTGGTCCTGGCCTCCGGCGCCGCCTCCGTCTTCGGCTCCAGCGCGGTGGGCCGCACGGCCGACTGGATCGGGCTCCCGCGCGGCGGCGCGGGCGGGGTGCTGCTGCGCGCCGCCGGGTTCGTGGTCGCCGTGCTGGCCGCCTTCCTCCTCCTGCTGTACCTCCTGACGCTGCTGCCCGGCGTCGAGCCCCCGCGCCGCCGGCTGCTGGTGGCGACGCTCATCGGAGCTGCGGGCTTCGAGCTCCTCAAGCTCCTGCTGAGCAGCTACATCCAGGGGGTGGCGGCCAAGAGCATGTACGGGGCCTTCGGCGTGCCGGTGGCCCTGCTCCTGTGGATCAACCTCAGCTCGAAGCTGCTGCTGTACTGCGCCGCGTGGACGGCGACGGGACCGGAGGAGGAGGCGCGGGCGGGGTCGGCGGCGGAGGCGGAGCCCGCTTCCGGACCCGTCAGTCGTGCGCGGCCCGACGGCCCCGACGCCCCTTCGGCCAGCGCCGGTTGACGACGAAACCGCCGCCCGCGATCGCGATGAGCACCCCGCCCGCCACCGCCAGCGCGGTCCCCACCCCGCCCGAGGACTGCTCGGCCGCGGCCTGCTGCTCCTGCTCGTGGCTCTGCGCCGGCGAGCCCAGCGAGGAGGTGTCCGCGCTCTTCGGCGGCACCAACTCGCCCACCGGCGTGACCTTCCCGGCGGCCGCGAAGCCCCAGTCGAGCAGGGCGGCGGTCTCCTCGTAGACGGCGTTCGCGCCCTCGGCCGGGTTCATGACCGTCACGAGCAGCTTGCGCGACCCGCGCTGGGCCACGCCCGTGAACGTCGCGCCGGCGTTGGTGGTGTTGCCGTTCTTGACGCCCGCGATGCCCTTGTAGGGGTTCACCCCGTAGGCGCCGGTCATGAGCCGGTTGGTGTTCTGGATGGCGAAGTGATCGCGCGGCTTGCCGGGCTTCTGCTCGCCGGGGAACTCCGCCTCGGCCGTGGCGCAGTACTCGCGGAAGTCCTTCTTCTGGAGCCCGGAGCGGGCGAACAGGGTCAGGTCGTAGGCGCTCGAGACCTGCCCCGGGGCGTCGTACCCGTCGGGGGAGACCACGTGCGTGTCGAGGGCCTGCAACTCCTCGGCGTGCGCCTGCATGTCGGCGACCGTCTTCTCGACGCCGCCGTTCATCGCGGACAGCACGTGCACGGCGTCGTTCCCGGACCGCAGGAACACCCCGAGCCACAGGTCGTGAACGGTGTAGTCGAGGTCCTCCTTGACGCCGACCAGGCTGGAGCCCGCGCCGACGCCCTCCAGTTCCTCGTCCTTGACCTTGTGCACCTGGTTCTTGGGGAGGGTCGGCAGCACGGTGTCCGCGAAGAGCATCTTCAGCGTGGAGGCCGGGGGCAGTCGCCAGTGCGCGTTGTGCGCGGCCAGCACCTCGCCCGATTCGGCGTCGGCCACGATCCACGACAGCCCGCTCAGGGTGGCGGGCAGGGCGGGCGCGCCCGGGCCCAGCTTGACCTGCGTACCGGGCTTGCCGAGCAGGCTCCCGCCGACGGTGGACATCGAGGCGGGCGGCGCGGGCTGCTTCCTGGTCTTCTTGACCGGGTTCTTGGGGTCCGGCATGGGCGCGGCGAGGGCCGGGCCGGCGGTCAGGGCGGGCAGCAGCAGCGCGGCGGCGAGAGCCGTCAGTACGGTCTTCTTTGCAGACACGCAGGTGAACGTACATGCAGTCCGCCGGGAAGCGGAGCCGGGCGGGCCGAACCGCCGCAACGTCTGCCGAGACAGCCCACCCCGACGCGGCCGTCCTGGGGACTGAGCCGATACTGGCCCCATGAGACTCAGCCGTTCCGCCTCCTGGTTCCTGCTCGCCTTCGGGGTGTGGAGCTGGATCATCTGGACCACTTTCGTCAAGAACCTGTGGAAGGACGGCAGCGGCCTCGCCTTCGACGACGCCGGGGACCCGACCGCCTACTTCTGGGTGCATCTTGCGCTCGCGGTCACTTCCTTTCTCCTGGGGACGGGCGTTGGAGTGATCGGGTTGCGCGGGGTCCGCGCGCTGCGGCGCGAGTCACGATGACCGTCGTCCTCTTCGTCGCGATCGCGCTGGCGGTCCTCGGCCTGCTGGTGCTGGTGCACCGGTGGCTGTGGGTCCGGCTGGTCCGTGACACGGCGCTCACGGGGCGGTGGCGCACGCTCGGTACGGGCGCCCTGGTGGCCCTGCCCCTGCTGACGGTCGGCGCCCTCGTCTCCGGCCGGGCCGGCGCCCCCTTCTGGCTCCAGCGGGTGCTCGCCTGGCCGGGATACCTGTGGCTGGCCGTCCTCCTGTACCTGTCGCTGGCCCTCCTGGTCGCCGAACCGGTCCGCGCGCTGTGGCTGAGGAGGTCGGCGCGGGCTTCGACCCCGGCCCCGGCCCCGACTCCGGCCCCGCCGGTGGCTGCGGCGGAGCCGGAGCCGGAGCCGGCCGAGGCCGGGCCCACCCGCAGGGTGTTCGTCGCCCGGACGCTGGCCGGAGCGGCGGTGGCGGCTGCGGCCGGCACGGTCGCGTACGGCACGTACGGGGTCATGCGCGGCCCGGCGGTGAAGCGCATCACGGTGCCGTTGGCCAAGCTCCCCAGGGCGGCCCACGGCTTCCGCATCGCCGTCGTCAGCGACATCCACCTCGGCCCGATCCTGGGCCGTGCCCACACCACCCGCATCGTCGACCGGATCAACGCCACCCAGCCCGACCTGATCGCGGTCGTCGGCGACCTCGTCGACGGCAGCGTCGCGGACCTCGGCCCCGCCGCCGAGCCCCTCGCCCGGCTACGGGCCCGTCACGGCGCGTACTTCGTGACCGGGAACCACGAGTACTTCTCCGGCGCCCAGCAGTGGGTCGACCACGTGCGGGAGCTCGGCCTGCACCCCCTGGAGAACGCCCGCACCGAACTGCCCGGCTTCGACCTGGCCGGCGTCAACGACGTGGCCGGCGAACGCGAGGGCCACGGTCCCGACTTCGCCAAGGCCCTCGGCGACCGCGACCCGGCCCGCACGGCCGTGCTGCTCGCCCACCAGCCGGTGGTGATCGACGACGCGGTCCGGCACGGCGTCGACCTCCAGCTCTCCGGGCACACGCACGGCGGCCAGCTCTGGCCGGGGGAGTACGTCGCCGCGCTCGCCAACCCCACCGTGGCCGGTCTGGAACGCTACGGGGACACGCAGCTGTACGTCTCGCGCGGGGCCGGGGCCTGGGGGCCGCCGGTGCGGGTCGGAGCGCCGTCGGACATCACAGTCGTAGAGCTTGCGTCTTATCAGGCGTAACTTGCCCAAACCTGTAGCGACACGCCCTTCCACTTGTGAAATTTCCGTGGTTGAGTGGGCAACGTTTTGCAGGAGCTGATGGCTATGGGGGCCGTTGGCTCCTCTGTCGGTGGCTATAGGGAGCCACCGGCCCAGTGGGCGACGGCTAGGGACCGTCGGCCAGGAGCTGTCGGCCGTGGGTTGGCCGACGGCTTTGAGTCGTCGGCTATGGGGGCCGCCGGCTCGGGGGTTGATGGAGGAATTCTCGCCATGCGGCGTGTAGCAGTCATAGGCCTGGCGGCCGGTTCGGTTCTGGTGGTCGCCGGTGTCGGCGCCTGGCAGCTCCTTCCGTCCGTAGGGGAGAAGAACGACGCGATCACGGTCGGCACGACCGACGAGGTCTCGTCGCTGGACCCGGCGGGCGCGTACGACGCCGGTTCCTGGGCGCTGTTCAGCAACGTCTACCAGTCGCTGCTGACCATGAAGACGGGCTCGCAGATGCCGGTGCCGGACGCCGCGAGCTCCTGCCGGTTCATCGGCCAGAAGCTCACCACGTACCAGTGCGAGCTGCGGCCGGGCGTGAAGTTCTCCAACGGCCGGGAGATCACCGCCGCGGACGTGAAGTTCTCGTTCGACCGCATCAAGGCGATCAAGTCGGACCAGGGCCCGGGCCCGCTGTTCAACACGCTGAGGTCGGTCAGCACCCAGGGCCGCACGATCACCTTCAACCTCTCCGCGCGCGACGCGACCTTCCCGTTCAAGATCGCCTCGGGTGCCGGCTCGATCGTGGACAAGGACAAGTACCCGGCCGCCGGTCTGCGCACCGGTTCCGAGGTCGACGGCTCCGGCGTGTACACGCTCAAGTCGTTCACCAAGGGCCAGATCGAGCTCACGCCGAACGACTCGTACAGCGGCAACGCGCGCGCTCCCCACGTGCCCGTCACCATCAAGTACTACGAGGACTCGGACCAGCTCAACGACGCGTGGACGGGCCACGAGGTCGACGTCGCCCACCGCGACCTGCCGCCGAACGTGCTGGCCGGCCTCAACCCGGGCATGAAGGACATCCGCTACCACGAGTCGGGCGGCTCCGAGACCCGCAACATGGTCTTCAACGCCCGCAAGGGCTCGGCCTTCGAGGACCGGGCCGTGCGCCAGGCCGTCGCCGCCGTGCTCGACCGCTCCCAGATCGCGAACCTGGTCTTCGAGGGCACCGTCACCCCGCTGTACTCGCTGATCCCGCAGGGCATCAGCGGCCACAGCACCGCGTTCTACGACGCCTACCCGCAGCCCAGCGCCGCCAGCGCCAAGTCGCTGCTGCGCGAGGCGAACGTGAGCACCCCGGTGTCCTTCACCCTCGGCATCAACAAGCGCGGCACCAACGTCGCAGAGGCCGAGAACATCAAGAAGCAGCTGGACGAGTCCGGCCTCTTCAAGGTCAAGGTGGACGTCCAGCCGGACTTCACCACGTTCCAGAAGGCCTACGCGGCCGGCAAGTTCGACGCGTACAACGTCGGCTGGATCCCGGACTTCCCGGACCCGGACAACTTCACCGCCCCGCTGATCGGCTCCGACTCCTCGATGCTCAGCGGCTTCTCCGACCCGGCCGTGCAGAAGCTGATCACCCGGACCCAGTCCTACAGCGACCGCGGCATGGCCGCGAACGACTTCCGCGAGCTGCAGCGGCAGGTGGCCCTGAAGGTCCCCATGCTGCCGATCTGGCAGAAGAAGGACTACGTGGTCAGCCGCGAGGCGGTCACGGGTGCCCAGTTCCTGTCCGACGGCACGGGCGTGTGGCGCCTCGGCGACCTGAACTGGCTCTGACGGGGAATCCGGCACCGGCGGGCACGGCCTGAGGGCCGTACCGCTCAGCCCTCGGCGGGGGACTCCACGGAGTCCCCCGCCTTCTCGTCCTTCGCGCCGGTACGGGACTTCGCGGTCTTCGTGGCCCGCGTCGCGGCCGAGGCCGCCATCCCCGGCAGGAAGTCCGAGAACAGCTCGTGCACCTCGTGGACGAGCGGCCGCAGCACCCGGAACCGGGCCAGCGCCACGCCCCGCGTGGTGAGGGCGGAGCCGCGCTCGGCGAGCCGGCGGGTGCGCTCGGAGTTCTCCGAGCGGTCGAAGACCCAGTAGAGCACCAGGCCCATCTGGGAGAGCCACATCAGCTCGGGCAGGACGTCCCGCAGCTCGTCCGGGACCTTCGCCTTGGAGCCGGCCAGCACCTCGCGGTGCAGGGCGATCGCCGCCTCGCGGGCGTTCTCCGACTCGGGGGAGAAGGGGCTGAGCGGGCTCTCCGGGTCGGCGGCGTTCTTGAAGAACTGGGCCGCGAACTCGTGGTACGGCTCCGCGATGTCCAGCCAGGACGTCAGCACCCCGGACATGCGGGTCTGCAGGTCGCTCTCGCGGTCGAGGATCGGCCGGACCGCCGCCTGGTGCTCCGCGCCGATCCGGTCGTAGAACCCCTGGACCAGGTGTTCCTTGGACGAGAAGTAGTAGTACGCGTTGCCGACGGAGACGCCGGCCTCCTTCGCGATGGCCCGCATCGTCGTCTTGTCGTAACCGCGCTCCTGGAACAGCCGGAGCGCGGTCTCGAGGATGAGCGTGCGGGTCTGCTCGCTCTTGGCGGGCTTTGCTTCAGTCACGGTGTCCGAGCCTATCCGGGCACCGCACACCCGTCGGAACAGCCCGTGGTGCCCGCGGTGGTGCCCGCGGCGCCCGCCGTGCCCGCGCGCACCTTGGCCGCGGCGAGCATCGTGGCGCGGGCGAAGGGCAGACCGGTCGGGGTGGCCAGCCAGCGGGCCTTGGGCCGGTGTTCGGCCAGCGCCCACAGGCAGACGATGAAGGCGCCGGTGCCGCGCCAGACCTGGCCCTTGTCGCCGACCACCGTGATCTCGCGGAGGGTCGCGGCGTGGTCGAGCCGCGGGAAGCGGCGGTGGGCCTCGAACGACCCCGCCGGCACGAGGGCCAGCGGGACGAGCCACTTCTGGCCGAGCAGCCAGTTGCGCAGGTGCACGCAGAGCGGGCACTGGGCGTCGTACAGCACCGTCAGCCGGCGCACCGGGGTGCGGGTCGGGACGGGGGGCGCCGGGGTCGGCGCGGCGGCCGTCGCCATGGCTCAGGCCCCGGCCGGCGCGGTCCAGGCGTCGGGAGCCACCGGCGGGGTGTTCTCCCGCTCCAGGATCCCGCGGCGGCGCATCTTGTTGAGCACCCAGACGTTGCCGAGGTGCATGACGCCGAGGACGAGGAGCACGACGCCCAGCTTGGCCGACAGCGCCTCCAGGAGGCGGGCGGCGTCGGGGATGTCCTCGGCGGCCTTGAGGTAGAGGCTGACGAAGCCGAGGTTGACGAGGTAGAAGCCGACCACCAGCAGGTGGTTCACGGCGTCCGCGAGCTTCTCGTTCCCCTGGAGGACGTCGGCGATGAAGATGCGGCCGTTCCGGCTGAGCGTGCGGGCCACCCAGACGGTGAGTCCGACGCTGATGAGCAGGTAGGCGACGTACGCGACAACAGTGAGGTCCATGACCCCACCCCCCTCTTGAACGTGTTCAAACGGTTGGTAGGACTGACTGTAGCCCTCCTTTTGAACACGTTCAAGCCGTGGTTTGAACATGTTCAGGGAAGGGGCGGGGGTGCGCCGGGAGGAGGGGGCGGCGCGGGGAGGGGAGAGGCGTGCGGGGAAGGAGGGGTGTGCCGGGAGGAGGGGGGTGGCGCGGGGAGCGGAGCGCTGGGGCCCGGTACGACGAAACGGCCGAGGCCCCGGGAAGTCCCGGGGCCTCGGCCGTCGTACGTAAGGGGCGCGGGTGGGGCCGGGGGAACGTGCCCCACCCGCGCCGGGTTGCGCAGAGCCCCGGGGTACGGGGGGAACCCCGGCTCATGCGCGGCCGATGACCAGTCGGCTCGTTATGTACTGCGCCGGGGGCGCGGAAAGTGTTACACCCGCGCGTCAGCGGTTCGCGGAGCTCGCGCCGGCGGCGTCCCCGGACCGGCCGGAGCCGCCTTCGGACCCCTTGGCGGAGCCGGCGGCGGAGGCCTTCGAGGCGGTCCCGGCGGCACCGGACCCGGCGACACCGGCCGTCCGGGCGGCGGACTTCGCCGTGGGGTCGGTGGTGGGCTTCGGCGTGGCCTTCGTGGTGGGGCCGGTGGCGCGGGCGGTGGCCGCGGGGGCGGGTGCGGCCTTCGGGGTGACGGGCGCGCCCGTACCGGCCGTGCGGGGGTTGAAGCCGAGCGGCGACGAGCCGTTCTTCCCCTTGTCGCCGCCCTTGCCCTTGTCCTTGTCGTCGCCCGTGCCGCCCAGCAGCCGGTCGCAGAAGCGCTCCAGCGTGCTGCCGCCCGCCGCGCTCTCCAGGTCCAGCCGCCGCTTGCGGTCCAGCTTCCCGGCCCGCAGGTCCTTGCAGTGCTCGGTCAGCTTGGCCCGGAGCTCGGGGCTCGTGGTGGCGCCCGTGCCGCCGGTGTCCGTGCCGCCGGTCCCGGTGCCGGTGCCGCCGGTGGCCTTGTCCTCGGGGTGCTCGCTCGCCGGCGTGCCGCCGGTGGCGGTGCCGCCCGTGACGGTGCCGGAGCCGGGCGTGCCGGAGGCGGACCCGGTCGCGGGGCCGTCCGGCAGCAGCTTCGGCGAGACCGGGTCGCCTTCGGCGATGTCGGTCGCCGAGCCGCTCGGGCCCGTGGAGGGCAGCTCCGAGACGGACAGCGACGGGGCGGGGCCGGCGATGACGCTCTGCGGCAGCAGCCCGGAGGTGGCGGCGGCCGCCACCCCGCCGACGGCCAGCCCCGCCACGGCCGCCGCGAGCACCAGCCGCAGCGGGCGGCGCCGGAACGCGCCCGGGCGGCCGTGCTCCCGTACGGGCAGGGCGGCGGAGGTGGTCAGGGCGGGGAGTTCGGCGGACCCGGTGGTGCCGTGGGCGGCGCCGCCGAGCCGTACGGTCGGCTCCTCGGCGGCGCGGATCCGGGCCTCGCCGGCGCGCGCGCTGCGGAAGGCGGCCAGTGCGGCGGCTTCGCCGGGCAGTTCGGTGTCGAGGCGGGTGGGCGGGACGAGCGAGTCCAGCGCTTCGGCGAGCCGCTCGGCGTCGCTGCGGGCGCGGTCGTCCCGTGCCGTCCGCGTCCCCGCCGTCCGGTCGGCCGCGGTCCCGGCGGGACCGCCGTCGCCGGGCAGGACGGGTCCACCGCGCAGCAGCTGTTCCGCCGCGGCCCGGTCGAGCCATCCGTAGCGATCGTCGGCCATCACATGTCCCTCTGCGTCCGCCAACGCGATTGCGTCACACTGGTCCGCACCTTCTGGCCCCGTGTGGGGTCGCGCTGTGCGGGTACGGCGTCCAGTTCGCCGCCGCCCCCCTGGCCTCCCGCGCCACCGGAATCATTGGTTCCGTGCGGGCCGCCGACAGCATCGGCATTATCGCCGAACTCGGTGCCGATCAGTTCCGCGAGCTTCTTCAGTCCGCGGTGGGCGGCGGTGCGGACGGCGCCGGGCCGCTTGCCGAGGGTCTCGGCCGCGCTCTTGGCGTCGAGCCCGACGACCACGCGCAGGACGACGGCCTCGGCCTGGTCCTGCGGCAGCCGGGATATGAGCTCCATGGTGCGGCCGGTGGAGAGGGACTCCATGGCCTCGCCGAACGTGTCGGAGTCCGCGGCCCGACCGGTGAGCTCGGTCTCGTCGCCGCCGACGGCGGGCCGGCGGCCGCGCATGCGTATGTGGTCGAGGGCCCGGTTGCGCGCGATCCGGGCGGCCCAGCCGCGGAACCGGTCGGCGTCGCCCTCGAAGGAGGAGAGGTCGCGGGCGATCTGGAGCCAGGCCTCGGACGCCACGTCCTCGGCCTCCCATTCGCCGACGAGCGTGCGTACGTACCCGAGCAGGCGCGGGTGTACGGCGCGGTACACAGTACGGAACGCGCTTTCGTCGCCGTCCTGTGCCGCGAGCACTGCGGCGGTCAGCTCCGCGTCGTCCCCCAGCAACTCCCCAACCCGTTCAATGTCCTGTCCGTCCCTGCGCAAATCAGCACGTTACGGCGTTCCTGCATGTCTCGTCCATGACTTGTACAACCAGCAACCATCTGTGAGCGCAGCGGGGTGTGACACAAACCGCAGCCTTGGCGCTGACAGGTATACGGGCTTGTCGCACGAGCCCGTAACGGACGGCGGCCGGGGCCTCTCCTGTGGGGGGTGGCGGCCTCGGTCGCCTCCGGAGCCCTCAGGTGAGCACCTCTTCGCGCCACAGCACACCACGCCTACCCGTGCGAGTGAAAATCCGCTGATTGTGCGCCCGGCCCGTAGCGGCGCTCGGTAGCGTGGCGGCACACCCCCGTCGCGCCCCGAGGAGCCCCCCGCTGTCCAGTCATCTCCCGGGACAGGTCCGCGGCAGCTCGGGGCTGACCCTCTTCAACGCGGCGACCCCGGACGCCGCCGAGGACGCCCTCCTCCACTGCTGCGGCAGCCGCCGCTGGGCGCACCGGGTCGCGGCCCACCGCCCGTACCCGGACCTGGACGCGCTGCTCGCCGCGGCCGACGAGGCGGCGTACGACCTCTCGCGGGCGGACCTGACGGAGGCGCTGGCCGACGAGTTCCCGGCCGAGCTGCACCGCGACGCGCTGCCCGCCGCCCATCTGGCGCTGGCGGCGGCCCAGGACGAGTACGAGCGGACGTTCGGTTACGCCTTCCTCATCTGCCTGGACGACCACCCCGCCGAGGAGCACCCCGACCAGGTGCTGGAGGCGCTCCACCGGCGGATGGCGAACGACCCCGAGGAGGAGCGCACGATCGCGGCCGAGGAGCTGCGGCGGCTGGCGCGCGGCCGGCTCCTCGCGCTCGTCGGGGCGCTCGTCGGCGCCGGCGTCCTCATGGCTTCCGCGGCATCCGCGCCCGGCCCGCCCACAGGCGTGGGCGTACGCCCGAATTGGGCAGGTTCGGACCTGTCCGATAGCCCGTCCGTGCCTGTTTGATCACACCACCGGACCCCGGGCAAAGGAACCGACAAGTCGTCGCTACGATGTCGGGGGCCGGTGGACCGTACCCGGCCGGGCCCGACCGACAACGAAGCCGGCGGCCCTCGCCTCGCTTCCGGAGGGTTTTCCGTGCCGGCTGGAACGCTGTACCGCGGCCGGGAAGGAATGTGGAGTTGGGTGGCTCACCGAGTCACCGGCGTCCTCATCTTCTTCTTCCTGTTCGTACACGTCCTCGACACCGCTCTCGTCCGCGTCTCCCCCGAGGCGTATGACGATGTCGTGGCCACCTACAAGACCCCGATCGTCGCGCTGCTGGAGTACGGCCTCGTGGCCGCCATCCTCTTCCACGCGCTCAACGGTCTCCGTGTCATCGCCGTGGACTTCTGGTCCAAGGGCCCGCGCTACCAGAAGCAGATGCTCTGGTCCGTCGTGGGCGTCTGGATCGTGCTGATGATCGGGGCTATCTACCCGGTCCTCAACCACGCCTACCTCGAGCTGTTCGGGAAGTGACACAGATGTCCGCAGACACCTCTTCTTCCGCGATCGGCGCCGTCGAGGGCGTGAGCCTGTACGACGTCGAGAACCCGGCCCCGTACATCGAGGCCCCGCGCAAGCGCACCGGCAAGACGCCCCGCGCCACCCGCGGCAACTTCGAGATGGCCGCCTGGCTCTTCATGCGCCTCTCGGGCGTCGTCCTGGTCGTGCTGGTCATCGGCCACCTGCTGATCCAGCTCGTGCTGGACGGCGGCGTCAGCAAGGTCGGCTTCGCCTTCGTCGCCGGCCGCTGGGCCTCCCCGTTCTGGCAGGTCTGGGACCTGCTGATGCTGTGGCTCGCCATGCTGCACGGCGCCAACGGCCTGCGTACCGTCATCAACGACTACGCGGAGCGCGCGAACACGCGCCTGTGGCTGAAGGGCCTGCTCTACACCGCCACGGTGTTCACCATCCTCCTGGGCACGCTGGTGATCTTCACCTTCGACCCGAACATCCGCTAGGCAACGGGGCTGAGGCGACACATCGCATGAAGATCCACAAGTACGACACCGTCATCGTCGGCGCCGGTGGCGCGGGCATGCGCGCCGCCATCGAGGCGACGAAGCGCAGCCGCACCGCGGTCCTGACGAAGCTCTACCCCACCCGCTCCCACACGGGCGCCGCGCAGGGCGGCATGGCCGCCGCGCTGGCCAACGTGGAGGAGGACAACTGGGAGTGGCACACCTTCGACACGGTCAAGGGCGGTGACTACCTGGTCGACCAGGACGCCGCCGAGATCCTGGCGAAGGAGGCCATCGACGCGGTCCTCGACCTCGAGAAGATGGGCCTGCCGTTCAACCGCACCCCGGACGGCACCATCGACCAGCGCCGCTTCGGCGGCCACTCGCGCAACCACGGCGAGGCCCCGGTCCGCCGGTCCTGCTACGCCGCGGACCGCACCGGCCACATGATCCTCCAGACGCTGTACCAGAACTGCGTCAAGGAGGGCGTGGAGTTCTTCAACGAGTTCTACGTCCTGGACCAGCTGATCACCGAGGTCGACGGCGTCAAGAAGTCCGCCGGTGTGGTCGCGTACGAGCTGGCCACCGGCGAGATCCACATCTTCCAGGCGAAGGCCGTCATCTACGCCTCCGGCGGCAACGGCAAGTTCTTCAAGGTGACCTCCAACGCGCACACCCTCACCGGTGACGGCCAGGCGGCCTGCTACCGGCGCGGTCTGCCGCTCGAGGACATGGAGTTCTTCCAGTTCCACCCGACCGGCATCTGGCGCATGGGCATCCTGCTGACGGAGGGCGCCCGCGGTGAGGGCGGCATCCTCCGCAACAAGGACGGCGAGCGCTTCATGGAGAAGTACGCGCCGGTCATGAAGGACCTCGCGTCCCGTGACGTCGTCTCCCGCTCCATCTACACGGAGATCCGGGAGGGCCGCGGCTGCGGTCCCGAGGGCGACCACGTGTACCTGGACCTCACGCACCTCCCGCCGGAGCAGCTGGACGCCAAGCTCCCGGACATCACGGAGTTCGCGCGCACCTACCTCGGCATCGAGCCCTACACGGACCCGATCCCGATCCAGCCCACCGCGCACTACGCCATGGGCGGCATCCCGACCAACGTCGAGGGTGAGGTCCTGACGGACAACACCACCGTCGTCCCGGGCCTGTACGCGGCCGGCGAGGTCGCCTGCGTGTCCGTGCACGGCGCCAACCGCCTGGGCACCAACTCGCTGCTCGACATCAACGTCTTCGGCCGCCGCGCCGGCATCGCCGCCGCGGAGTACTCCGCCAAGGCCGACTACGTCGAGCTGCCGGAGAACCCGGGCCAGCTGGTGACCGACATGGTCGAGCAGCTGCGCGCCTCCACCGGCTCGGAGCGGGTCGCCGACCTGCGCAACGAGCTGCAGGAGACGATGGACGCGAACGTGTCGGTGTTCCGCACGGAGCAGACCATCAAGACGGCGGTCGAGAAGATCGCGGAGCTGCGCGAGCGCTACAAGAACGTCTCGATCCAGGACAAGGGCAAGCGGTTCAACACGGACCTGCTGGAGGCCATCGAGCTGGGCAACCTGCTCGACCTGGCCGAGGTCATGGCCGTCTCGGCCCTGGCCCGCAAGGAGTCCCGCGGCGGTCACTACCGCGAGGACTACCCGAACCGCGACGACGTCAACTTCATGCGCCACACCATGGCGTACCGCGAGGTGGCTGCCGACGGGAAGGACTCCGTCCGGCTCGACTACAAGCCCGTCGTCACCACCCGCTACCAGCCGATGGAGCGTAAGTACTGATGGCTACCCCGACCCTCGACAAGGTGGAGGCGGAGGCTGCCGCCTCCCCCTACATCACGGTCACCTTCCGGATCCGCCGCTTCAACCCCGAGGTCTCCGACCAGGCGGAGTGGCAGGACTTCCAGATCGAGATCGACCCGAAGGAGCGCGTGCTCGACGGTCTCCACAAGATCAAGTGGAACCTGGACGGCACGCTCACCTTCCGCCGCTCCTGCGCGCACGGCATCTGCGGCTCCGACGCGATGCGGATCAACGGCAAGAACAGGCTCGCCTGCAAGACGCTGATCAAGGACATCAACCCGGAGAAGCCCATCACGGTCGAGGCCATCAAGGGCCTCACGGTGATGAAGGACCTCATCGTCGACATGGAGCCCTTCTTCCAGGCGTACCGGGACGTCATGCCGTTCCTGGTCACCAAGGGCAACGAGCCGACCCGCGAGCGCCTGCAGTCCGCCGAGGACCGCGAGCGCTTCGACGACACCACCAAGTGCATCCTGTGCGCCGCGTGCACGTCCTCGTGCCCGGTGTTCTGGAACGACGGCCAGTACTTCGGCCCGGCGGCGATCGTCAACGCGCACCGCTTCATCTTCGACTCGCGTGACGAGGCCGGCGAGCAGCGGCTGGAGATCCTGAACGACAAGGACGGCGTGTGGCGCTGCCGCACGACCTTCAACTGCACCGACGCGTGCCCCCGCGGCATCGAGGTCACGAAGGCGATCCAGGAAGTCAAGCGCGCGCTGATCACGCGCCGCTTCTGACCTTCCCGGTCCCGCAGGTCGTACGAGGGCCCCGTCCCCCGGTGTTTCCGCACCGGGGGACGGGGCCCTCGCCCGTTCGGGTGAGTGCGCCGGATCCGGCCCCGGGGCCCGCGGGCGCCCTACGATGATGCTCTCGACAGCAGCCCACGGGAGGCACGTGATGTCAGCAGCACCCGCTGAGCAGCCCCACGGTGGTGGTCGGCCTCTGATCGACGAGGCCAACCGGATCATGGAGCGGCTTCCTGGCTACCGCGTCGAGATCATCGGAGGCGTCATCGTCGTGACTCCACCAGCGGACATCGCTCATTCGCGCGGGCTCACGAAGCTCATGCGCCCCTTCTTGGCCGCAGGTCTGGACGACGACGAGTCCGAGATCCACCAGGGCATCGGGCTCTGGTTGCCCGCAGGTCCCTCGGACTATGCGATCCCTGATCTCTGCATCGTGGATGCAGACGCCGACGCGTATCTCATCGAGAACAATTGCTACGCCCCGTCAGTCTTCCGGCTCGTCCTCGAGGTGACGTCGAGCAACTACCAGAACGATCTGCGGGGCAAAGTCATCGCTTACGGCAATGCCAAGATCCCCGTCTACGTCATCGTCGACCGTAGGCACAACCGTCTGCACGTTCTCACCGACCCGGTCGCCGACGGATACGAGACCCACCGCGTCCACGCGCCCGGCGAGCTCGTCACCCTGCCCGAGTCGATCGGGGCCAAGGTCACCCTCGACGTCGAGGAGATCCTGCGGGCCGCCGCCCCGCGGGCCGAGTAGCCCCACGGGGCGGCGAGCGACGTCACCAGTAGACGACGACCTTGTCGCCGACCTTCACCTGGTCGAAGAGCTGGGACAGCTTGACCTTGTCGCGGACGTTGACGCAGCCGTGCGAGGCGCCGGCGTAGCCGCGGGCGGCGAAGTCGGCCGAGTAGTGGACCGCCTGGCCCCGGCTGAAGAACATCGCGTACGGCATCGGCGTGTGGAAGAGCGTCGACGTCCACTCCTTCGCCTTCCACTCCACGTTGAACTGGCCCTCGCGGGTGGGCGTGTTCTCGGAGCCGAAGCGCACGTCGAAGGCCAGCTGCACCTTGCCGTCGATCATCCAGGCGAGGGTGCGGCTCTCCTTGCTGATGCACATCACGCGGCCGGTCAGGCAGCGCGCGTCCGGCTTGTCCAGTTCGTTGGTGGTCGGCGGGGTCAGCTCGTCCGCCGTCGGCTCGTGCGTCATCCCGAGCAGCTTGTCCCAGGTCCCCTGGTCGACGCTGCCGGTGACGGTCAGCTGCCGCTTCGTCTGGAAGCCCTTCACCGCGGTGGCGGTCATGCTGCCGTAGAAGCCGGTGGGGGAGCGCTTGAAGTAGTCCAGCTGGCGCAGTCGCGCCTGGAGCTCGCGGACCTGCTCGTTCTCGGTGCCCTCCGCCATCAGCGGCTTGTCCGCGGAGGCGGACGCGGAGGCCGACGGGGACGCCGGGTCCGAGGCCGACCCGGACGGCGACGCCGACGGGGTCGCGCCGCCCTTGTCGTCCTGCGACGGGCTGCTCGAGGCGCCCGCCCCGCCCCCGGAGGCCCCGGCGGCGCCCGAGTCCTGCGGGCCGCAGCCCGTCACGACGGCCGCGGCGACGGCCGCCACCAGCGCGGCTCTGAAGACCTTCTGGCGGTACATGTGTTCCCCCCGATTTCCGACTGTGTCCATAGGGATGCTTCCCGGGCCGTGAAGGTTGCGAACGGCTCCGGTGCGGGACAGGTTGTACCAGTACCCGGCACACCTCTTGATGGAGGAGCGGTAACGATGACGCGGCATTCGGAGTCGGGCCTTCCCCTCGAACCGGTCTACGGCCCGGATGACCTGCGCGGCTGGGACCCCGCCGAGCGCCTCGGCGCGCCCGGCTCGTACCCGTTCACGCGCGGGGTGTACCCGTCGATGTACACCGGACGGCCGTGGACGATGCGCCAGTACGCCGGCTTCGGCACGGCGGTCGAGTCCAACGCCCGCTACCGGCAGCTCATCGAGCACGGCACGACCGGCCTTTCGGTGGCCTTCGACCTGCCCACCCAGATGGGCCACGACTCCGACGCCCCGCTCGCGCACGGCGAGGTCGGCAAGGTCGGGGTGGCGATCGACTCGGTCGAGGACATGCGGGTGCTGTTCGACGGCATCCCGCTGGACCGGGTCTCGACGTCCATGACCATCAACGCGCCGGCCGCGGTGCTGCTCCTGATGTACCAGCTGGTGGCGGAGGAGCAGGGGGTGCCGGCCGACCGGCTGACCGGCACGATCCAGAACGACGTGCTGAAGGAGTACATCGCCCGGGGGACGTACATCTTCCCGCCCCAGCCCTCGCTGCGGCTGACCTCCGACATCTTCCGGTACTGCCGGACGGAGGTCCCCAGGTGGAACACCATCTCGATCTCCGGCTACCACATGGCGGAGGCCGGCGCCTCGCCGGTGCAGGAGATCGCCTTCACGCTGGCCGACGGGGCCGAGTACGTCCGTACGGCGGTGGCGGCCGGGATGGACGTGGACGACTTCGCGCCCCGCCTGTCGTTCTTCTTCGTCGCCCGGACCACCCTGCTGGAGGAGGTGGCGAAGTTCCGGGCGGCCCGCCGGATCTGGGCGCGGACCATGCGGGAGGAGTTCGGGGCGAGGGACCCCAAGTCCCTGATGCTCCGCTTCCACACCCAGACCGCGGGGGTGCAGCTGACGGCCCAGCAGCCCGAGGTCAACCTGGTGCGGGTGGCCGTGCAGGGCCTCGCGGCGGTGCTCGGCGGGACCCAGTCCCTGCACACCAACTCCTTCGACGAGGCGATCGCGCTGCCCACCGAGAAGGCCGCCCGGCTGGCGCTGCGCACCCAGCAGGTGCTGGCGTACGAGACGGACGTGACCGCGACCGTGGACCCGTTCGCCGGCTCGTACGCGGTCGAGCGGATGACGGACGAGGTGGAGGCGGCGGCCGTGGCGCTGATGGGACGGGTCGAGGACCTGGGCGGCGCGGTCAGCGCGATCGAGCGCGGGTTCCAGAAGGGCGAGATCGAACGGAACGCGTACCGGATCGCGCAGGAGACGGACGGCGGCGAGCGGGTGGTGGTCGGGGTGAACCGCTTCGCGCTCGACGAGGAGGAGCCGTACGAGCCGCTGCGCGTGGACCCGGCGATCGAGGCGCAGCAGGCGGCGCGGCTGGCCCGGTTGCGGGCCGAGCGGGACGGGGCGGCGGTGGACCGGGCCCTGGCGGACCTGCGGAGGACGGCCGCGGGCACCGGGAACGCGCTCTACCCGATGCGGGAGGCGCTGCGGGCGCGGGCCACGATCGGCGAGGTGTGCGGGGCGCTGCGGGAGGTGTGGGGGACGTACGTGCCGGTGGAGTCGTTCTGAGCCCTCCTCCCGGACTCGTGGAGAGGGCGGAGCCCCCCTGGGGCGACAGGTGCCATCTCACGTGATGGAGATGACATGGGCGGTGTCGTACCTGCGTGCGACACTCGCCGCATGCTGGGTGTCACCGACCTTCCGACCTACCTCGCCGGCCTCGTCCTGATCGTGCTGCTGCCGGGGCCGAACTCGCTGTACGTGCTCTCCGTCGCCGCCCGCCGCGGCGTGCGGTCCGGGTACAAGGCCGCCGCCGGCGTGTTCACCGGCGACACGGTCCTGATGGTGCTGGCCGCGGTCGGCGCGGCCTCGCTGCTCCGGGCCAGCCCGGTGCTGTTCGGGATCGTGAAGTACCTCGGCGCGGGGTACCTCGCCTGGATGGCCGTGGGCATGATGCGGGCCGCGTGGACGATGTGGCGCGAGCGGGCGGCCCGGCAGGAGGAGATCATGACCGGCGAGCCGCCGGCCGACTCCGAGCACCCGTACCGGCGCGCGCTGCTGATCAGCCTGCTGAACCCGAAGGCCATCCTCTTCCTGCTGTCCTTCTTCGTGCAGTTCGTGGACCCGGACTACGCCTACCCGGCGCTGTCCTTCCTGCTCCTGGGCGTCCTGACGCAGCTGGCCAGCATGCTGTACCTCTCCACCCTCATATTCGGCGGCACCCGCCTGGCCGCCGCCTTCCGCCGCCGCAAGCGCCTCTCCGCGGGTGCCACCTCGGCCGTCGGCGTCCTCTTCCTCGGCTTCGCCGCGAAGCTCGCCACGGGCTGAGCGGTCCCTTGTGCGGGCATGTGCCATCGGCATGACCCGTCCGGGTGAACTGGGGCGGAACGTCGGTCGGCATGGATACGCTCATGAAGGATGAGCCCCCAGAAGGAGGACGCCGTGGCCGTAATCCAGCATGAGATGACGATCGGCGAGGCAGCCGATCAGCTCTCCAGCGCACTGCCGGGGCACCGAGTGGAGATCCTCCAGGGGAGGCTCACTGTGACACCGCCGGCCGATGGGGAGCACGCGCTCTCACTGACGTGGGTGATGCGGAAGTTCTTCGCTGCGGGCGACGAGGAGGCCGGGCTGTGCTCGGTCCAGGGCATCGGCCTCTGGCTCCCTACGGGCCCCGAGGACTACGCCATCCCGGACTTCGCCCTGGTCGAGGAAGACTTCCTGGACGCGAAGGTCCAGAAGAACTGCTACGCCCCCCACGTGTTCCGCCTGGTCATCGAGGTCACCTCGTCGAACTGGGCGGATGATCTGGGGCCCAAGGTCGACAGCTATGCCCAGGCGGGCGTTCCCGTGTACCTGATCGCGGATCGTCGGCACGAGGAGGTCCTGCTCTACACACGTCCGCACAGCGGTGTGTACGCATCGCGGGAGGTGTTCAAGCGGGGCATGACCGTCCCCCTGCCCGAGACGCGGGGCGTGAACGTCGAGCTGCCCGTGGACCGCTTGCTCGACGGTGTTCCCGAGACCACCTGAGGCACATCAGCCCAAGCCCCTGCGCAGGCGCGGGGTCAGGGGGCGTTCGACGTAGCGGTGCAGGAGCCAGGCCAGGGTCAGCATCAGGGCGAGCGTGGTGGCGAGGACGGCCGGCGCCGGGAGGTGCAGGGTGCGGCGCAGGACCCGGATGACGGCCCAGCCCAGGTGCTCGTGCACCAGGTAGAAGGGGTAGGTCAGGGCGCCCGCGACCGTCAGCCAGCGCCAGTTCGCCCACTGCGCGCGGCCCACCGCGATCAGCGCCACGGCCGCGAAGCCGGCGGTCACCACGGCGACGATCACCGCCGCGCTGCGGTACGAGAAGAACCGCGGGTCGGGGGCGTGCCACAGGCCGGCCACCGCGTAGTGCTGGCCGATCAGCCAGCCGGCCGCCACGACGCCCCAGGCGAGCACGTCCCGCCGGTCGCGGTGGACGAGGTAGAGGCCGATCCCGCCGATGAAGAACGGCGCGTACTCCGGCATCAGCGCCTGCGTCAGGAACGGCTGGTCCGCCGCGTCCGCGAGGGCCGCCGCCACCGTCCAGACCCCGCAGAAGAGCAGCGTCCGCCGCCGTCCGCCGCCCGGCAGCACCACGCACAGCGCGAAGAGGGCGTAGAAGCGCAGCTCCGCCCACAGCGTCCAGCACACCCCGAGCACCCGGGGCGCGCCCAGCGGCTGCTGGAGCATGGTGAGGTTCACCAGGGTGTCGCTCAGCCCCAGGGCCTCGTACGGCAGCCAGGGCAGCGCGAACACCAGGGTGACGAGCGCGATCGCGGCCCAGTACGCCGGGTAGAGGCGGGCCACCCGCGAGGCGAGGAAGGCGCGCAGGGGTCGCCCCCACGCGCTCATGCAGATCACGAACCCGCTGATCACGAAGAAGACCTGCACGCCCAGGCAGCCGTACGCCAGCCACGGCGAGGCCGCCGGGAACAGCTCCCGGGGCGAGGCGCCCCAGGACCGGGCGATCTCCCCGTCCCGCCCGCCGTAGTGGTAGCCGGCCACCATCAGGGCCGCGAGCAGCCGCAGCCCGTCCAGGGCACGGAGCCGGGACCCGGCCCCCGGGGCGCGCCCCGGGGACACCCGCGGCGCGGGCAGCTCCGCCGCGGACCCGGCGCCGGCCGGCGCGGAAGGCTCCGCCGCGGTCCCGGCCGCCGCGTCCGTGATCGTCCCCGAAGCCGTCCCCGACACCGTCTCCGCCGTCCCCGTCCCCGTCCCCGGGACCGTCCCCGCCGTCTCCCCGGCCGTCATCCCCGCCGTCACCCCGCCGCCGTGCGCCGGACCGACCGCCGCAGGTGCTTCACGCGCCGGACCACCCGCCGCACCGCGGGGCTGCGCGGCAGGAAGGACAGCTGCGCCGGCAGCGCGCCGGGCAGCGCCAGCGCGGTCAGCCGCCGTCGCTTGAAGTACCGCCAGGTGCGCTCGTCGAGGTGCGCCGCCAGGTACCGCTCGGCGTCGGGCCGTCGCGCCGCCAGGATCTGCGACTGCATCGCGTACCCGACCGCCGTGACCAGCCCGGTCAGCTCCTCCCGGACCCGCTCGGGCGCCGGCGGGGCCCAGGCCCGTACCGCCGCCCCGTCCTCCAGCTCCGGCAGCAGCGCGTCGACCAGGGTCAGCGGCACCCGGTTGCTGTTCTGGTACGGGGCCAGCCGGTCGAGCAGCGGCCCGGTGCCGGTGCGCGCGGCGGGGATCCCGTACAGGGTGGCGGCGGTCAACAGCCCGGTGGAGAAGCAGCCCACCACCAGGGCGGGCCGGGCCCGCTGGTACAGCGTCTCGGCCAGCACCGGGGTGTCGACCACCGTCAGCGCCGCACCGAGCCGCTCGGCCTCCTCCTCCACCAGGCGCGACCAGCGGGCCGGCGCGCTGGGGTGCGGCTTGAAGACGAGGTCGCGGTGGCCCAGCGCGTGCGCACCGCGGACCATCCGCACGTGCAGCTCCTCCTCTTCCTGCGGGCTGATCAGTTCGATCGCCGACAGGTACTGGCCCAGCAGCAGCGCCCCGCCCTCGGCCGCGGGCACCACCGGCGCCCCCTCGGCGAGTTCGGCGAGCACCTTCAGGAAGGACTCGGCCGGCACCAGTTCCGCCGGCACCCCGAACTCGGTGAGCAGCAGCGGTTGCAGCCCCGGTACGAGGTCCAGGTGGAGCAGCCGTCGCACCCGCCCGCCGATCTGCGGGTCCAGCTTGTTGCGGGTCGGTCCGTAGCTCATCAGCCCGTCGGCGTACACGTCGATCGGGGAGCCCGGGAACAGCTGCACCACCGCCTGCGCGGGCGCGACCTGGATGGACTCCACGACCAGCTCGACCCGGTCCTCGCCCAGCTCCCACAGGGCGCGCAACTGCCGCTCCCACAGGGGGGCGTCGTCGGGGCGGGGCAGCCAGCCGCCGGGGTGGAACGGCTCGATCGTGGCGTTCCAGTCCAGTACGTCGTCGAAGCGGGCGGCCAGCAGCGCGAAACCGGGCGCGGCGGCCGGGCCCGGGGTGGTCTCGGGCACCGCGGCGTTGTTGCTGACCAGCAGGATGCGCCGGTCGGCGGCCGGGAAGCGGCCGGCGTCGAGGGCGGCGGCCAGGGTGGCCGCGCCGTACAGGGTCGAGGCCAGGAAGATCTGCGTCGTACGGGTGGAGCGGGCGGAATTCACGCGCCCACCCCCGCGCCCGCCGAGGCGCGCCGACGGAGCCGGCGCAGCAGCACCGCACGGGGCACGTCCATGGAATCGAGCGCATCGTCGAGAACGTCCTGGGGCATTCGCCTCAGCGCGGCCGCGCTCATCGCACGGAGTTTTCTGGCCACGGCCGGTTCGAACCTTTCGATGGAACCCATATGGTGCGAAATAATTGCGCAATATGTGCGAACGGCCTTGGGGAGGAGAAGATCGGCATCGCGGTCGGCTGCGGTTTCGGACACGACTTGATCGAATGCCCGGATGAAATCCAGCTGCCGTACGTCGCCGATCTGCGTGAGCGATGTCGCCACCCCGCGCCGGTAGAAGATCCCGGCCTGCCCGACGGCCGCGAACGACTCCGCCCCACGGTGCAGCCGCCAGATCCACGGCCGGTCCTCGGCGGTCCGCAGGCCGTCCGTGAAGTGCAGCAGCCCCCGGTCCTTCAGCCGCCGGTGGTACATCCCCGCCCAGGCGTAGGGGTAGTCCACCGAGGTCGAGCGGTCGGCCGGCAGGATGGCCTCCCGCGGCACGGACACCTCGCCCTGCGGGCCGTGCGGCACCCGCTGCACCAGCCGGTTCCGGCCGGTCGACTGGACGTGGTCGATGCGGACGAAGTCGCAGCCCAGGGCCTCTATTTCGGCCAGGACGCCGGCCAGGTGGCCGGGTGCCAGCCAGTCGTCCCCGTCCATGAACGTCAGGTACTCGCCGCGGGCCGCGTCCAGCCCCGTGTTGCGCGCCGTGGCCAGCCCGCCGTTCTGTTCGTGCCGGATGAACACCGCCCCGGGCAGGTCCCGGGCCGCCCGCTCCAGGAGCTCCGGCGTCCCGTCGGTCGACCGGTCGTCGACGAGGATGAACTCGAAGTCGTCCCGCGCGTTCGCGCGGAGGCTTCGCAGGGCGTCTGGCGCATATGTCTGCACGTTGTAGAACGGCACGACGACGGAGAGCTTGACCACCTGCCTGACACTAGGACGTGGCGCGGCATTCACCATGGACCGGGCGGGGACTGCACGTGAACGAAGAATGGCAGGATGGTTAACCCGGTCGGGCGGTCAGTAATTCCGGGCCCGCCACGGCCGTATTCGCATCGTGTCGACGGGCTGTTAACCCCCTGTTGTCAGTCAGTTGGGCCGATCACCGGAATTCCCGCATAGCTTCACCGACGTGCCAGCAAGGACCAGTGGCGAAAGCCCCCGCGGGAAGACGCGGGTCGCCGTACTCGCCGATTCCGACACGCGATGGAAATGGGGCGCACTCACCGCGCACCGCCTCGCCCCCGACCTCCACCTCACCGGCTTCCTGCTGCGCGGCCGGGCCACTCCGACCGCGCGCCAGCTCGGTGAAGTCGGCGTCCGGGCCGACCGGTTGACCGAGGTGACGTGCCCCGAGTTCCTCGCGGAGCTGGAGCGCGAACCGTACGACGTGGTCGTCCTCGCCCTCGTCGGCGGCGCGGTCCAGGCGGTGCTGCACGGCGCCCGCGCCCTGTGGCCCGAGCCGGGCGGGCGCCCCGTCCTCGTCACCGGCTACGTCGGCGTCGTGTACGAGAAGCTCGCCGACGGACTGCTCCTGCGCCACGGAGCCGACCTCGTCCTCGCCAACTCCCGTCACGACGCGGACCGGTTCCGCGCCGTGTACGACGGAGTGGGCGCCGACGCGGCCGCCGTCACCGAGACCGCCCTGCCCTTCCTGGGCGGCGCCCCGTACGACGCCGCCGGCGACCGCCCGTACACCGTCGTGTTCGCCGCCCAGCCGTCCGTCCCGGAAAGCCGCGCCGACCGCACGTACCTGCTGCGCCGGGCCGTCGAGCACGCCCGCCGGCACCCGGACCGCGAGGTGTTGCTCAAGCTGCGCTCCAAGCCCGGCGAACACACCACGCACCTCGAAGAGCTGCCGTACCAGAAGCTCGTCGAGAAGCTCCCCGGCACCACGGCCAACTTCCGCCTGGTGTACGGGAACATGGGCGAGGTCCTGGACCGCACCGACCTGCTCGTCACCGTCAGCTCGACGGCCGCGCTCGAATCGCTGCACCGGGGCGTCCCCACCGCCGTCCTCACCGACCTCGGCGTCCGCGAGGCCCTCGGCAACCACCACTTCGTCGGCTCCGGCTGCCTCGCCAGCTGGGACCAGCTCGACGAGGGCCACCGCCCGAAGCCCGACCCCGACTGGCTGGCCCGCCAGGGCGTGGCCGCGGACGGGCCGTACGAGCGGGCCTTCGACACCGCCCGCGAGCGGCTCGCCGCATTGGCCGCGCTCCCCGAACTGCCCGCCCCCGCCCCCTACTACACGTGCGCCACCGCCCCCGGCTACCTGCCGGGCATCCTCGCCCGCCAGCACCTCGGCACCGACGGGCGCCCGCTGCCCGGCGCGGTCCGGCCCGCCACCGGGGAGTCCCGGCTGCGGCGCGCCGCCCGCTCCTGGCTGCGCGACGCCGCCCGCGGGGCCTACCGGCAGGGCGTCCAGCGCGTGGCCCCCGTCATCCGCCGAATGGGAGACCTGTGAGCACCCCCGCACACCCCGACCGAAGCCCGCGCGTCCTGGCCGTGATCCCCGCCCGGGGCGGCTCCAAGGGCGTACCGGCCAAGAACCTCGCCCCCGTCGGCGGACTGCCGCTGGTGGCCCGCGCCGTGCGGGCCTGCCGGGCCGCCGCCGAGGTCACCGACGTGGTCGTCTCCACCGACGACGCGGCCATCGCGGCCGCCGCCCGGGAGGCCGGCGCCGAGGTCGTCCCCCGGCCGGCCGAACTCTCCGGGGACACCGCCACCAGCGAGGCCGCGGTGCTGCACGCCCTCGACGCCCACGAGGCGCTGCACGGGCGGCCGGCCGACGTGGTCCTCCTCGTCCAGGCCACCAGCCCGTTCCTGACCAGCGAGGAGATCGACGGGGTGGCGGCCGCGGTGGTGCACCGGGGCGCCGACTGCGCGCTCACCGTCGCCCCCTTCCACGGCTTCCTGTGGCGCGAGTCGGCCACCCCGGCCGGCCGCAGCGGGTACGGCGTCAACCACGACGAGGCCCACCGTCCGCGCCGCCAGGACCGGCCCGAGGACCTGCTGGAGACCGGCGCGGCGTACGCGATGTCCGTCCCGGGCTTCCGCACGGCCCGGCACCGCTTCTTCGGGCACATCGTGCCCGTCCGCACCGACCCGGCCCGCGTGCTGGAGATCGACGACCCGCACGACCTGGACCGGGCCCGCGCCCTGGCCCCGCTCCTCGACCCCCCGCCGGACACCCTGCCGGCCCCCTGCACCCCGGCGCTCCACACCCCGGCGCCCTGAGCGGTCCCGAACCGGGCCCGCACCCGCACGCCCCGACCCGAGAACACGCACGACCCCCCTGAGTAACCCCCTGAGCACCCCCCGTACCAAAACCGAAGGACGTCATCTGCCATGACCGCCTCCACCGCCCGTCTGCGCACCCTCGGCTCGCACACCGCCGGCCCCGGCCGCCCCGTCTACGTCGTCGGCGAGATCGGCATCAACCACAACGGCGACCTCGGCAACGCCTTCGCGCTGATCGACGCCGCGGCCGACGCGGGCTGCGACGCCGTCAAGTTCCAGAAGCGCACGCCCGAGGTCTGCACCCCGCGCGACCAGTGGGAGATCGAGCGCGACACCCCCTGGGGCCGCATGACGTACATCGACTACCGGCACCGCGTCGAGTTCGGCGAGGACGAGTACCGCGCCATCGACGAGCACTGCGAGAAGCGCGGCATCGCGTGGTTCGCCTCCCCCTGGGACGTCGAGTCCGTCGCCTTCCTGGAGAAGTTCGACGTGCCCGCCCACAAGGTGGCCTCCGCCTCGCTGACCGACGACGAGCTGCTGCGCGCCCTGCGCGCCACCGGCCGCACCGTCATCCTCTCCACCGGCATGTCCACGCCGAAGCAGATCCGCCACGCGGTCGAGGTCCTCGGTAGCGACAACATCCTGCTCTGCCACGCCACTTCCACGTACCCGGCCAAGGCCGAGGAGCTCAACCTCCGCGTGATCAACACGCTCATGGAGGAGTACCCGAACGTCCCGATCGGCTACAGCGGCCACGAGACCGGCCTGCAGACCACCCTCGCCGCCGTCGCCCTCGGTGCCAGCTTCGTCGAGCGCCACATCACCCTCGACCGCGCGATGTGGGGCTCCGACCAGGCCGCCTCCGTCGAGCCGGGCGGCCTCGCGCGCCTGGTCCGCGACATCCGCACCATCGAGACCGCCCTCGGCGACGGCGTCAAGAAGGTCTACGAGTCCGAGCTCGGCCCCATGAAGAAGCTGCGCCGGGTCCAGGGCGAGGTCGCCGAGCTCGCCGGCGTCTGACCCCCACCCGCCGCACCCGGCCCGCTCCGGACCAGGAGCACGAGCAGAACCAGGAGAACACGGTGACAGCGCACGCGACCGCCGAGGCGAGCACGCTCGCCCTCGTGGAGAGCCCGGTCCAGCTCCTGAACGTCCTGGAGTGGGCCCACGCGGAGTCCCGGCTTCGAGCCGCCGGCCCGCAGGGGGAGCGCCCCCTGCTGGCCGGCGTACCCCACCAGCCCGCCGGCGGCAGCACCCGGCGCGCCGCGCCACTGCCCGGCCTGCGCATCGTCGTGCTGCCGCCGGTGGACCCCATGTCGCGCGGCCAGCTGCGGCGGATGGCCGCACTGGCCCGCGACGAGGGGCACGCAGTGCAGTGGCAGGAGGCCCGCGGCGGGGCGCTGGCGCCGTTCCGGGCGCTCGGCTCGCTGCGCGGGGCCGTGCGCCGGGCCGAGCGGCTCGTGGTGGGCGACCCGTTCTCGCGGTTCGTCCAGCTCCTCCTGACCTTCGTACGGGCCCGGGAGCTGGTGGTCGTCGACGACGGCACCGCGACCATGGAGTTCGTCGGGCAGATCGCCCGCGGCGAGCGGCTGGTGCGCTGGCACCGGGTCGGCGCGCAGGGCCTCCCCGGCAAGGTCAAGGAGCTGGTGTACGCGCCGGTGTCCGCGCAGGCGCGGCGCCGCTTCACCCCGGCGCGCTCCGGCCGCCGCCGGGTCACCGTGTTCAGCGCGATGCCGGTGACCGTCCCGGAGGGCGTGGAGCTGGTCGCGAACGAGTTCGCCTGGACCCGGTCCGCCTTCGGGCCGCCGCGGCTGTGCGCGGGCACGGACCTGGTGGGCACGTCGCTGGTGGAGACCGGCGTGGTAGCGCACGAGCGGTACGTCGAGGCCGTCCGGCGGCTGGCGGCCGTGCACGGGGCCACCCGCTACTTCGCGCACCGCCGGGAGGGCGCCGAGAAGCTGCGGGCGCTGAGCGAGGCCACCGGGCTCGAGATCGTCCGGCCCGACCTGCCGCTGGAGCTGATCGCCCGGCGCGGCCCCATCGGTCGTACGATCGTCAGCTTTCCGTCTACGGTCGTCCACACCCTGCCCTACGCACTGGCCGGCACCGGGGTGACCGTCGCGGTGTGCGACATCGACCCCGACTGGCTCACCGGGGCGGCCTCGCCGAGGGCCCAGAGTTTCCTCGCGGGGGTCACCGACACCGCCCGTGACGTGCGAAGGCTCGCCACGACGGGCGGAGCTTCCGCTTCCGCCGCGGCCGGATGAGCGGCGGAGTTTACCCCCAGGACACGTAGGTCATGCACCCACCGGCCGGGTTTTCTTCCCCTAACGGGCTGAACTTTTCATGATCTCCAGCCAGTTGGCCGTCAAGTGCGCCTAGGCTTCAACGGGTGAACCAGTTGATGTCCCGCGACCCCCAGACCGCCCTGCCCGGAAACCCCGAAGAGCCCTCCCTGCCGGGTCGGCTCCCGGAGAGCCTGCGCGCCGAACTGATCGCGTTCCGCCGGGACTTGCACATGCATCCCGAGCTGGGGCACCAGGAGTTCCGCACCACCGCAGCGATCAAGGCCAGACTGGAGAAGGCGGGCCTGGAGCCCCGCGTCCTCGAGACCGGCACCGGGCTGATCTGCGACATCGGCACCTGGGACGGCAAGCGGCCGATGCTGGCCCTGCGCGCGGACATCGACGCCCTGCCCATCCCGGACGCCAAGGCGCACGTGCCGTACCGCTCCACCGTGCCCGACCGGGCGCACGCCTGCGGTCACGACGTCCACACCACCACGGTCCTGGGCGCCGGCCTGGTGCTCGCGGCCCTGCACCGCCAGGGGCTGCTGCCCCGACCCGTACGGCTGCTCTTCCAGCCCGCCGAGGAGGTCCTGCCCGGCGGCGCGACCGACGCGATCGAGTGCGGGGCGCTCGACGGGGTCGGCCAGATCATCATGGTCCACTGCGACCCGCGCGTGGACGCCGGGAAGATCGGCCTGCGCGCCGGGCCGGTGACCTCCGCGTGCGACCGGCTGGAAATCACCCTCGAGGGCGCCGGCGGCCACACCGCCCGGCCGCACCTGACCACCGACATGGTCACCGCCGCCGCCCGGGTGGCCACGGACGTGCCCGCGCTGCTCTCGCGGCGGGTGGACACCCGCTCGGGCCTCGCCGTGACCTGGGGCAAGATCGCCTCGGGCCACGCGTGCAACGTGATCCCGATGACCGCGGAGCTGTGCGGCACGGTCCGCTGCCTGGACCTCGCCGCCTGGCACGACGCCCCGGACCTGATCCACGCGGCCATCGACGAGGTCGCCTCGATGCACCGGGCCAAGTCGGAGATCAACTACGTCCGCGGAGTGCCGCCGGTGGTCAACGACCCGGTGGTCGCCGACCTGCTCCGGGACGCCATGGTCGCCCGGCGCGGCCCGCACTCCGTCGAGGACACCGACCAGAGCCTGGGCGGCGAGGACTTCGCCTGGTACCTCGAGCACGTGCCCGGCGCGCTGGCCCGGCTGGGCGTCCGTACGCCCGGGGACCCCGTCAAGCGCGATCTGCACCGCGGCGACTTCGACGTCGACGAGTCCGCGATCGCCGTCGGCGTCGAGCTGTTCACGGCCGCCGCCCTGCTCGACGGGCGGCGCGCCAGGCCTGCCGGGTGAAACTCACACCACGGTTTCCCGGGCCGCCCGGCGGCCCGGGAAACCCCTGGTACAACGGGGGTTCACGTCCGATGTGTTACTGATCGGTCACTGTCCGGTTCACGACGATCCGATAACAGAAGCTGAAGGGGTCTTTAACTGACATCTACGCGCGTTACGATCGCCGCGAAACCAGCGCCGGTCAGTGGCGCTTCGGTCAGGTTTTGAAGGAGCCTCCCCTTGCGCCGGATCACCAGGATCGCAACCGTGAGCGTCGCGTCCGCGGCCCTCGCCCTTACCGCCACCGCCTGCGGCGGCAAGAAGTCCACGGACGCGGGTTCGTCGGAGTCGTCGACCGGTTCTTCCACCGCCGCCATCGCGTACGACATCGGCGGCCGCGGCGACCAGTCCTTCAACGACGCCGCCTACGCGGGCGCCGAGAAGGCCAAGTCCGACCTCGGCATGAACGTCAAGGAGGCGGAGCCGACCGAGGGTGAGAGCGACGCCGACAAGGTGCAGCGCCTCACCGAGCTGGCCCGCTCCGGCGCGAACCCGGTCATCGGCGTCGGCTTCTCCTACGCCCCGGCCATCAAGAAGGTCGCTCCGAAGTTCCCGAAGACCACCTTCGGCATCGTCGACGACACCTCGGTGACCGGCAAGAACGTCGCCAACCTGGTCTTCAACGAGGAGCAGGGCTCCTACCTCGCGGGCGTGGCCGCCGCCAAGGCGTCCAAGACCGGCAAGGTCGGCTTCATCGGCGGTGTCGAGGTTCCGCTGATCAAGAAGTTCGAGGCCGGCTACATCCAGGGCGTCAAGGACACCAACCCCAAGGCCGAGGTGCTGACCCAGTACCTGTCGCAGCCGCCGAACTTCGAGGGCTTCTCCAAGCCCGACCTCGGCAAGGCCGCCGCCCAGGGCCAGCTGTCCAAGGGCGCCGACGTGATCTACGCCGCCGCCGGTCTGGCCGGTTCCGGTGCCATCGAGGCCGCGTCGACCGCGGGCAAGTGGGCCATCGGCGTCGACTCCGACCAGTACAACCAGGCCGGTCTCGCGAAGTTCAAGGGCCAGATCCTGACCTCGGCGACCAAGAACGTCACCGGCGCCGTGTACGACCTGATCAAGTCGGTCAAGGACGGCAAGCCGGAGTCGGGCGAGATCCGCTACAACCTGGCCAAGGGTGGCGTCGGCCTCACCGACTCGAACCCCGAGTACAAGAAGATGGCGGACCTGATGGCCGCGGTGGAGAAGGCCAAGGCCGACATCATCGCCGGCAAGATCCAGGTCAAGACCGCTCCGTAAGGACGCGTTCTGCCGGGGTCCGGAGGGCTGGCAGCAGCCACCTCCGGGCCCCGGGCCGTGTTTGCGGCTCAATCTTTTCGTTTTTGGCAGTGCTACGCGCGTAGAGGTGTCGTGGACGCGATACCTTCTCTCACCGCCTTCCCCTGCCCTGCCAGCCCGCTCTGCCCGCCCCCTGCCTTCCAGCTCCTTCGCGCCAAGGAGAGTGCGTCATCAACGCGTCCAGCCCGCCCCCCGCCGTAGAACTGCACGGCATCACCAAGCGCTTCCCCGGCGTCGTCGCCAACAAGGACATCGCGATCACGGTCCGCAAGGGCACCGTGCACGCCCTGATCGGCGAGAACGGTGCCGGCAAGTCGACCCTGATGAAGATCCTCTACGGCATGCAGAAGCCGGACGAGGGCACCATCGCCATCGACGGGGAGCAGGTCTCCTTCAACACGCCCGGCGACGCCATCGCCCGCGGCATCGGCATGGTGCACCAGCACTTCATGCTGGCCGACAACCTCACCGTCCTCGAGAACGTGGTCCTCGGCGGCGAGAAGCTGTACGGCATCGGCTCCAAGGCCCGCAAGAAGATCCAGGAGATCTCCGACGCGTACGGCCTCGGCGTCCGCCCGGACGCCCTCGTCGAGGACCTCGGCGTCGCCGACCGGCAGCGCGTGGAGATCCTCAAGGTCCTCTACCGCGGTGCGAAGATCCTCATCCTCGACGAGCCGACCGCCGTGCTCGTCCCGCAGGAGGTCGACGCGCTGTTCGACAACCTGCGCGAGCTCAAGGCCGAGGGCCTGACCGTCATCTTCATCTCCCACAAGCTGGGCGAGGTGCTGAAGGTCGCCGACGACATCACCGTCATCCGGCGCGGCACCACGGTCGGCACCGCCGACCCGAAGACGGCCACCACCAAGCAGCTCGCCGAGCTGATGGTCGGCGCCGAGCTGCCCACCCCCGAGACCCGCGAGTCGACGGTCACGGACGTCCCCATGCTGAAGGTCGAGAACCTGACGCTGGCCGCCTCCGGCATCACCGCCGAGCCCGAGACCATGGCGGCGCCGGAGCTGTCGCCGGGCGGCACGTACGTCCAGGAGAAGGCCGTCGCCGGCCGTCTGCTGCTGGACGACGTCAGCTTCACCATCCACAAGGGCGAGGTCCTGGGCATCGCCGGCGTCGAGGGCAACGGCCAGACCGAGCTCATCGAGGCCCTGATGGGCATGAACCTCCCCGACTCGGGCGTCATCACGCTCGACGGCACGGACATCACCAAGGCGCCCGTCCGCAAGCGCCGCGTCGACGGCATCGGCTACATCCCCGAGGACCGCCACCGGCACGGCCTGCTGCTGGAGTCCCCGCTGTGGGAGAACCGCATCCTCGGCCACGTCACCGAGGCGCCCAACTCCAAGCGCGGCATCCTCGACCCGAAGGCGGCCCGCAAGGACACCGAGCGGATCGTGCGCGAGTACGACGTCCGCACCCCGGGCATCGAGGTCACCGCGGCCTCCCTCTCTGGCGGCAACCAGCAGAAGCTGATCGTCGGCCGCGAGATGAGCCACAACCCCAAGTTCCTGATCGCCGCCCACCCCACCCGTGGTGTGGACGTCGGCGCCCAGGCGCAGATCTGGGACGCGATCCGCGACGCCCGTCGCGAGGGCCTGGCCGTCCTGCTGATCTCCGCCGACCTCGACGAGCTGATCGGCCTGTCCGACACGCTCCGCGTGATCTACCGCGGGCGCCTGGTCGCGGACGCCGACCCCGCGACGATCACCCCGGAGGAGCTGGGCACCGCCATGACCGGCGCCGCCCGCGGGCACCTGGAGGCCGGCGAGAACGGCACCACGACCCAGACCCAGAACGACGACTCCGCCGCGGGCGCCGATTCGCCGGAGGACGAGGCGCGATGAAGAAAATCGACAAGGACAAGCTGATCCTGGGCGCCGCCGGACCGGTGCTCGCACTGGTCAGCGCGTTCGTCCTGACCTCGCTGGTGCTGCTCGCCACGGGCGTCAACCCGATCGAGCCGATCCGCCTGATGATCGAGAACGCCGGGTACGAGGACGTCCAGGTCCTGATCCTGAACCAGACCGGCACCTACTACCTGGCAGCCCTGGCCGTCGCCATCGGCTTCCGGATGAACCTCTTCAACATCGGCGTCGACGGCCAGTACCGCCTCGCCGCCATGCTGTCGGCGGTCGTCGGCGCGGCCGTGACCCTGCCGGGCCCGCTGCACATCCTGCTGATCGTGGTCGTCGCCATGTGCGTCGGCGCCTTCTGGGCCGGCATCGCCGGTGTCCTCAAGGCCAAGCGCGGCGTCAGCGAGGTCGTCTCGACGATCATGCTGAACGCCATCGCCACCAGCCTGATCGCCTGGCTGCTGCTGCCGAAGAACCTCGGCGTGCAGCCCGAGGGCTCCAACGACCTGACCACCGGCGACATCCCCGAGTCCGGCTGGTTCCCGTCGGTGAGCATGGGCGACGCCGGTGAGATCTACGGCTTCACCTTCGTCGCCTTCGCGCTCGGCATCGTCTACTGGTTCGTCCTCAACCGCACCCGGTTCGGCTTCGACCTGCGCGCCACCGGCGCCAGCGAGTCCGCCGCCCAGGCCTCCGGCGTCGACGCCAAGAAGATGATCCTCACCGCGATGCTCATCTCCGGCGCCGTGGCCGGCCTCGCCGGCCTGCCGACGCTGCTCGGCGACACGCACACGTACAGCCTGTCCTTCCCGGTCGGCGTGGGCTTCACCGGCATCACCATCGCGCTGCTCGGTCGCAACCACCCGGTCGGCATCTTCTTCAGCGCCCTGCTGATCGCGTTCCTGGACAAGGCGTCCGCGTCCCTGGACCAGTACGGGTACGCCAAGGAGATCGCCACGATCATGAAGGGCCTCATCGTGATCGCGGTCGTCGTCTCGTACGAGCTCGTCCGCCGCTACGGCATCCGCCGCCAGCAGCAGAAGGTCGGCGAGGAGCTGGCCGCCGGCGGCGCCATGAAGACCGAGAAGGAGGTCGCGGCGTGAGCACCAGCACCGTCTCCGCGACGAGCGCCGCGCCCACGGGCGGCGGCCGCAAGAAGCTGACCCTGCCCTGGATCCTGCTGATCATCGCCGGTGGCCTCGCCCTGGTGTCCCTGGTCCGCGTCATCTCCGGCGCCAACGACCTGACCTCCGTCGGCCAGGTCTCCGGCGCCCTCCAGCTCGCCGTCCCGATCGGCCTGGCCGGCCTCGGCGGCCTGTGGGCCGAGCGCGCGGGCGTGGTCAACATCGGCCTCGAGGGCATGATGATCCTCGGCACCTGGTTCGGCGCCTGGGCCGGCTACCAGTGGGGCCCGTGGACCGGCGTCGTGCTGGGCATCGTGGGCGGCGCCCTCGGCGGCCTGCTGCACGCGATCATCACCGTGACGTTCAACGTCAACCACATCGTCTCCGGTGTGGCCGTGAACATCCTCGCGGTCGGCATCACCCAGTACCTGTCGAACTACACCTTCGCCGAGGCGCCGGGCGGCTCCTCCAAGCAGTCCCCGCGCATCGACCCGATCACCGACATCACGATCCCGGGCCTGTCCGACGCCTTGTCCGACCTGCAGGCCAAGCACTGGTTCCTGATCTCGGACCTCGCCGGCGTGCTCGGCGGCCTGGTCACCAGCCTGTCGCTGCTCACGATCGTCGCGATCCTGCTGATCCCCGCCACCTGGTGGGTGCTGTGGCGGACCGCGTTCGGCCTGCGCCTGCGCTCCTGCGGCGAGAACCCGACCGCGGCCGAGTCCCTCGGCGTGAACGTGTACAAGTACAAGTACATCGCCGTGGTCGTCTCGGGCGGCCTGGCCGGCCTCGGCGGCGCCTTCCTCGCCATCGTCTCCACCGGCATCTACCAGGAGGGCCAGACCGGCGGCCGCGGCTACATCGGTCTCGCCGCGATGATCTTCGGCAACTGGATGCCGGGCGGCATGGCCATGGGCGCCGGCCTGTTCGGCTTCACCGACAGCCTCAAGCTGCGCGGCGGTGCCGAGAACGTCCACGCGATGCTGCTGCTGGTCGGCATCCTGCTCGTCCTGGCCGCGGCCTGGCAGCTGTACAAGCGCAAGCACTGGCAGGCCGGCATCGCGCTGGCCGTCGGCGCCGGCGTGTTCGTCTGGTACGCCCTCACCGACGTCCTGCCGAGCCAGTTCGTGGACGCGGCCCCGTACGTCACCACCCTGCTGGTCCTCGCGCTGTCCGCACAGCGACTGCGGATGCCGAAGGCCGACGGCCTGCCGTACCGCAAGGGCCAGGGCAAGTGACCGCGTCCGGCTCCGGTCCGGCCGCCGGGCGTTCCGGGGGCTCCGAGGCCTCCGCGGGCTTCGGGGGCTCCACGGGCTCAGCGGTCGACTGGGAGGCCCTGCGGGCCACCGCCCGGGACGCCATGTCCCGGGCGTACGCCCCCTACTCGGGCTTCCCGGTCGGCGCGGCCGCGCTGGTGGACGACGGCCGGGTCATCACCGGCTGCAACGTGGAGAACGCCAGCTACGGGCTCGGCCTGTGCGCCGAGTGCGGGCTGGTCTCCCAGCTCGCGGCCACCGGCGGCGGTCGGCTCACGCACTTCACGTGCGTGGACGGTCGGGGCGGCCTCCTGGTGCCGTGCGGCCGCTGCCGCCAGCTCCTCCACGAGTTCGGCGGGCCGGACCTGCAGGTGGACACCCCGGAGGGCATCCTGCCGCTCTCCGCGATGCTGCCGCAGGCCTTCGGCCCGGACCACCTGAAGTAGGCCCCGGGCCTCGTAGGACGGCCCTTCCGCACGGACGCGGGAGGGCCGTCCGCTTCTCTTCCTTCTCTTCCGTCTTCTCTTCCGTGGGGCCCCTTGCGCCCCGCCTCTATGCGCGTAGAGTCGCGTATCTGTACGACGATGTACGAAACGGCACGTCACCGCCGTCACCGCCGGAAAGGTAGTCATCCATGGACGTCATCTCCGTCATCCGCACCAAGCGGGACCGTGGCGAGCTGAGCCCCGAGCAGATCGACTGGGTCATCGACGCCTACACCCGCGGCGAGGTGGCCGACGAGCAGATGTCCGCCCTCGCCATGGCGATCCTGCTCAACGGCATGAACCGGACCGAGATCGCCCGCTGGACCGCCGCCATGATCGCTTCGGGTGAGCGCATGGACTTCTCCTCCCTGTCCCGCCCGACCGCCGACAAGCACTCCACCGGTGGCGTCGGCGACAAGATCACGCTCCCGCTGGCCCCGCTCGTCGCGGCCTGCGGCGCGGCCGTGCCGCAGCTCTCCGGCCGGGGCCTGGGCCACACCGGCGGCACCCTCGACAAGCTGGAGTCCATCCCCGGCTGGCGCGCCCTGCTCTCCAACGAGGAGATGCTGAACGTCCTGGACACCACCGGCGCCGTCATCTGCGCCGCCGGCGACGGGCTCGCCCCCGCCGACAAGAAGCTCTACGCGCTGCGCGACGTCACCGGCACCGTCGAGGCCATCCCGCTGATCGCCTCCTCGATCATGTCCAAGAAGATCGCCGAGGGCACCGGCTCCCTGGTCCTCGACGTGAAGGTCGGCTCCGGCGCCTTCATGAAGAACATCGACGACGCGCGCGAGCTGGCCCGCACCATGGTCGGCCTCGGCACCGACTCCGGCGTCAAGACCGTCGCCCTGCTCACCGACATGTCCACCCCGCTGGGCCTGACCGCCGGCAACGCGCTGGAGGTCCGCGAGTCGGTCGAGGTCCTGGCCGGCGGCGGCCCGGCCGACGTGGTCGAGCTGACCATCGCCCTGGCGAAGGAGATGCTCGAGGCGGCCGGCATCAAGGACGCCGACCCGGCGAAGGCGCTGGCCGACGGCTCCGCCATGGACCACTGGCGCCGGATGATCGCGGCCCAGGGCGGCGACCCGGACGCGACCCTGCCGGTGGCGCGCGAGCAGCACGTCGTCACGGCCCCGTCCTCCGGCGTCCTGACCCGCCTCGACGCGTACGGCGTCGGCGTCGCCGCGTGGCGCCTGGGCGCCGGTCGCGCGCGCAAGGAGGACCCGGTGCAGGCGGGCGCCGGCATCGAGTTGCACGCGAAGCCGGGCGACACGGTCACCGCGGGCGCGCCGCTGATGACCCTGCACACGGACACCCCGGAGAAGTTCGACTACGCCCTGAAGTCCCTCGAGGGCACGTACGACATCGCGCCGGCCGGCACCGCGTTCTCCGCGACCCCGATCGTCCTGGACCGCATCGCCTGACGCGGACGCTCGTTCGGGTGAACGGGATCGGTGGACTCCCGCCGGTCCCGTTCGTCATGCTGGGATCGGCGCCAGCAGCTTGAGGAGCACGCCATGAGCGCATTCGCAGTCGAGCACCGGCCGCAAGGCGGCGACGACTGGGACCGGCTCGTCCGTTTCTGGGAGGAGATGGACTGGCCGGAGGGCTGCAAGGTGGAGATCATCGGGGGGATCATCACCGTGGCGCCACCGCCCGTCAACGCCCACAACTACATCGCCGAGCGGGTGCACCGCCGCCTGTACAGCGTGGTTCCCGATGATTGGGGGGTCTACGAGACCCTCAACGTTGCAGTTCCGTCCAAGAGCGGCATCTATATCCCGGACCTTGCCGTGGCCCCACACGGCGTGCTGCTGGGAGGGGACGACTTCGTTGCCGCCGAGGCTGCCGAGCTCGCCGTCGAGGTGACGTCGAAGTCGAACGCCGTCAATGACCGGGTCGCGAAGCTCAACGGATATGCAGCGGCGGGAGTCCCGCTTTACCTCCTCATCGACCCGCACGCGCCCGGCGGCCCCACCATCCACCTCTACGGCGAGCCCCAGGGCGGCGTTTACCGCGTGCTGTGGGCAGGCAAGTTCGGTGAGACCGTCAAGCTCCCTGAACCGTTCAACCTCGATATCGACACGTCCGACTTCCCTGTCCCGTAGTCGCTCGCCGCTCTGCCGATGAGTTCGGGCCCGGGTGGCGGTCAACCTCTGCGTGACGATCACGGAGGAGATGCCCCTGCCCGGGCCCGCGCTGCGGACCGAAGACACGGAACCGCTGTGCGCGGCGCTTGCGGAGCGCTACCGGCGCGGCGCAGCCGAGGTCGTGTGTGATCTCGCCGGACTCACCGCCCCAGGCCTGCCCACCCTCGACGCGCTGGCGCGCCTGGCGCTGACCGCCCGCCGCCACGGTGGCAGCCTCCGGCTGACCGGCGCCCCGCCGGGCCTGGCCGCGCTCCTGGAGCTGAGCGGCCTCGGCGACGTCCTGGCCCAGCAGCAGGCCGGCCAAGGCGACGCCGGCCAAGGCGACGCCGACCAACGCCAAGCCGAGCTACGCCAACCGCTCCGGCAGGCCGAAGAGGGGGAACCACCGGTCGGTGTCCAGGAACGCGTTGAGCCCGACGATCCGCCCGCCTGACACCTCCAGCACCTGCAGTGCCCACGGCTCGTGCCCCTGGCCCGACGCGCTCGGCCGGTACTGGCCGAACGCCGGCATCCCGTTCGCCGTCGTCGGGACCAGGCGCGAGCCCTTGCAACCGATGCCCTGGTTCAGGTGCCAGGCCGCGATGTCGGCCCGGCCCTGCAGCCACAGGTCGAACGGCGGCATCGACAGCACCGCGTCCTCGTGCAGCAGCGCGGTCAGCGCCGTGATGTCGTACGCCTCGAAGGCCTCGAGGTAGCGGGCCAGCAGCGAGCGCTGCTCCTCGTCCAGCGGGTCGGCCGACTCGGTCTTCTTGACCTGCTGCGCCGACATGGTGGCGCGCGCCCGCTGCAGGGCGCTGTTCACCGAGGCCACCGAGGTGTCGAGCAGCTCCGCGACCTCGTCCGCCTTCCACGCGAGCACCTCGCGCAGGATGAGCACCGCCCGCTGCTTGGCCGGCAGGTGCTGGAGCGCGGCCACGAACGCCAGCCGCACCGACTCCTTCGCCTGTGCCAGCTCCGCAGGGTCGGCCGGTGCCTGCGGCAGCACCCGCGCGTCCGGCACCGGCTCCAGCCACGTGACCTCGGGGCGGGTGTTCAGCACCGCGGAGGCCTGCCGGCCCTGGTCGGTCAGGTCCATCGGGCGGGCCCGCTTGTTGCCCGCGTTGAGTAGGTCCAGGCAGACGTTCGTCGCGATCCGGTACAGCCACGAGCGCAGCGAGGACCGCCCCTCGAACTTCTCGTACGAGCGCCAGGCACGCACGTACGTGTCCTGCACCGCGTCCTCGGCGTCGAAGGACGAGCCGAGCATCCGGTAGCAGTACCCGGTCAGCTCGACCCGGTAGCGGTCCAACGCCTCGTCCAGGTCCGGACGCGCCGCGGGTGTGGCGAGGTCGCTCATGAAGATCAGTCCCCCAGATAGATCCCTACCACTGGGAAACTACCCGAGGGGACTGACAGCGGCCCGCCGAAGCACCGGAAAACCGGTGCGGTGCCGTCAGGTGCCCGGCTTCCGCCCGTAGACGAAGACGTCCTCACCGTTCTTGAGCAGGTTCCAGTACGCCTTCGCGTCGGTCGGCGTCATGTTCACGCAGCCGGCCGAACCCGGCGGGTTCCACATGCTCTTCGTGACCGAGTGGAAGGCCTGGCCGCCGTCGAAGAACTGCGAGTACGGCATCGACACGTGGTACAGCGACGACCAGTGGTCGATGTCCCGGTAGTAGATCTTCTTCAGGCCGGTCCGGGTCTCCGTGCCGTCCTTGCCCGTCCGCACCGGCACCGGCCCGTACTTCAGCGTCGCCCCGTCCTGGATCCAGCTCAGCTGCCGGGTCAGGTCCACGCACGCGATCCGGCCCCGGTTGGTCGGGCAGGTGCCCGCCTTGTTCGGGTTACGGCCGGCCGCCCGCTGCGCCAGCATCGTGCTCATCGTCCGCCACGTCACCGGCCCGGCGTACCCGATGGTCGGGGTGATGCCGTGCTTGGCCTGGAACGCCTTGATCGCCTGGCAGTCCGCGGTCGACTGGCTTCCGTCCACCGGCCGCCCGAGGAACTTCTCCACCTGCTTCTGGTACGGCCCGGTGCCGGCGGTGCACGAGGCCGCCTGCGCGGAGCCCGTGCCCGCCGCCATCACGAGCGGTACGGTCAGCGCGGCCACCGCCCCCGCCAGCCCGGCTTTGCGGCCCGGGCGGAGCCGCCGTATCGCCGCCGCTGCCCCTGTCGTCTTCGTGCCGGTCGTGCCCGTCGCCCCCACGGCGCCCTCCGCTTCCGCCTGCTCCCGCGGCCGTGTGGTCCGCGGTGCGTCATGTCCTCTTGGAAGAAGAGATGCACGAGGAGGGCTCATAGTTGCGCTCCGGACGACCGTAGATCGGACCGTACTTACGGTGTACGCAGGACTACGGGGCGTATGCGGCGCGGGGTCGGCCCGGGGCGGGCCCTGGTCAGGCCGCCCGCGCCAACCGGTGCCGGGTCAGGCGCCGCTCTTCCAGGCGTGCCACCCGGGTCCCGTACAGCGTGATCGACACGACGCCGAGCACCGCCACCAGCCCCAGCGCGACCGTGGCCGACCAGCCCCCCGCGTGGTAGGCGACCGCGCCGAGCGTGCCGCCCGCGCTGGACCCCAGGTAGTACGCGGACTGGTACAGGGCCGAGGCCTGTGCCCGCCCGGTCTTCGCCGCCCGGCTCACCGAGGACGAGGCCACCGCGTGGCCGGCGAAGAAGCCGGCCGTGATCAGCACCAGGCCGAGCAGGATCGGGGCCAGGCCGTCCGCCAGCGAGAGCAGCAGCCCGGCCGCCGTGGTCGACACGGCCAGGTAGAGCGCCCCGCGGCGGCCGGTGCGGGCCACCAGCTGGCCGGCGGCCGCCGAGGAGGCCGTACCGACGAGGTAGACCAGGAACACCGAGCCCACCACGCCCTGCGGCAGCGAGAAGTCGTCGACCAGGCGGTAGCCGATCACGGTGTAGACCGCGCCGAAGACCGTCATGAAGAGCGCGCCGATGCCGTACAGGCGCAGCAGCAGAGGGTCGCGCAGGTGGCCGCCGACCGTACGCGCCAGGGAGCGCGGGTCGATCGCGGCCGGGGCGAAGAACCGCGCCCGGGGGAGCAGTGCCCGGAAGACCAGCGCGCAGGCCAGCGCCAGCACGCCCACCGCCGCCAGTCCGGCCCGCCAGCCCCACAGCTGGGCCGCCCACCCCGTGACCAGGCGGCCGCTCATGCCACCGATCGAGTTGCCCGCGACGAACAGTCCGATGGCGCCGACCAGCGCCTTCGGCCGGACCTCCTCCGCCAGGTACGCCATCGCGCTCGCCGGCAGTCCGGCCAGGGCGGCGCCCTGCACGGCGCGCAGCACGACGAGCGTGGTGAGGTTCGGTGCGAAGGGCACCAGCAGGCCGACGCCGACCGCGAGCGCGAGCGAGACCGTCATCATCCGGGTCCGGCCCACGCGCTCGGAGAGGGCGCTGAGCGGCAGCACGAAGAGGGCGAGCGCGCCGGTGGCCGCGGAGACGGTCCAGCTGGCCTGGCCGGCCGTCACGCCGAACCCGGCGGAGACGGCGGGCAGCAGGGCCTGCGTGGAGTAGAGGAGCGCGAAGGTCGCCAGGCCGGCGGCGAAGAGCGCGAGGCTCATGCGGCGGTAGCCGGCGGAGGCGGGCTCGTGCCGCTCGGGGGCGGGCCGGGGGGCTTCGGAGGCTTCGGGGGACGACGGGGTAGAGGCACCCATGGTGACGGGTGCCCCGGTATGAGCGGGAGGCATACGTCAAAACTAGGCCGCCGTATTTCATGCGTCCAATGCGCTGAATCACGAAAATCGATACGCTGCCGCATAAGCAGAGCTCACGGGGGTGCGTGTCAATGAGTCGTTACGAAGAAGACATCGCCGTGACAAACCTGCTGGCCCCCCGGCTGGCCTGGTTCGCAGCCGTCGCCCGGCACGAGCACGTCACCCGCGCCGCCCACGAACTCGGTGTTCCACAGCCGACGTTGAGCCGTGCGATGGTCCGGCTGGAGGCCGATCTGGGCGTGGCGCTGTTCGCCCGCCGGGGCCGCAGCGTGTCCCTCACCCCCGCCGGGCGTTCCTTCCTCGCCGGCTCCGAGCGGGCGCTGGCCGA
Organism: Streptomyces sp. NPDC093225; assembly: GCF_044753805.1. Classification (NCBI taxonomy): domain Bacteria; kingdom Bacillati; phylum Actinomycetota; class Actinomycetes; order Kitasatosporales; family Streptomycetaceae; genus Streptomyces; species Streptomyces sp. NPDC093225. The sequence continues at coordinate 58,766 of NZ_JBIVNX010000044.1, forward strand.
GATCGCCCGGGCCGCGCACGCGGTCCGGGCGGACGCCGACCCGGCCACCGGCCACGTCGCCTTCGGTTTCCTGCACACCATGGGCTCGGAGACCGTACCCGGACTGATCCGGGCCTTCCGGGTGGACCATCCGCACGTCCGCTTCTCCCTCGTCCAGAACTACGGCGAGGCGATGCTGGAGCGGCTGCGGGCCGGGGAGTTGGACCTGTGCCTGACCTCGCCCGTGCCGGAGGCCCCGGACCTGGTGGGGCGGCGCCTCGACGAGCAGCGGCTGCGGCTGGTGGTGCCGGACGACCACCGGCTCGCCACGCGCAAGCGGATCCGCCTCGCGGAGGCCGCCGAGGAAACCTTCGTCACCCTCGAGCCCGGCTACGGGCTCCGGCGGATCACCGACGACCTCTGCGCCGAGGCGGGCTTCAAGCCGCGGGTCGCCTTCGAGGGCGAGGAGGCCGAGACCCTGCGCGGACTGGTGGCGGCGGGGCTGGGGGTGGCCCTGCTGCCGCCGCCCGCGGTGGCCCGGCCCGGGGTGGTCGAGCTGACCGTCACGGCCCCGCGGGCGGTCCGCGAGATCGGCGTCGCCTGGCTCGACGGCCACCCCGACACCCCGCCGGTCGCCGCCTTCAAGCGCTTCCTCCTCTCGCGCCGCGGGCGCCTCCTGCCGGACGGGCAGGAGCCCTACGTGGCGTGAGGGGTCCGGCGGGCCCGGCTCTGGTCGAGGTCGAGGTCGAGGTCGAGGTCGGGTTCAGCTGTGGTTGAGCTCGGGGCGAGGTCGGGTCACCCTCGCAGGGAGCGGCCGAATCCGGAGGCCAGGGGCATGCGCAGGCCCAGGGGCGGGGGTGCCGCGAGGGCGTCGGTCACCGGTCGTGAGTACCGGCCCGAGAAGACCGCCCCCAGCACGAAGTCCACCGCCAGTGCTATGACTTCGGTGCGGTGCTCGCGCAACGCGTGTCCGTCCGAGTGGACTTCGAAGCGGCACGTGCTGCGGTTCGCCTTCTTCGCCCGCGCCGCCAGCTGGAACGACAACTCCGGGTCGGTCCGGGCGTCGTTGGTGCCGTGCACGATCAACACCTGGCGTCCGGCGAGGTGTTTCACCGGTTCGGGCGAGGGCCCCGCCTCCGCCTCCGGAATGCACGGCGCAAGTGCGAGTGCCGAGTTGACGGCCTCGTGTCCGGCGGCCCGCAACGCGGCCAGCCCCCCGGCCCCGTACCCCGCGAGGCAGATCGGTACGTCCCCGTAACGGCGCTGCGCCTCGTCCGCGCCCCATGCCGCGTCCCGTGCGAAGTCCGCCCGCCGGCCCCCGTACTGCACCACGTGCGTGACCAGCCCCTCCGCCGCGCCGGCCTTGGCGAGCGCGCGGGCCAGGGGGCGGATCGGGCCGGGGGAGAGCGGCGAGAGCGGGGAGAGTGGCGAGAGCGGGGGCAGGGGTGAGAGGAGGGTGGGATGGGGTGACGGCGGGGGTGTCGACGGAGGCGGCGCGGTGGAGGAGGCCGAAGAAGCCGACGTGGTCGATGTCGTCGATGTGGTCGGGGAGGCCGGGGAGGCCGGGGAGGTTGTGGCGCCCGGGGAGGTCGCGCCGGCCCTGGAGGTGGGGGGCGCGGTCCTGGACGAAGAAGGGGAGAAGAACGGGGGTAAAGCGCGGAGGCCGGGAGCGAAGGGGGCGGATCCCGGGAGGAGGAGCACCACCCCGCTGACCGCGGAGCCCGAGCCGTTCGCCCGTCCCAGACGGGCCGTCTGCTGTGCCATGCCGGAACACTCTCAGACGGGGAGGTGTACGCCACCCGTCCGCACGGTCACTGTTACGTATCGACCCAGACCGTCGGCCGCTCGCTCTACGCGCGTAGGAGTTAGAGTTCGGAAATGACGAGCGAGACCCCCAACCTGCCCACGCCGGATCAGATTCGCCGCTCCCCGAAGGTGCTGCTGCACGACCACCTGGACGGCGGTCTGCGCCCCGGGACGATCATCGAGCTCGCCGCCGAGGCGGGCTACGAGAACCTCCCCGAGACCGATGCCGACAAGCTCGGCATCTGGTTCCGCGAGGCCGCGGACTCCGGTTCGCTGCCGCGCTACCTGGAGACGTTCGCGCACACCTGCGCCGTCATGCAGACCCGCGACGCGCTGTTCCGCGTCGCCGCCGAGTGCGCCGAGGACCTCGCCGAGGACGGCGTCGTCTACGCCGAGATCCGTTACGCCCCCGAGCAGCACCTCGAGGGCGGCCTGACGCTCGAAGAGGTCGTCGAGGCCGTCAACGAGGGCTTCCGCGAGGGCGAGCGCCGCGCGAAGGCCAACGGTCACCGCATCCGCGTCGGCGCGCTGCTCACCGCCATGCGGCACGCCGCCCGCGCGCTGGAGATCGCCGAACTGGCCAACCGCTACCGGGACAACGGCGTCGTCGGCTTCGACATCGCGGGTGCCGAGGCGGGCTTCCCGCCCACCCGTCACCTCGACGCGTTCGAGTACCTGAAGCGGGAGAACAACCACTTCACGATCCACGCGGGCGAGGCCTTCGGCCTGCCGTCGATCTGGCAGGCCCTGCAGTGGTGCGGCGCCGACCGGCTCGGCCACGGCGTGAAGATCATTGACGACATCGAGGTCGCCGCCGACGGCAGCGTGACGCTGGGCCGGCTGGCCTCGTACGTCCGCGACAAGCGCATCCCCCTGGAGATGTGCCCGACCTCGAACCTGCAGACGGGCGCCGCGGCCTCGTACGCCGAGCACCCGATCGGTCTGCTGCGCCGCCTGCACTTCCGCCTCACGGTCAACACCGACAACCGCCTGATGAGCGGCACGAGCATGAGCCGGGAGTTCGAGCACCTGGTCGACACCTTCGGCTATTCGCTCGACGACATGCAGTGGTTCACCGTCAATGCCATGAAGTCGGCGTTCATTCCTTTCGATGAACGACTGGCGATGATCAACGACGTGATCAAGCCGGGTTACGCGGAACTGAAGTCCGAGTGGCTTTTCCGTCAGACCGCCTCCACCAGCGGGTCTGTCTCCGCGTAAGGCGGAACCGCCGATCCGGTACGGCGAAGGGAAGCGCTCGGGAGTTCGGCTCCCGGGCGCTTCTTCTTATTTAAGGATGTTTGCGGGACGGGGTTTGGGGTGGCTAGTTTGCGGAGCCGCTCAGTTCCCTGTCGCAAGGACGAGATTTCATGAAGCAGTCAGCTGCCAAGACCCTCGGTGTCGCCGTCATCGGTGCCGCTCTCGCCGCGGCCGCCGCCGGCACCGCTTCCGCCGCCCCGGCGGTGGGTGTGGCCGACGCCCTGAACACCGTCACCGGTGTCGCCGGGCCGCTCGGCAACACCCTCAACCACGCCCAGGCCTCGGAGGACGGCGTCCAGCAGTCCAGCAGCGACGCCTCCGACCCGGTCCAGGGTCTCCTCGGTGGCCTCCCGGCCGCGGGCGGTCTCCTCAACGGCGGCGCGTGACCGTTCGGTTGGCCGCGCGGTGCGCGTGCTGGCTTGTGTGTCGGCGTGCGTGCGTGCGTTCGTGCTGGCTCGTGTGACGGCTGAGCTGTTCGCGTGATCGCTTACCCGGCCGCTCGCGTCGCGCCCATCGGGTGCGTTGCGTGACCGCTTGCGCCTCCGTCGCTCGGGCGACCACATCGGGTCACGCCGGTCGCGCCGGGTCGGGGAATGGCGTGGGGCAGTGCCCTGGGGTCGCCGTCCAGCGCCCTGGGGTGGCCGTCTGCTGGTTTGCCGCTGCGCTGTGATCCCTCCTGCGGGTGTGTGTGCCGTGGTGGTCGTCCGGCTGCCGCGCTTTCGCGGTGGTTGCGCGGTGGTTGCGGTGGTCGTCGGTCATGCGGTGCTCGAACGCGTACCGAACGGGGCGCACACCTCTTCGACGAGGTGTGCGCCCCGCCGCGTGCTGTGCCAGCATCGCCACCAACTCCCGTACGACATGCGGATGATGAGGTTCGCGGATGAAGAAGTTCCGAGACATGCGTATGACGGCTCGGGGCGCGGCCGCGCTCCTCTCCGTGCCCCTTCTCCTGCTCGCCACGGGCTGCGCGGGCAGTGGCAGTGGCAGCGGCAGTGGGGGCGGCAGTGGGGGCGGAGGAGGAGGTACGGAGAACCGGCCCGAAGGCAAGAGCTCCGGCGAGCCGGCGACGCCCACGGCGAGCGCGAGCTCCGGCGCGCCCGGGTCCACGGCGGTACCGCCCGCCCGCACACCGCTCGAGCGGGCCGCACTGGTCCAGGGCGACCTGGCCGGCTACCAGATCTCCGCGCAGGCCAAGAACCCCAATGCGCCCGACGGGCAGCCCCAGGCCGACGAGAAGGCCTGCCAGCCGCTCGCGGACATCATGGGCGACAAGCCCGACCCGGCCGCGGGCGAAACCGTCAACCGGGGTGTCGGCTCCCAGAAGCAGCTCGGCCTCGCGGTGTCCGTGTCGCTGAGTGCCTACAGCGATGCGGACGCCAAGCACCTCGTCGCCCGACTCCGCAAGGCGATCGCGGCGTGCGGCGACGGGTTCTCCGCCACGGTCGAGAAGCAGACCGGGACGTACAAGGACGTCCGTGGTGCTGCCTACAAGGTCGGCGGTGACGAGAGCGTCAGCTGGACCACCACGGCCGCGGCGGCGGGTGTCTCCGCCCCGGTCCACGTGGTCGTCGTGCGCGAGGGCAGCACGGTGGTGCGCCTGATGGCCCTGAACGTCGCCGCCACCAGTGGTGGGCAGCCGGTTCAGGTCCCGCACGAGCTCGCGGACCGGCAGCTGGAGAAGCTGGCTGCGGCGGTTCGCTGACGCGGTCGAGTTCGTTCCTTCCGGGCGGGCTTTGGTGGCTCGGGGGAGGAATTCTGCTCGGTTGATAGCTGCTCGGTTGATAGCTGCTGGTTGATGGCTGCTGGTTGATGGCTGCCGGTTGCTGGTGGCCGGTTGCTGTTTTGTGGGTGCTGGTCCTTTTCGGAGGGCTGGGCCCGGCCCTCCGAACGTTTACCAGGCGGCCTTGGGCGACTTTTCGGAGGGCAGCAACGCCCACAGGGCCAGGTATATGAGGAACTGCGGGCCGGGCAGCAGGCACGAGGCGACGAAGATGACCCGCATGGTGGTGGCGGAGGTTCCGAAGCGCTGCGCGAGGCCGGCGCAGACGCCGCCGATCATTCGTCCGTTGGTCGGGCGGATAAGGGGCGCGCTCATGGCTTTCTCTCCTTGGGTTCGTCTCGCTTTCTGCGATGTCTCAATACTCGCGTGGGACGGCGGAGAGAACGTCACTCCAGGGAGCTATTCCGACCCTGGGAATTCTCGGGGTTGATCCCTGAGTGCCGGCGCCGGTGCCGGTGGCGGTGGTGCCGCCCCCGGTGCCGGGCTGCGTGAGGAGGGCCCGGGTCGCACTGCGGGTACCCGGTGAGGGGGCCCCTTCCGAGCCGCCGGCCGCGACCGGGTGCGTACGGCGAAGGCGGGACCGGAGGGCCGGTACGACGGCGAGGTGGGCGACGGCGACCCCGGTCGCGTTCAGCAGGACCGCGTCCACGTCCACGACCTGGCCGGGCACCCCGGTCTGCAGGAACAGGATCCCGAGCGAGATCAGCGCGGCCGCAGCGGTGGTGCGGACGAAGGACGCCAGAGGCGATGCCGTGAGGCGTCCGCCGGCCATCGGGAGCAGGACCCCCAGCGGGGCCAGCAGGGCCAGGCCCTCGCCGATGCGGCGGGCGGCCTCCACGGGGCCGTAGGCGAGGTCGGTGCGGATGCCTTCCAGCGGCGTCAGGTTCGCGGCCGCGGCCCAGGGGACGTCAAGTGGGCGCAGAGTCAGCCAGCCGACCAGCGCGAGATGCGCGAAGAGCAGTACGCCGCTCACGGCCCGGAGTCGTATGGCGGCACTACCGCCCAGCTCATGACGCTGTTGCACGCCTGGAAGGACGCCCGAGCCGGTCGCGGCGGTTCCGTGAGGTTGGGTGGGGGTGGGGATGGGGTGGGGTGGACGTGGAGTGGAGGGGGTGGGTGGGGTGGACGTGGAGTGGAGGTGGGGCGGTGGAGTGGGGGTGGTGCGGGGGTGGTTTGGGGTTCGTGTCGCCCTTGTTCGCGGGGGTGGGGTGGTGCCCGCTGGTTCCGGCTGGGAGGGGCGCGGGTTCGTGCCGGTTCGGTTCGCAGGGCGAATGGCAGAATCGGCGGTATGACGAACCCCCCGCCGTCCTCCGCCGAGCCCGTCTACGCGGACCGTGTCTACCGTTCGCCCCAGGCTCTCGTGGCCGGGGTGCTGCTGCTCGCGATCGCGGCGTGGCTGGGTGGGGACGCGCTGCTGCGCGGCAGCGGGTGGACGCCGTGGTTCGCCGCGGCCGGCCTGCTGATCGCCGTGCCCCTCATCGTGGCCTTCACGCTGCGGCCGGCCGTGTTCGTCAACGACGACCGGATCCGCGTACGGAACCCGTTCCGCCTCGTCACCGCGCCCTGGGCCGCGGTGGAGTACCTGCGGTCCGGCTACTCGGCGGAGCTGTTCGCCGGGGGCGCGAAGTACCAGCTGTGGGCCATCCCCGTCTCGCTGCGGGAGCGCAAGCGGGCCAACCGCCAGGCCGCCGGTGGGCGCGGCTCCGTCCTCGGGCGGAGCGGCCGCGACGTGGGTGCCGGTACGGAGGCCGTGGCGGCTGCCGGTGACCAGGTGCGCAGGGCCACCGCCGATCGCACGGTCGACGAGCTGAACGAGCTCCACGAGCGCTGCGCCGACCGCCCGGGCGCCCAGGGCGTCGTCGCGGTCCGGTGGGCGTACGAGATCCTCGCCCCGGTGGCGGCGGGTCTGGTGCTGCTGGGTGTGGTGGCGGGGGTTCGGTAGGCGGCTCCGTCGTTGGGGGTGGCTTGCGGCGTGGGGGCGGGCCGGGTCGGGAGGAGTGGGCCGGGGGTCGGGCCTGCGCTGTTGAGGTCGGGCCGGTCGGGGGGAGTGGCCGGGGTGGGGCCTGCGAGGTTGGGGTTGGGCGGGGTCGTGGTGGGTAGGCGGTGTCGGGCCTGTCCGCCTGCCGAGGGTTTCCGGGCCGGGGGGGGGGGGGGGGGGGGGGGGGGGGGGGGGGGGGGGGGGGGGGGGGGCGGGGGGGGGGGGGGGGGGGCGGCGCGCCCCCCCCCGGCCCC
>NZ_JBIVNX010000045.1:0-63035 GCF_044753805.1 Streptomyces sp. NPDC093225
GGTCCGGAGGCAGGCCCGGGCCGGAGGTGGCCGAAGGCCAGGGCGAAGCCCCGAAGCCTCCGGGGTGGGCCTGCCGCAGGGCCTGCAGGCCATGGGCAGTCAAGCGCCGAGGGGACCCACACACCACGGGGCGGCCCCGCGAAGCCCCCCGCCGAGCCACCCCGCCGAGGCCCCCCTCACCCCGTAGGCACCCCCGCCACGCGCAGGGCGTGCACGACGTCCCGGTACCGGCTGTCGGACACGCTGCGGGCGGCCGCCAGCAGACGCTGCGCCAGCCGCGGCGGATCGGCACGGGCCACTCGGGCCGACTCCTCCGCCGGGCGCACCCGTACGAAGGCCCCGAGCAGGGCGTCGGCCTCCTGCTCGCGCCCGTCGGCGGCCAGTGCGAGCGCCGCGTCGGCGATCTCGGCGGCCGGTCGCGCCACGCCCTGGCGCAGCAGCCGCCCGCAGTCGGCCTGCCGGCCGGCCGAGCCGAGCGCGGCGGCCACGGCGGCGAGGCGGGCCGGCGGCAGCGAGGCGGCCTCCCACAGCAGCGTGGCCCAGTCGGCGGTGAGCCCGGCCCGCTCCAGTTCGAGCGCGAGACGGGGCAGCGCGTCGGGCGGGCCGGCGGCCGCCTCGCACAGGAGGACGTGGGCCTCGCCGGAGCGGTGCTGGGCCCGCAGCGCGATCAGCTCCGCGACGACGTCGGACACCGTCGTGGTGCCGGGGTCGGGCGCGGGGGTGGGGTCGGGCGAGGGCACGGGGGCGGGGTCGGGGGCGGAAGCACTGCCGAACCGGGCGCCGCGCGGTACGGGGTCCACGGGCCCGGGCAGTGGGTACGGCAGCGGCTCCGGCGCCGGGCCCTCCCCCTCGGGCGCGCCCGCGAACCGGGCCCCACGCTGCCGGGGCACCCGGCCGGCGGGGGGACCGGGCCGGGCGGCGTGCCCCTGGTCCCCGCGCCCGGCCCGCCCGTACACCCGGAACCACCGCCCGAACGCGGGCCCGGCACCGTCCGGGGCGTGGGCCTGGGCCTGCGCCTGAGCCGGGTCAGGGGCAGGAGCAGGGGCCGGGACCTGGGCCGGTGTCGGGCCAGGGTCCGGGACCGGATCAGGACCAGGAGTAGCCCCCGGGGCCGGAGTCGCCCCCAGGGGCTGAGCCGCGCTCCGGCCGGGAACCGCACCCAGGGCGGGGCGCGCGCCCGGGCCTTCGGACGGAGCCACCGCACCAGCCACACCCGCCGGACCGGCCGCGGCCGGCGGCGCGTCCGGATCCGCCGGCAGGGAGGCCAGACGGGCGGTCAGGTCCGCGCACCGGGCCGCCGCGCGGGCGAGGTCGTCCCGGGTCCACGCGAGCTCGTGGCCGAAGAACCCCACCTCGGCCCCGCCGCGCTCCGCGCTCACCCGGGCGGTGAGGACGGCGACCGCGTGCTCCGCGGCCGCGCGCCGCGCCTGCTCCGCCGCCAGCCGCCCGCGCAGCTCCGCGGCGCCGCCGGGCCGGCGATCGTACGCAAGTGCCGCCGCCGACCACTGCGCACCGACGAAGGCCCCCCACTCCCCCGCCGCACCGGCTCCGCGCAGGCCCGCGAGGTCCTGGAGCAGGGACTCGACCATGTCCCACGGCGGCACCGCACCGCCTTCCAGGCAGGTGCGCAGCCCGTCCGGGTCACGGCGCAGGAACTCCGCGTACCACCCGGCCGCCGGATCCAGTTGCGCGATCAACTCCCTTAAAACACTTGAGAATTGCTGTACCGCATCGGTTCGGTGCGTGTCCATGGCGTGCATTGGACCGCACCCGTGTTACGAGAGCACTACGGGAGTCTCAAAGCTTGACGGCCGCGGGCGCGCGCCGACCGCGCGCGCCGGGCGGTTCTCGGCCACCCCGCTCCGGGACCCCGCCGGGCTCGGGCGCGCCGTCGGAGGCCGGGTGGAAGTACGCCGGGAACGCTGGGTCTGGCCGGCGACCACGCCGGGGTGGCGGAAGACGACCTCGGCCGGGACAGGACCGGCCCGGCGGCCGCCTTCGGGGCCCGAGCAGGCGGCCAGCAGCAGCCCGGCCGCGAGCAGTGCGCCGAGGAGGCCGAGGCCGAGGCGCTTGGTTGCGTTGGGTGCGGACACCCCTTCACGGTTGCCCGCGGCCCGCCGCGGCGCACCGCGCGTTGCGCCGAACGGCGGGCGGGGCCGCCCAGCGCTCCACCGGGCGGCCCCTCGGCACTACGGCGTCACCGCGTCACGGACTTCACCGCGTCGCGGCGTCACCACGTCACCCCGTCACCCCGTCACCGCGTGCCGGACGGCCGGACGACCATCGCGGAGCCGCCGCCGCGGCGGGTCTTCTCGGCGGCCGCCAGCCAGCGCCCGTCGGGCAGCCGCTCGACACCGGTGGCGGCGCCGATCTCGGGGTTGAGCCGGAAGCGGTGACCGAGGGCCTGGAGCCGGGTCCGCAGGGGCCCGTTCCACAGCTCGGGTTCGAGCTCGGTGGTGGTCTGGTTGCGCTGGCTGGCCCGGGGCGCGGCGATGGCGTCGACCAGGGGCAGGCCCCGGTCGAGGTGCCCGAGGAGGGTCTGGAGCACGGTCGTGATGATGGTCGCGCCGCCCGGGGAGCCGACGGCGAGCACCGGACGGCCGTCGCGCAGCACGATGGTCGGGGACATGGAGGAGCGCGGCCGCTTGCCGGGGCCGGGCAGGTTCGGGTCGTGGACTGCGGGGCTCGCGGGGGCGAAGGAGAAGTCGGTCAGCTCGTTGTTGAGCAGGAAGCCGCGGCCCGGCACGGTGATGCCGCTGCCGCCGGTCTGCTCGATGGTGAGGGTGTACGAGACGACGTTGCCCCAGCGGTCGGCGACCGTGAGGTGCGTGGTGTTCTCGCCCTCGTACGTGGTCGGGGCCGCGGCGCCACGGGTGGCGCAGTCGGCCGGGTCGTCGGGGTCGCCGGGGGCCAGCGGGCTGGTCAGGACGACGTCGTCCCTGATGAGGCAGGCGCGGGAGTCGGCGAACCGCTGGGAGAGCAGGCCGCGGGTCGGGACGTCCTCGAAGGCGGGGTCGCCCACCCAGCGGCCGCGGTCGGCGAAGGCGATGCGGGAGGCCTCGATGAAGCGGTGCAGGTACTCGGCGTCGTCGAGGGCGCCGATGTCGGTGCGCTCGAGGATGTTGAGGGCCTCGCCGACGGTCGTGCCGCCGGAGGAGGACGGGGCCATGCCGTAGACGTCGAGGCCCTCGTAGTTCACCCGGGTGGGGGACTGGACGAGGGTGTCGTACCCGTCCAGGTCGTCCGCGGTGAGGTCGCCGGCGCGGACCTTGCGGGTGGCGTCCGGGTCGACGGGGGGCTTGCGGACGGTGCGGACGATGTCCTGGGCGATGCGGCCGCGGTAGAGCGCGCGGACGCCCCTGCGGCCGATCTCGTCGTAGGTGTCGGCCAGGTCGGGGTTCTTGAACGTGCTGCCGACGGCCGGCAGGTTCCCGCCGGGCAGGAAGAGGCGGGCGGTGTCGGGGAAGTCCCGGAACCGGTCCTGGTTGGCCTCGGTCTGGGCGCGGAACGTGGCGTCCACCGTGAAGCCGTCCCGCGCGAGGCGTTCGGCCGGTTCCAGTAGTTTGCGCAGCGACCGGCTGCCCCAGGCGTCGAGGGCGGTGTCCCAGGTGGCGGCGGTGCCGGGGACGCCGACGCCCAGGCCGCTGGTGACGGCCTCGGCGAACGGGACGGGCACGCCGTTCTCCTGGAAGAGGTGCTCGTCGGCGCTGTCGGGGGCGGTCTCGCGGCCGTCGACGGTGTACACGCGGCGCTGTCGGGCGTCGTAGTAGACGAAGTACCCGCCGCCGCCGATGCCGGCGGAGTACGGCTCGGTGACGCCGAGGGCGGCCGCGGTGGCGACGGCGGCGTCCACCGCGTTGCCGCCGGCCTGCAGGACCGCGATGCCGGCCGCCGAGGCGTCGGCGTCGACGCTGGCGACGGCGCCCCCGTAGCCGACGGCCACCGGCACCTTGGCCTCGGTGTGGCCGGGGTGGGGCCGGGTCTGCGGCGCCGTGGAGCCGTGCGCGCCCGCGGGAGCCGCGGCGCAGGCTCCGGTGAGGGCCGCGGCCACGGCGATGAAGGCCAACGTCCGCGTGTGGGAACGGCGCATTCCGTACCTCCGCTCAACTGGTGTGCGCGCAGGGTAGCTTCAGGCCAACCCCGTCGTCAGGGCGAGATCCCGCCAGGGTCCCGTGTCTCCACATGCCCTTAACATCACGGCCATGAACGAGGATGTGCGCAACGTGGTGCTGGGGGTGATAGCCACCGGCGTCAGCGGCGGGTTCGGCTGGTTCGCCCGTACGTATCTGTGGCGACGCAAGCTGCGTCGCAAACAGGCCTTCTTCGGCCTGCCGACCGGCTCCGACTGCCTCTTCGTGGTCAACCGGCAGATGGGCGGTTCCGAGAGCTCGGTGCACCGCTACGACGCGTTCGCGCTGCTGGAGATCTCCGCTCTGATCAAGGACTGCGGGGCGACGGTCCAGATCGTCGTGCACGACACCGCCCGTCAGGGCTTCGGCGACCGGACCGAGTTCTGCGTCGGCGGGCCGGTCTCCAACACCCGGACCGCGGCGCACCTGACGTCGATGCTGCCGGGGGTCCGGGTGGACCTTTCGACCGAGGCGGGGCCCGACCGGGGCGCGATCGTGGTCGGGGGCGAGCCGTACCGGTGGGAGAAGGACTCCCTCGAGCACGTGCTGCTGGCCCGGCTGGCGACTCCGGAGGGGGGTCGGCCGGTGTTCCTGATCAGCGGTCAGACGGCGGTCAGCAACCAGGCGGCGGCCCGCTACCTGGCGCGCCACCACGAGACGCTGGCGCGCAAGTACGGCGACCGCCCCTTCTGCCTGCTGCTCAAGGTGATCAACTCCGCCGCGTACGGGCCGGACGTGACGGAGCTGGTGGCGGACGTCACCGAGGCGGCCCGGAGACCCGAACCGGCAGCGATTTGATCCCGTTGATGAAGTTGGACACCAACCGGCGCGGCTCGCCCGCCAGTTCGGGTACGGGCAGTCCGGCGGCTCGCCACTCCTCGTGGAGGATCCGCAGCTGGAGGCGGGCGAAGTGGGCACCGAGGCAGACGTGCGGGCCGTCGCCGAAGGAGACGTGCGGGTTGGGGCGGCGGCCGAGGTCGAGCCGGTGCGGGTCGGCGAAGACCCGTTCGTCGTGGTTGGCGGAGGCGTGGAAGACGACGACCTTGTCGCCGGCGCCGATCCGCTGCCCGGCGAGCTCGGTGTCGACCGCGGCGGTGCGGCGGAAGCTGAGCACCGGCGGGTGGACGCGCAGCAGTTCGTCCACGGCTGTCGCGGGGTCCACGGCCCCGTCGCGCAGCCGGGCGTACTCGCCGGGGTGCCGGGCGAGCTCCAGCAGGCCACCCGGGGCCGCGCTGCGGACGGTGTCGTTGCCGGCCACGGTGAGCAGGAAGAAGAACATCTCCAGCTCGGCCGGGTCCAGCCCGGCCTCCGCGAGGGCGGTCATCAGGTCGTCGCCGGGGTGCTTCAGCTTGTGCGCGGCCAGTTCGCGCGCGTAGCCGAACATCTCGCCCAGCAGGGCGGGCGAGCGCGGGTTGAGCGGCCGGCCGTCGGGGCCGCGCAGCGGCTCGGGGGCGTCGTCGGGGTCCTGGTAGCCGATGACGCGCACGGTCCAGTCGAGCAGCAGCCCGCGGTCGGCCGCCGGTACGCCCATCAGGTCGGCGAGGTTGAGCAGTGCGTACTCGTCGGTGACGGCGGTGACCAGGTCGGCCACGCCGCCGGTGGCGTCCTCGCGGGCGCCGCGCAGCAGGACGGCGGCCCGTTCGCGGACGCGGTCGGCGAAGGCGTCGACGCGGGCGGGGGTGAAGGCCCGGGCGATCAGGCGCCGCAGCCGGCCGTGCTCGGGCGGGTCCTGGTTGAGCATGGTGCGCCGGACGAAGGGGAGGTCGGCGGGGTCCGGGTCGCGGATCTGGGTGGCGCCGAGGTACGAGGAGTAGGTGCGGGCGTCCTTGAGGACGCGGACCACGTCGGCGTGCCGGGTGACCGCCCAGAAGCCGGGACCGGCCGGCCAGCCGAGCACCTCGGGCTCGGCCTGCCGGGCGACGGGGTGGTGGTCGCGCAGGATCCGGTACGCCTCGTGGGGCGGGCCGGCGGCGTGGACGCGCGGATCGAACACGTCGGGGACCTCGGGGGCGTCGGCGGGGACGCCGGGTCCTGCGGTGCTGGGCTGCGCGGGCACGCGGGCTCCGATCCTGGGACGGCAGGGGCAGGACCACGGTGGCGGTATCCGGGGGCGGGGGCAAGGGGGGGCGCCGCGGCGGGCGGGCGTGCCGGGGACAGCGGTGGGCGCTCGCGCAATTCGTCGACTGCGACGCTCCCGTCACGGCGTGATGTCGCTCCCGGTGACGTCGACCCCCGGCGCGAACGGCCTTTCAGGGGAACCGATCGGCGGGAACGCCATCCCCTTCCCGGGAACCGGCCGGACCAGATTCGAATACTGCCGATAGCCCGGGGCCAGTGCAGCTCCCCCCTTCCCATCTCCCCAAGAGGGAGAGATGTCGATGTCGACCCACGAATCCGTACCCCCACTGGTCACATTCATCTGCAGCCCGAAGGTGCACTCGAGCCCGGAGGCGAAGTAGACGTCGAAGGTACGGGCGTCGTTCCGTTCGAGAACAACGGTCTTGGTCACAAATCGCTGACGCAGGAAGAGCTCATAGTTCTTACTGTTGATTCTGCTGCCACGCTTCGGGTAGCCCCGCTCCACGATTCGCGCCTGGTTCTCGTCGTACTGACCGACATCGAAGCCTAGGACATCACGCGTCACATCTGCTCCCGATCCCCCCATGGGAGGTGGATACACCAATGTTCCCTTGTAGTTCACGTCCTTCTCATCGTTCACCCCAGCGATTTCGAACGGACAATCCCTATCCTTCAGCTTGAAGTCCTGGATGATCGTCGTGTCGTCCCGAAGGGCTTTCACCGTGAAGCGAACGGCATACAACCCCACCGGTCTGGCTTCTTCACTCTTGAGCCATGCATTAAATTTGCCATCCCATTCGGTCACATTGGCGATCGGTCCGACATGGAATCGCTGTTCCTTCAAGGCGAAAGCCGTGGGGTACATCGGCGAATCGCCCGCGGTAACGGTCACAGGCGGGCCTTGATCAAGCTCTTTGTTCTTCCTGTCCTCTTCTTCGTCTCGCTTCTTTCCAGCTTGATCGGCATCAGCACTCTGTTCCGCAGCAACAGTCGCTCGGTAGCCCTGGTAGACGGCGATTGAGCCGAAGATGACCGTAGGGATCAGGGCTGCGAGCACGGTTGAACTCCGCCACCAAGGAGTTGGGGGCGGCTGTTCCGGCTGAGTCGCCGTCTCACTCGCAGGTGTCGGCCCGGCGGAAGGTGTAACTGGAGGCCCTGCCCCGGGGGTCGGCCCGGAAGGCGGCGGCTCCACAGGCGGCGGTTGAGAAGACATCTGGCCCCCGGTCAGCTCTGATCACAGAATGGCTCGTTCTAGCAGAGCGCTCAGAAGCGCACCAACAAGCCCGTGCCCTTAGCGACGGGTTCCGGCCATCGCCAACAGGGCGTCCTGGAGTGCCGTCCACGGGTTCAGCAGGTTCACCCGGCCGGGGCATCGACTAGGGCGCGGTCAGCGGTGGTCGACGTGACAGGTGTCCCGGTCCATCGTGCCGTCGGTCCCGGTGAGGACCACCTCGGACGTCATGGCGGGGCTGGTCGCCGCCGCCACGGTGCAGATCAGCTGCTGGCGCGCCAGCGCGGGCAGGTCCCCAACCCTCGTGCCGGTCACGACCCGGACGGCGTTGTCCCCCGTCCTGTCGACCCCGTAGACGATCAGGTCGCCCGCCTCCCCCTTCCGGGGGGCACTCCAGTCGGGCAGCGCCGTGGTCATGCCGGCGGCGCGCTCCCACGAGTTGGGCCCGGCGAGCAGCATCTTGACCAGGGCGCCGGGGGACGGCTTGTACACCGATTCCACGACGGTGCTGCGGATCACCGGGGTGAGTTCCCCCTTGCGGGAGACGAAGTAGAGCACGGGGCGTTCGTTCGCGGGGCCCGACAGGGACAGCTTCGCGGGCGCGCCCGCCTCGACCACGTCCGTTCCCTGGATGCCGCAGCCGACGAGCAGGGCGGCGGCGAGCGTCGAGGCGCCCGCCGCGCCGGCGTACCGGACGACCGTACGGACCCTCACTCGCCCGCCCCCGACAGTTCGTCGGCGGCCTCGGGCGGGCCGTCGCCGCCCGCCTCCAGCGGCATCTCGACGGTGAAGACGGCGCCGCCCGCGGGTCCGTTCGCGGCGCGGACGGTGCCGCCGTGCAGCCGTACGTTCTCCAGGGTGATGGCCAGTCCCAGACCGCTGCCGGCCGAGCGGGTACGGGCGGCGTCGGCTTTGAAGAACCGGTCGAAGATGTGCGGCAGCACCTCGGCGGCGATGCCGGGTCCGCTGTCCGCGACCTCGGTGACCAGCCGGGTCCCGTCGTCCCGGTGCTCGGCGCGGGCGCTGACCCGGACCGGGGCGCCGCCGTGCCGCAGGGCGTTGCCGACCAGGTTGGCGAGGACGACGTCGAAGCGGCGCGGGTCGAGCCGGGCCCGTACTCCGGGTTCGAGGTACGTGGACACCTGGGCGGGGTCGGTCCAGTGGCGGCGCTGCAGGGTGGCCCGGACGGCCTCGGCGACGTCGACCTCGTCCAGGTTGAGCTCGGCGGCGCGGGCGTCGAAGCGGGAGATCTCCATGAGGTCTTCGACGAGCAGGGCCAGCTTTCCGGTTTCCGTGCTGACCAGCCGGACCGCGGCGGCGGTGTCGGGGTCGAGGAGCTCGGCGTCCTCGTCGAGGACCTCCGTGACGGCGAGCATGCCGGCCAGGGGGGTGCGCAGCTCGTGCGACACGTCGGCGGCGAAGCGGCGGGCGCGGGCCTCGGCGCGCTGGAGCTCCTCGACGGAGCGCTCCAACTCGACGGCGGACTCGTTGAAGGTGTGGGCGAGGTCGGCGAGTTCGTCGGTGCCGTGGACCTCGATGCGCGTGTCGAGCTCGCCGCGGCCCAGTCGGCGGGCAGCCCGGCGCAGGTCCCGGACCGGGCGCAGGACGCCGCGGGCGGCCAGCAGGGCGGGCACGACGGCGACCGCGAGGGCGGGCAGCGCGCCGTCCCGGGCCGCGCCGACCATGGCGTCGACGGTGCCCTCCTCGGCCGCGAGCGACATGACGCCGTAGAAGACCAGGCCGCTGGCCTCTCTGATCTCGCCGTGGGTGAACACGGCGGGCATGGCGACGACGAGCATCGGCCGGCCGTTCTGCGTCACCCGCTGGAAGGCGCCGTGCGGGTTGCCGCGGACCTGGTCGCGCAGGGTGTCGGTGACCGCGGTGGAGGGGACGCGGGTGCCGTTGGAGGAGATGCTGAGCGTGCCGTACTCGGCGAAGACGATCCAGGTGTGCGGCTTGCCGCGCCGGGCGATGTCCATCACCTGGGACTGGAGGATCTCGGGGTCGGGCGGCACGCTGCCCATGCCGAGGTTCTCGACCTGGTCGCGCAGGGTGGCCACGGCGGTGTCCTGAACCTGCTTGAGGACGGCCGTGCGGGCCTCGCGGTAGGTGAGGGCGGCGGTGGTGGCGGCGCTGATCGCGGCCACCAGCAGGAAGGCGGCGATCAGCCGGGTGCGCAGGCCGAGTCTGCCGGTCAGCTGTCTCACCGCGGGCTCACAGGGGGCCGAAGCGGTAGCCGAAGCCCCGCACGGTCTGTATGTAGCGCGGGGTGCGGGAGGAGTCCTCGATCTTGTGGCGCAGGCGGCGTACGCAGGCGTCCACCAGGCGGGCGTCGGCGTGGTAGCTGTGGTCCCACACGTATTCGAGCAGCTGCTGGCGGCTGAAGACCTGCTCGGGCGAGGCCGACAGGTGCAGGAGGAGCTTGAGCTCGCTGGGGGCCAGCGGCACGCGCTCACCGTTCTTGGCGACGGTGAGGCCGGCCCGGTCGACGGCGAGTTCGCCGTGGAAGTCGATGTCGGGGCGGGTGCCGGGGTCGTTCAGGCGGCGCAGTACCGCCTTGATGCGGGCCTCGATGACCTCGGTGCGGGCGGGTTTGACGATGTAGTCGTCGGCGCCGGCCTCCAGGCCGACGACGATGTCGAAGTCGTCGCCGCGCGCGGTGAGCATGATGATGGGCAGCTGGCTGGTCTCGCGGATGCGGCGGCACACCTGGACGCCGTTCATGCCGGGCAGCATCAGGTCGAGCAGCACCAGGTCCGGGCGGAACTCGGCGAGCGCGGCCAGTCCCCCCTCGCCCGTCTCGGCGGCCCGCACCTCGTGGCCGCGGCGGCGCAGGCCGAGGCCCACGCCCTCGCGGACGGACGGGTCGTCCTCGATCAGCAGTACGCGTGGCATTGCGTCAGTATCCCAGTCGGTTCATGCGCGATTGGTCCCCCTAACGGCGGATGCGCGCGCGGACGGAGTCGATCAGGTCGGTGATCTCGGTCACCCGCAGTGGGCGGGCGAGCAGGGCGAGGGCGGCGGCGAGCACGAACGTGCCGGCCGCCGCGGCGGCCAGGTGCCCGAGTCCGTCGACGGCCCGGGCGGCGAAGTGGCCGAGGACCGCGGCGGGTACGGCGGCCACCAGGAGGCGCACGTGCGTGCCGAGGGCGCCGGAGCGCAGTACGGGGCCGCCGCCGAGCCGCCGGTTCAGGGTGTACGCCGTGACGGCGCAGCCGGCGAAGAGCGCGAGGGCGTACGCGCCGGCCATGCCGGTGACCGCCCAGCGGGCGGGCAGCAGGAGGTGCGCGGCGAAGGACAGGCCGGCGTTGAGGGTGGCGATGACGAGGTTGAGGAAGAAGGGGGTGCGGGTGTCGGAGAGGGCGTAGAAGCCGCGGGAGAGGACGTACTGGCCGGAGAAGGCGATCAGGCCGGGGGCGAAGGCCGCGAGCATGCCGGCCATGACCGCGGTGTCGGCGGCTCCGGTGCGGCCGTACTCGAAGACGCTGCCCATCACCCAGGGGGCGAGGGCGGCCAGCAGGCAGGCGGCCGGGACGATGACGGCGGCGCTGGAGCGCAGCGCGTAGGACACGTCGCGGCGCACGGCGGCCAGGTCGCCGTCGGCGGCCGCGCCGCTCATCCGCGGCATCAGGGCGGTGACGAGGGAGACGGTGACGATGCCCTGCGGGACCATCCACAGCAGGTAGGCGTTGCTGTAGGCGGTGTAGCCGGCGCCGCCGGACACGCCCTCGGCCACGGCGGTCGAGCCGGTGGTGGTGGCCAGCCGGGTCACGACCCAGTAGGCGAGCTGGTTGGTGAGGACGAGCAGCACGAGCCAGCCGGCCGAGCGCAGCGGCCGGGCCATGCCGCTGCCGCGCCAGTCGAAGCGGGGCCGCCAGCGGAAGCCGGCGGAGCGCAGGGACGGGACGAGGGCGAGGGCCTGGACGACGATGCCCGCGGTGGTGCCCCAGCCGAGCAGCCGGGTCTCGCCCGGGGTCAGGCCGTCGCCGGCGGCGTGGGCGACGGCGAGGTAGAGGCCGAAGACGGCCACCACGACGAGGTTGTTGAGGACCGGGGTCCACATCATCGCGCCGAACCGGCCGCGGGCGTTGAGCACCTGCCCGAGGAGGGTGAACAGCCCGTAGAAGAAGATCTGCGGCAGGCAGTAGCGGGCGAGGGCGACGGTCAGCTCGGCCTGCGCACCGGTGTAGTCGGTGTACGCGGCGACCAGGGCCGGGGCGGCGAGCACGGCGACGGCGGTGAGCACGACCAGGGCCGCGGTGCAGACGGTCAGCAGGCGGTCGGTGTACGCGGCGCCGCCGTCGGGGTGCTCCTTGGCGGCGCGGACCAGCTCGGGGACGAAGACCGCGTTGAGGGCGCCGCCGATGAGCAGGATGTAGACCATGTTCGGGACGGTGTTGGCCACCGCGTAGCCGTCGCCGAGCAGCGTGGTGCCCAGTGCCGCGGTCACGATCGCGGAGCGGACGAAGCCGGTGGCGCGGGAGACCACCGATCCGACGGCCATGAGGGCGCCGCTGCGCAGGACGGAGGACTTCTTGGGGGCGGCGTGCGCGGGGCCGCGGCCGGTGACGGCGGTGCCGGACGCGGCGGCGTCCGCGGAGGTCGCGGTCACCGGCGGGCCAGGTACGCCTGGAAGGCGCGGTAGAGCGCGTGGTTGGCGGGTCCGGCCATGGGGATCTCCCACTCTCCGAGGGTCTCGACGACGTGTCCCCCGGTGCCGAGCTTCCAGCGCATGAGGCCGAACGAGCGTTCTTCGGGGTCGAGGGTGGAGGGTACCCCGCGCATGTCGTACTCGTCGGCGCCGAGGCCGTGGGCGTCGCACATCATGCGCCACTGCAGGGCGTTGCTGGGGCGGACCTCGCGGCGGTGGTCGGCGGAGGCGCCGGTCTGGTACCAGACCCGCTTGCCGGCGACGATCATGGTGTGGGCGGCCAGGATCTCGCCCTGGTACGTCGCCAGGTACAGGCGCATGCGGCCGGGCTCCTCGGCGTTGAGGGCGGCGTACTGGCGCTCGTAGTACGCCAGGGAGCGGCCCAGCCGGAAGCCGTCGCGCTCCTCGGTGATGCGCAGCAGCCGGTAGAACTCGGGCAGGTCGGCGGCGGTGCCCACGACGGTCTGGACGCCGCTCTTGCCGGCCTTGCGGATGTTGCGGCGCCACTCCTGGTTCAGGCCCGACCACAGGTCGTCGAGGGAGCGGCCGGCGAGGGGGACGCGGAAGACGTGGCGGGGCTGGGCGTCACCGTCGTCCTCGCCGCCGCAGCGCTTCCAGCCGCGGCTGCGCAGCCGGTCGGCGAGGGCGGCGCCCATCGGGTCGACCTCGGTGGCCAGGACGTCGGAGACCTGGCGGCCGGGACCGGTGGCGGCCTTGATCGTGGCGGCGTCCCAGCGGCGGTAGGCGGGGGTGGGGCCGATGCGGACGGCGAAGGCGCCCTGCCGGCGCAGGTGCCGTACGAGGGGTTCCAGCCACCGGTCCACGTCGGGGTCGGACCAGTCGGCGACGGGGCCCTCGGGAAGGTAGGCGAAGTATTTGCGGGTGCCGGGGAATTGGCGATAGAGAACGAGGGCCGCGCCGGCGGTCTCACCGGACGGCAGTTCCCAGCCGACCGTCTCCGCGCGCCACTGGTCCTTCACTTCGGCCCACGACGGGTACTGCAGGAAGCTCGCCCGGCCGTGGGCGGCCAGGAACGAGCGGTAGGCGCCGGCGTCCAGGGTCCGGACCCGGAGCTCCCGGTCCTGCTGGTGCGGGGGGTTGGTGGTGACGAGCAACGCGCACACGGCGAGGGCCTTCCTGTACGTCCTAGCGGGATGCACAGGACTCTCACAGGGGTGCGTGACCGGATCGCGCGGCGAATGTGACCGGACCATGACCGTTCTGCTGCGGTCGACGTCACAAGGCGAAATCCCGATTCTTCTCGCGGAATACGCAACCTATCGTCGCTTCATCCGCTCCTACTTTGCGGACATACACAGTTTTTCGGAGGGGTTTCGTTGAGCCGTTCACGCCGTACCGCCGCCCTGTCGCGCCGCCGGGTCCTCGCCGGACGCGGGCGCCATGCCGCGATCGCGGGCACCGCGGTCCTGGCCGCCGCGCTGTCCGCCTGCTCGGGGTCCGGCGGTGCGGACAGCGGGGCGGGGAAGGCCGACATGAAGAACAAGGCGCCGATGGCCATTTCCGTGAACGCGACGGGCGGCAAGGCCAAGGCGGGCGAGCCGGTGAAGGTGACGGTCGCGGAGGGCAAGCTGACGTCGGTGAGGGTGACCGACACCAAGGGCGGCGAACTGGCCGGCCGGATAGCCCCCGACGGCCGCAGCTGGACCTCGGAGCGCAACGCGGCGCCGGGCACCTCGTACAAGGTCGAGGCGAAGAGCAACGAGGGCGGCTCGGCCACCTCCGCCTTCGCGACGGACGCCGCCGACAAGGTCAACAAGATCACCATCATGCCCGGCAAGGGCGGCACCTACGGCGTGGGCCAGCCCATCTCGCTGGTCTTCGACAACCCGGTCAAGAACAAGGCCGCGGTCGAGCGGCAGCTGAAGGTGACCACCTCGAACGGCACCGAGGGCTCCTGGGGCTGGCTGAAGGACTACTCGGGCAACGACCGGGTGGACTGGCGGCCGAAGGACTACTGGAAGGCCGGCACCGAGGTCAAGCTCCAGATGAACCTCAACGGCGTCGACTCGGGCGCCGGCGGCGGCTACTTCGTGCGCGACTACAACACCGGCTTCACCATCGGCAAGAACCAGCGGATCACGGTGGACCTCGACGCCCACCAGCTGGTCATGACCCGCGACGGACAGCAGGTGAAGAAGATCCCGATCTCGGCCGGCACGCCCGGCGGCCAGAAGGCCTCCTGGCTGGGCAAGATGGTGGTGATGGCGAAGGAGGGCACCATCCGGATGGACTCCCAGACGGTCGGCCTCGGCGACGCCTACGACAAGATGGTCGACTACTCGATGCGACTGACCTGGTCGGGCATGTACGCGCACGCGGCGCCGTGGAACGAGGGCAACTTCGGCGTCCGGAACTCGTCCTCGGGCTGCGTCGGGATGAGCACCTCGAACGCCTCCGACCTGTACGCCGCCGTGCAGCCGGGCGACCCGTTCGAGGTGACCGGATCGGGCTCGAAGGGCAAGGCGGACGTGGGCAACGGCTACGGCGAGTGGAACCTGTCCTGGGCCGACTGGCAGGCCAAGAGCGCCCTGGCCGGCAACCAGGGCGGCACCGACTCCTGACCCCACCGGCGCGCAGCTGACCTTCTCCTCGCCGGCGACCGATCCCTCGTACGTCTCGGTCCCGCTGCGCGAGCAGTGATCTCCGGCTGCCGCCGGCCCGGGGCGGCCACTCCGTTTCTCCTGCCCTCCACCCCTCTCGGCGTGCTTCGGCCGGACGCAAACTATCCGCCCGGGAGGGGCACTTCACCTCGACACGCATAAGGGCGGCATAAAGCCTACGGTCAGCCTTCGGAGGCCTCCGCGTACACCTGGTAGAGCTCCGGAGAGCCGGTCACGGCCCAGGAGACACCCGCCTCGACCACGTTCAACTCGCGCCCGGAGGCCAGCCGGATCACCGGCTGGCCGCTGGGCCACACGTGCCAGCCGGCACCGGGAACGGTACGGATGATCACGGTGCCGAGGTACAGCCCGGCGTCGTTGCCCAGCCACGGCACGGCCTCCGGATCCCGGCGCCAGCGCGGCATCAGCTGGTCGAGGGCCTCCAACGAGGCGGGCGTCTCGTCGAGTTCCAGGCCCGCCGCCCCCGCCTGGACCCGCAGCAGCTCGCACTCCGAGAACAGCTCGACCACACCCTCCGGATCCTCGGCCAGGGCGAGGGCCAGCGCCCGCCCTTGTCCGGATTCGTTCCGCTTTCGCCAGGTGTCCAGAAAGGGGATGTTCATCCGTCCAGCGTCGCACCCGCACCCGGCCGGGCGCCACAGGCGCGCCCGCCCCGGATCCGCGGGGGGGCGCGCCCCGAGGGCCGGTCAGAGGTCCAGGTCGACGACCACCGGGGCGTGGTCGGAGGCGCCCTTGCCCTTGCGCTCCTCGCGGTCCACGTACGCGTCCTTGACCGCCTTCTGGAAGGCGGGGTTGGCGTACACCAGGTCGATGCGCATGCCCCGGTTCTTCGGGAAGGCCAGCTGGCGGTAGTCCCAGTACGTGAACGGGTGGTCGTACTTCAGCGGACGCGGCACCACGTCCGTCAGGCCGGCGGCGCGCAGCGCCTCCAGGGCGGCCCGCTCCGGGGCGGAGACGTGGGTGAGCCCGTCGAAGGCCGCGATGTCCCACACGTCGGCGTCCGTGGGCGCCACGTTGTAGTCCCCGAGGACCGCGAAGGGGCGGTCGCCGGCCGCGTCCTGCCCGACCGCGGCGGTCAGCGCGCCGAACCAGTCCAGCTTGTACCCGTAGTGGTCGTGCTCGACCTCGCGGCCGTTGGGCACGTACACCGACCAGACCCGCACCCCGCCGCAGGTGGCGGAGACGGCGCGGGGCTCGTCGACGCCCTCGTAGAGGGGGCCGCCGGTCAGCCCCGCCACCACGTCCTCCATGCCGACCTTCGACAGCAGGGCCACCCCGTTCCACCGGCCCGTGGCGTTGACCGCCGCCTCGTACCCCAGCTCGCGCAGCTCGGCGTGCGGGAACTGCTCGGCGGAGCACTTGGTCTCCTGGATGCACAGCACGTCCGTGCCGCTGTTCTCCAGCCAGGCCAGGAGGCGCGGCAGCCGGGCGGTGATCGAGTTGACGTTCCAGGTGGCGATACGCATGGAGCCAACCTACCGCCCGGCTGTGACAGTCACCCGGACGACCACGGGAGCGTCACGGCCCGTGGCTCCGGGTTCACAGGTCGGTGGCGTCGCCGGGGGCGAGCCTGCTGTGCTCGGCGCCGCCGCCGAGCGAGGAGATCGCGCCGTCGTAGATCGGCCGGGCCAGGTCGGCGAGGTAGGCGTCGTGGATGTCGACGGCCCGGGCCGGGGCCACCTCGCGCACGTAGTCGATCACCTCGGAGATCTTGTTCCAGGGCGCGTGGACCGGCAGCATCAGCGTCTCCACGGGCTGCCCGGGTACGGTCAGCGCGTCGCCGGGGTGGAAGAGCGAACCCTCGACCAGGAACCCGATGTTGGTGATCCGCGGCAGGTCCGGGTGGATCACCGCGTGCAGCTCGCCGTGCACCTGCACGTCGAAGCCGTCCGCGCCGAACGCGTCGCCGTTGCCGACGGTGTGCACCCGGCCCGGGAAGGCGCCCGCCATCCGGTCGGCCACGGCGCGCAGGGTCCACAGCTCGGCGGCGGGGTTCGCCTCCAGCGCGGCGCGCAGCCGGCCCTCCTCGAAGTGGTCCGGGTGCTCGTGGGTGACGAGCAGGACGTCGGCGCCCAGGCCCGCGTCCGGTTCGCTGAAGGCGCCCGGGTCGATGACGAGCGTCCGCCCGTCCTTCTCCAGCCGGACGCAGGAGTGCCGCATCTTGGTGAGCTTCATGGGCCCATCTTGGCCCAGGCCGGCCCGTCTCCGCCCGGGCTCCCGGGCGGGCGCCCCGGCCTCAGGGCGTGGCGGTGGAGACGACGAAGACGTGCGGGGTCTCCGGCTTGGTCAGGTCGACGGTGATGTCCTGGGTGGGGAGCGGGTCGCGCTGCTCGTGGGTGGTGCCGTACCACTTCCGGTCCGGGCCGAAGCTCCATCCGGCCACGCCCGCGTCCCGGGCGCCGACGGTGACGCCGGGCTTGAGGGCCGCCCGGCTGGTGCCGACCGTCTTCAAGAAGGCGTCGAGGTCCGCCGCGGTCGCGCTGAACTGCACGTACAGGCGGCTGGTGTGCCAGTTGTTGGTCTCGTAGAAACCCACGCTCCAGGCCTTGTCCGGGATCGGCACCTCGTAGATGCTGCGCTGGACCTTGGAGGGCCAGCCGGACCGGACCTGGGTGGCCGCCGCCTTGGACGCCTTGTCGCGGCCGCTGTCGCGGCTCTGCCGGGCGGAGATCGCCAGGTAGCCGGCGGGGACGCCGACCAGCAGCAGGATGATGATCGCGGTCACCCAGCGGCGCCGGATCACGTGGCGCCGGTCCTCGGCGGGCCGGCCGTCCCCGTCCGGGGACGGCGCCTGGCGGGGCAGGGTGGGGGTCACGGGGTTCAATTCTCTTCCTCCGGGGCGGGTGCGGCGGTGCCGCGCCCGGTCCACAGCCGGCCGGCCTGGGCATAGCGCTCGTAGCGCTCGACGCGGCGGCGGTTGGCCCGCCGGAACCGCCGGGCCACCAGCCGCGCCAGGTCCGCGGCGCCGACCATGCCGGCCTCCGGGCCGAGCTGGGCCTTGGCGATGCGGGCCTCGGGACGGTACCCGCGGCCGGTCAGGTGGCGGCGGAACGCGTCCCGGGCGGGCCCGATGAGCAGGTCGTCGGCGGCGCTGACGCCGCCGCCGATCACGAAGCAGGACGGGTCGAGGGCGGCCGCCAGGTTGGCCAGGCCCACGCCGAGCCACTGGCCGATGTCCTGGAGGAGCTCGACGCACATCGCGTCGCCCTCGCGGGCCAGCTCGGTGATGAGCGGCCCGGTGATGTCGGGGACGCTGCCCTTGACCCGTTCGATGATGTTGTACGCCACCGGGGAGTCGGCCGCGGCCAGCTCGCGGGCCTCGCGGACCAGCGCGTTGCCGGAGCTGTACTGCTCCCAGCAGCCGCGGTTGCCGCACGGGCAGCGGTGCCCGCCGGGCACCACCTGCATGTGGCCGAACTCGCCGGCCACGCCGAACTTGCCCCGCTTGACCTGGCCGTCCTCCAGGATCGCCCCGCCGATGCCGGTGCCCAGGGTGATCATCACGAGGTGGTCCTCGCCGCGGCCGGCGCCGAAGCGCCACTCCGCCCAGGCGGCCGTGTTGGCATCGTTGTCCACCATCACGGGGACCGCGAGCCGCGACTGCAGGGCGTCCCGCAGCGGCTCGTCGCGCCAGGCCAGATGGGGGGCGAAGAGCACCCGCGAGCGGTGGGCGTCGACCCAGCCGGCCGCACCGATGCCCACCGCGTGCACGTCGTGCCGGTCGGAGAGGTCCAGCACCAGCTCGGCGATGGTGTCCTCGACGACCTTGGGGCTCTTGGACTTGTCGGGCGTCTCGGTGCGCAGCTTCTCCAGGATGTTGCCGTCGGCGTCGACGACCCCGGCCATGACCTTGGTGCCGCCGATGTCGATGCCGACGGTGGGGACCCGCGGGGCGGTCAGGTGGGAGCGCCGCTCGCGGGTCGCCACGGTCCGCAGGACGGTGCCCCGCGACGCTCCGCGGTGGGAGCGCGTGAAGTCCCGGTACGTGCTCATCGAGTGGTGGTGTCCCTCAGTGGTCGTCGGGGGCGGGCTCGGGGGCCGCGGTGGCTCCTGTGCCCGATTCTGCCACCCGTGACAGTTCGTGGCTCAGTTCCTCGAGCTCGGATCCGCCCGCCATCTGGCGGGTCAGCTCGTCGAGCGTGATCGAGTCTCGGGTGTGGGAGCCCGCCATGGCACCGCGTTTGAGGAGCACGAACCGGTCTCCGACCAGGTGGGCGTGGTGCGGGTTGTGCGTGATGAGGACCACGCCCAGGCCGGCGTCGCGGGCGGCGGCGACGTACTTGAGCACGACCCCGGACTGCTTGACGCCCAGCGCCGCGGTCGGCTCGTCGAGGATCAGCACCCGGGCGCCGAAGTACACGGCGCGGGCGATGGCCACGCACTGCCGCTCGCCGCCGGAGAGGGTGCCGATGGGCTGGTCGACGTCGCGCAGGTCGATGCCCATGCGCAGGAGCTCCGTACGGGTGGTCGCGCGCATCCGGGCCACGTCGAGGCGGCGCAGCGGGCCGCGGCCCCTGGTCGGCTCGGAGCCGAGGAAGAAGTTGCGCCAGACCGGCATCAGCGGGACCACGGCCAGGTCCTGGTAGACGGTGGCGATGCCGAGGTCGAGGGCGGCGCGCGGGTTGGCCAGCCGCAGCTCCTCGCCGGCGACGCGGAAGGTGCCGGCGTCGTGCTGGTGCAGACCCGCGATGATCTTGATGAGGGTGGACTTGCCCGCGCCGTTGTCGCCCAGGACGCAGGTGATCTCCCCCGCCGAGACTTGGAGGGAGACGCCTTCGAGGGCGCGGACGTTGCCGTAGTACTTGCTGACGCCGTCCAGCTCGACGAGCGGCGGGGCGGCGGGGTCCGTACGGTCCGCCGGTGCCGTGGTGGCCGCGGTCACTTGGTCGCCTCCGCTCGCTTGCGCACCCAGAAGTTGAGCAGCGTGGCCAGCAGCAGCATCGCGCCCAGGAAGAACTTGAACCAGTCCGGGTTCCACTGGGCGTACACGATCCCGTTGATGGTCATGCCGAAGATGAAGGCGCCCACGGCGGAGCCGATGGCCGAGCCGTAGCCGCCGGTCATCAGGCAGCCGCCGATGACGGCCGCGATGATGTACAGGAACTCGTTGCCGACGCCCTCGCCCGACTGGACGACGTCGAACGAGAAGAGGATGTGCTGGCCGGAGATCCAGGCGCACAGGGCGACGCCCATGTAGAGCCCGATGCGGGTCTTGACCACCGGTACGCCCACGGCCCGGGCCGCGTCGGCCGCCCCGCCGACCGCGAAGATCCAGTTGCCGGCCCGGGTGCGCAGCAGGATCCAGGTGGCCAGGGCCACCAGGGCGATCCACCACAGGATCGTGACCTTGAGCGTGACCGAGCCGATGTCCCACTGCGAGGCGAAGACCGCCTTGGCGGAGGGGAAGCCCTCCATGTCCCCGATGGCCTTGGTGGAGACCGTGCCGCTGATCAGCTTGGTGAAGCCGAGGTTCAGGCCGGTCAGCATCAGGAAGGTGCCGAGGGTGATGATGAAGCTGGGCAGTCCGGTCCGGGTCAGCATGATGCCGTTGAAGAACCCGATGGCCAGCGTGACCAGCAGCGACACCCCGACGCCGACCCACACGTTGGCCGTCATCTGGTAGCTGAACATCGAGCTGACCAGCGCGGACGTGGTGACCATGACACCGGCCGACAGGTCGAACTCGCCGCCGATCATCAGCAGCGCCACCGGCACCGCCATGATCCCGATGGTGGAGGCGGAGTACAGGATCGTCGACAGGCTCGCGGCCTGCAGGAAACTGGGCGCGGCGAACGAGAAGAAGACGAACACGGCGGCCGCGCCGACCACCGCCCCGAGCTCGGGCCGGGCGAGCAGCCGGCGGACCAGCGGCACGTGGGTGAGGCGCTCGTCCGCCGCGGGCGCGGCGGCGCTCATCGCGTGCCCCGCTTGATGTAGGCCTCCAGCTCGGCGGCCTGGTCCTTGGTGACGATCTGCGGGCCGGTGAGCACCGGCTTCCCGCCGCCGAGCACGTCGGCGTTGTAGCGGTACAGCCAGAGCAGGTCGACGGCCTCGTAGCCCTGGAGGTAGGGCTGCTGGTCGACGGCGAAGCCGAGGCTGCCGTCCTCGAGGCCCGCGGCCACGGAGGCGTTCAGGTCGAAGGTGTCGACCTCGGCCTTGCTGCCGGCCGCCTGCTTGGCCTTGACGGCCGTGGGGGCGAAGGGCGCGCCGAGGGTGACGACCGCGTCCACCGACGGGTCGGCCTGCAGCTTCGCCTGGACGGCGGCCTGGACCGAGGGCATGTTGGTGCCCTCGACGTAGAGGTTCTCCAGCGTGCCGCCGAAGGTCTTCTTCGCCCCGGCGCAGCGCTGCTCGTGGCCCACGTTGCCCTGCTCGTGCAGGACGCACACGGCCTTCTTGCGGCCGCGGCGGTTCAGCTCGGTGCCCACCGCCTCGCCGGCGACGGTCTCGTCCTGGCCGATGTGGGTGAGGGCGCCGTACGCGGCGGACTGCTCGGAACCGGAGTTCACGGTGATGACGGGGATGCCCGCCCTGACGGCCTTGCCGACGACGTCCTTGAGCGCCTCGGGCTTGGCCAGCGAGACGATCAGGCCGTCCACCTTCTGGTCGATGGCGTTCTGGACGAACTGGGCCTGCTGCTGCGCCTGGTCGTCGTGGGAGTAGACGAAGTTGATGTTGTCCTTGCGGGCCGCCTCCTTGGCGCCGTTCTGGACGATGTCCCAGAACGTGTCGCCGTCCCCCGCGTGGGTGACCATCGCGAAGGTCCAGCGCGGCGTGGAGACCGCCGGCCGGCCCTGCTCGGCGGCCGCGCGCGCCCGCTCCTCGGCCCGCTTGCCGCCCGTGGCGCTGCATCCCGCGAGGGACGCGCCCAGCGCCGCCGCGAGCACCAGGCCCACCACCCGGGCCCCTGTCCGAATCCTGGCCACGTCGCCGCGCCCTTCCCTTCGCCTCGTCGGTGCCGCCGTCACCGGCCGCAACTGGTCCACACTCCCGGAAACCGGTCAAACCGGCGCCCAGCCGCCCAAGTATCCGCCACGGGGTCACCCGGAGTGGTCATCGGGGTCCACCACAGCGACGACCGGAGCACCCGGCACGAAGAGCGGCGGGACAATCATTGACAGCGGGACCCGCCCGGGCCACGTTGATTCCATGCGCATCGGGCTGATCGGTACGGGCCGGATCGGGTCCTTCCACGCGGCCGCGCTCAGCCGGCACCGCGACGCGGGGTCCCTGGTCCTGGCCGACGCCGAACCGGCGCGGGCCGCCGCGCTCGCCGACCGGTTGGGCGCCACCGCGGCGCCGGACGTCGACGCCGTCTTCGCCTGGGGCGTGGACGCGGTCGTCATCGCCTCCCCCACGGCCACCCACCCGGAGCTGATCACCCGGGCGGTACGCCTGGGCCTGCCCGTGTTCTGCGAGAAGCCCATCGCCGCCGACCTGCCGGCCACCCTGGCCACCCTGGCCGAGGTGGACGCCGCCGGCACGGTGTTGCAGCTGGGGTTCATGCGGCGCTTCGACGCGGGCTACCGCACCGCCCGGGAGCTGGTGCGCTCCGGCGCGCTGGGCCGGCTGCACACCGTACGGACCATGACGGCCGACGCCGCTCCGCCGCCCGCCGGCTACCTGGAGACGTCGGGGGGCCTGTACCGGGACTGCCTGGTGCACGACTTCGACATGGTGCGGTGGGTCACCGGACGGGAGGTCACCGAGGTGTACGCCACCGGGTCGGACGCCGCCGGCCCCGCGTTCCGGGCGGCGCGGGACGTCGACACGGCGGCGGCGGTCCTGACGCTGGACGACGGCACGCTGGTGACGGCCACCGGCACCCGGTGCAACGGCGCGGGGTACGACGTGCGCATGGAGCTCGCCGGGGAGCTGGACCAGGTCTCCGCGGGCCTGGACGACCGTACGCCGATCGCGTCGACGGAACCGCTCGGCCCGCCGCCGGCGCGCAAGCCGTGGACGGGCTTCCTGGAGCGGTTCGCCCCCGCGTACGAGGCCGAGCTGGACGCGTTCGTACGGCTGGTGCGCGGTGACGCGCCCAACCCGTGCGACGGGCGCGAGGGGCTGGCGGCCCTGCGGATCGCCGAGGCCTGCGAGCTGTCCCGGCGGGAACGGCGGCCGGTGGCGCTGCCGGAGATCCCGGCCACCCTGCCGTCGGCGGCCGCCTGAGCCGAAGCCGGCCGGGGCCCCGGGGCGGGGCGGCCGTACCGGGCGGGGGCGGCCGCCGCAGTGGCGGGCGCCCCCGGGGCAGCCGCCACGAGGGCGGCTGCCGCGAGGTAGACCGGCTGCGTGGGTCACGGTCCGGCTACCAACGCACCGGGAGCCGCTTCACGCCGCGGATCAGCGAGGCCGCGATCCACTCGTACGGGGCGCCGTCCGAGGCCTGCGCGAGGTCCGGGAAGCGCTCCAACAGGGCACGCACGGCGATGCGGGCCTCCATGCGGGCCAGCGGCGCGCCGATGCAGAAGTGGATCCCGTGGCCGAAGGCCAGGTGGCCCTGGGGTGCCCGCCGGATGTCGAAGGAGGTGGGCTCCGGGTAACGCTCCGGGTCGTGGCTGCTGCCGGCCAGCGACACCAGCACCGCGTCGCCCTTGGCGATGGTCACGCCGCCGAGCTCCACGTCCTCGTGGGCGAAGCGGAAGGTGGCGTTCTCCACCGGTCCGTCGTAGCGGAGCATCTCCTCGACCGCGCCGTCGAGGAGGCCGTCGAAGTCGGCGCGCAGGGCCGCGAGCTGGTCGGGGTGCGCGAGCAGGGCGCGCACCCCGTTGCCGATCAGGTTGACGGTGGTCTCGTGGCCGGCGACCAGCAGCAGGAAGGCCATGCCGATCAGCTCTTCCGGGCCCAGCCGGTCGCCGTCCTCGTCCGTGGTCCGGATCAGGGCGCTGAGCAGGTCGTCGCCGCCGGTGGCGCGCTTGCGTTCGATGAGCCCGGCCATGTAGACGGCCATGTCCTGGTTGGCCTTGAGCTCGGCCTCCTGACTGCTCGGGGCCAACAGCTCGTTGGACATGAGCCGGAACGGCTCGCGGTCCAGGTCCGGCACGCCCAGCAGCTCGCAGATGACCGTCATGGGCAGCGGGAAGGCGAACGAGTCGACGAGGTCCGCCCGCCGCTCCGGCTGCGCCGCCATGGCGTCGAGCAGCTCGTCGGTGACCTGCTGCACGCGGGGGCGCAGGGCCTCGATGCGGCGGGCGGTGAACTCGCGGGCCACCAGGCGGCGCAGCCGCGTGTGGTCCGGCGGGTCCATCTCCAGCATGTTCTGGTTGACCTCGCTGGCGGTGATGTCGACGTACCGCTCGTGGACGCGCCAGTTCTTGCCGAGCGCCGGGTGGGCGAGGGCCTGGCGGGCCTCCTCGTACCCGACGACCAGCCAGATCTCCTCGCCGTGCGCGTCCCTCACCCGGTGCACCGGGCCGGCCTCGCGCATCTGCTTGTAGTACTCGTAGGGGTACGCGTTGAAGTCCTCGGCGTACCCGGTGATGTCCAGCACAGGCATGGTCTTCTCCCCCGTTTGACTATCAGTCAGAGTACGGCCACCGCTCGTACACAGGGACGAATTCTGGACAGCCTCCATAGCGGGACGAGAGGGCGTTCGGGCCGCTGGGGGCCACCGTCCCGACCGGGGAACCGGTTTGTTCAGGCCGCGGCGCCGGGTGCCGTCCGGCGCCCCCAGCCCGTGCCCGCGAGGACGAGGACCGCCCCCGCCAGGCCCCACGCGCCGAGGTGCTCGCCGCCCAGGGCGGTACCGGCGAGCGCCGCCCACAGCGGTTCGGTGCCGAGCAGCAGGCTGACCCGGGAGGGGGAGGTGCGCCGTACCGCCCACATCTGCACGAAGAACGCGAACAGCGTGCAGAAGACGGCGAGGAACGCCAGCCCCGCCCACTGCCCGGGCCCGAGGTCAGCGGCGGCGGCCCAGGGGGTGGCACCCGTCCCCGGTGCGGCGCAGAGCAGGACGAACACCAGCGTGGCCGCGCCCAGTTGGACGGTGGTCAGGGACAGCGCGTCGGCGTCCTCGAGGGCGGAGAGCCGCCCGGCCAGCAGGACGTGCACCGTCCGGGCGAGCGCGGCGCCGAGGATCAGGAGGTCGCCGGTCGAGGGCGCGGTGAACCCGGCGCCCTGGGTCAGCAGCACCACGCCCGCCACCGAGAGCCCGGCGGCGGCGAGGAACCCGCCCGAGGGCCGGCGGCGGCGCACGGCCGCCTCGGCGAGCGGCGTGAAGATCATGGTCAGGCTGATGATCAACCCGGCGTTGGTGGCGGAGGTGTGCACGACGCCGTACGTCTCCAGCAGGAAGATCCCGCCCAGGACGAGTCCCAACAGG
Organism: Streptomyces sp. NPDC093225; assembly: GCF_044753805.1. NCBI lineage: Bacteria > Bacillati > Actinomycetota > Actinomycetes > Kitasatosporales > Streptomycetaceae > Streptomyces > Streptomyces sp. NPDC093225. The sequence goes on from NZ_JBIVNX010000045.1 coordinate 25,055, forward strand.
CCCGCCGCTCGCACCTGGGCGGGCCGCAGCGCGCGCAGCCCGCGGTACCCGGCGGCCACGAGCACGGGCAGTGCCATCGCGAACCGGAGGACGAGGACCGCGACCACGGTGTGCGCGGTGGTGACGCCCTTGGCGGCGAGGTAACTGCCGCCCCAGACCACGGCCACCAGGAGCAGGGGCAGGTCGGCGAGCCAGGCGCGCCGGGGCGCAGCGGGGCGCGGGACGGCGAGGGCGGGGGTGGGTGCGGTGGTCACGGGCCGGGCTCCATCGGTGCGGTGGTCGTGGAGACGGCGGTGGCTCGCACGCGGGAGCGATCACGCTATCGGCAGCGGGGGGTGGGGCGACAGGGGATTCCGGGGTCGCCCCGGGACGGGTGTCGGAATCGCGAGAGTGCCGGCCCGTGGTGTGTGGGGGAGGCGCTTGACGGGGTATGGCAGGCTGGTCCGGAGGCAGGCCCGGGTCTGGGGTGGCCGCAGGCCAGGGCGAAGCCCCGAAGCCCCAGAGGTGGGCCTGCCGCAGGGCCTGCAGGCCATACCCCGTCAAGCGCCGAGGGGACCCACACACCACGGGGCGGCCCGCGAAGCGAGCCCACCCCACCACCGGCCCGCCGTCACACCCCGCTGAGTTGCGACGGGACCCACACACCACGGAGCGGCACTCTCTCGCGAGACGACGACCCGGACTTTCCCCCGGGCACGCCGAAGCGGGGCGGACCGGAGCTGTCGGGTTCCGGTGCGCCCCGCGGCGGGTCCCGGCTCCGTACCGGTGCTGTCGGCCGGTACGGGCCGGGGCCTCCCTGCGCACCGGCGGGATGCGCGGGGAGGGCGCCTCCCCCGCGTCGGCGGGACGCGCGGGGAGGTCACGGGCGGGTGTCGCTCCGCCCGGGCTCACGGTGGCGGTGTCAGCCGCCGAGCTCCTGGTGGCGGGCCGTGAGGGCGGCGGAGCCGGCCTCGGTCAGCGAGCCGTACAGGCGCAGGCGGGAGAAGCCGCCGTCCGGGAAGATGTCGATCCGGACGTGGGTGCCGACCGCCGGGGCGTCCAGCACGAAGCGGTGGTTGGTGTCGGGCTGCAGGCGGGTGCGCGGCAGGAACTCGGTCCACTCGCCCTCCTCGCCCGTCTTGACGGACAGCGAGGCCCAGCCCGCGGAGTTGCCCTTGAGGTAGGCGGTGTCGATCTCGACGGCGCGGATCTCCGACTCGGCGACGAGCTGGTAGCGGATCCAGTCGTTGCCGTTGTCGCGGCGGCGGGCGGTCTCCCAGCCGTCGTCCATCTTGCGGGAGCGGCCCGGGTTGATGGTGTTGGTCGGCGGGGAGTAGAAGCGGTTCGACGCGTCCTGCACCGAGCCGCCGTTCTCCAGCGCCACGACGTCGAACGAGCCCAGGGTGGCGAGCCACTTCGGGTCCGGGACGACCTCGCCGTACACGCGCAGGCGGGCGATGCCGCCGTCCGGGTGTTGGTTGACGCGCAGGTGCGTGAAGCGCTGCTCCACGGTCACCTCGAAGCCGTTGGCGGCGTGGCCGCCGACCGGGGTGCGCGGGACGAGCACGGTCCACTTGACGTCGTCGCCCAGGAGCTCCTCGGGGGTGGGGGCGAGGTCGCCCTCCCAGTTGGTGCCCTCGACGGAGACGGCCTGCGGCATGTTGCCGCGGAAGTGGGCGGTGTCGACGACGATGCCGCGGACCACGCCGGGGGCGCCCAGGCGTACCAGCGCCCAGTCGTGGTCCTCGGCGGTGGGCCAGGGCTGCTCGGCGGAGACGCCGCGGCGGCGGCGGGTCTCCCAGCCGTCCATGATCTTGCCCTTGTGGCCGAAGTGCTCGGGGTCGAACTCGCCGGGCTCGGGGACCAGCAGGTTCTCGCGCTGGGCGAAGAACTCGTCGTTGGCGGCGATCACGCCGGCGCCGAGGTTGCGGTCGGCGAGGTTCGCGTACTGGGTGAACGGGAACTCGGCCGTGCGGTAGTCGGCGTACGGGTCACCGCCCCCGTACGGGTTGGCGTTGCCGGTGAAGGAAGGGATCGCCACGGTCAGTTCTGCCTTTCGAGGAGGAGGCCGGTGGGCTCGTACGGGGTGCCGTGGTCGGCGATCTGCACACCGCGCAGCCAGGTGGACTTCACGACGCCGTGCAGGGTCTTGCCCGCGTACGCCGTGACCTGGTTGCGGTGGTGGAGCTCGGCCGGGTCCACAGTGAACGTTTCTTCAGGGGCCAGGACCGCGAAGTCGGCGTCGCGGCCGGCCTCGATGGCGCCCTTCTGGGCGAGGCCGGCCAGTCGGGCGGGGGCCTCGGACATCCAGCGGACGACGTCCTCCAGGGTGCGGCCGCGGCGGCGGGCCTCGGTCCAGACGGCCGGCAGGCCCAGCTGGAGGGAGGAGATGCCGCCCCAGGCGGTGGAGAAGTCGGCGGTCTTGAGGTCCGCGGTGGAGGGCGAGTGGTCGGAGACGATGCAGTCGATCGTGCCGTCGGCGAGCGCGTCCCACAGGAGGTCCTGGTTGGCGGACTCGCGGATGGGCGGGCAGCACTTGAACTCGCTCGCGCCGTCCGGCACCTCCTCGGCCGTCAGGGTGAGGTAGTGCGGGCAGGACTCGACGGTGATCCGTACGCCCTCGGCACGGGCGGCGGCGATCAGCGGCAGCGCGTCGCTGGAGGACAGGTGCAGCACGTGCACGCGCGCGCCCAGGCGCTTGGCCTGCGCGATCAGGTTCCCGATCGCGGTGTTCTCGGCGTCCCGCGGGCGGGAGGCGAGGAAGTCGGCGTACTTCGGGCCGGGCACGACAGGCGCGGCGTCGAGGTGGTGCGGGTCCTCCGCATGGACGATCATCAGGCCGCCGAAGCCGGTGATCTCGGCGAGGGAGGCGGCCAGCTGCTCCTGGTCGAGGTGCGGGAACTCGTCCACGCCCGACGGCGACAGGAAGCACTTGAAGCCGTACACGCCGGCGTCGTGCAGCGGGCGCAGGTCCTTGACGTTGTCCGGCAGGGCGCCGCCCCAGAAGCCGACGTCCACGTGCGCCTTGCGGCGGGCCACTTCCTGCTTGACCCGCAGGTTGTCCACCGTCGTGGTGGGCGGCAGCGAGTTCAGCGGCATGTCGAGGATCGTCGTGATGCCGCCCGCCGCGGCGGCGCGGGTGGCGGTCCAGAAGCCCTCCCACTCCGTGCGGCCCGGGTCGTTCACGTGGACGTGGGTGTCGACCAGACCCGGCAGCAGGACGTCGTCGCCGAAGTCCTCCAGGCGCGCGCCGGCCGGTACCTCGGCCGCGTACGGCAGCACGGCCGCGATCTTCCCGGCGGCGACGGCCACCGAGGCGGCGCGCGTCCCCTCGGGGGTGATGACCCGCGTCGAGCGCAGTACCAGTTCCACAGCCACGTCAGCCACGTCAGCCACCCGGAACCTCCCCATCTACTTCCACAGAGCGAAATTCAACGTTCTGTTGACGGAGTCTTCACGCCGCGCCCGGGACCCGTCAAGAGCGCCCGGAGGGACCACCGACACGGAGCCACCGCAATTGGAGCTTTCCACAGGATGGAATTAAGATTTCGCTCTACAAAACGTAGCTCTCACCATCGCGGCTCGACCAGGGAACTGACCGAGGCCGACCACCACCCGGACAAACCGCCTCTGACCGGCGCGGACGGCGATCACCCGACACTAGGGCCGCCGCCCGCGACCGGGGTAGGCTGCTTCCTTGCCTGCCAGCACCGAAAGGACCGCGCCGTGCCGACGTCCAGCGCCAGCACCACCGACGCCTCCTCCCGGCCCACCGCCGCGAGCGGTGGCGTCCAGTCCCTCGAGCGCGCGTTCGACCTCCTTGAGCGGATGGCCGACGCCGGGGGCGAAGTCGGCCTCAGCGAGCTCTCCGCCGCGAGCGGCCTGCCCCTGCCCACCATCCACCGTCTCATGCGGACGCTGGTGGCGTGCGGGTACGTGCGCCAGCAGCCGAACCGGCGCTACGCCCTCGGCCCCCGCCTGATCCGCCTCGGCGAGTCGGCCTCGCGCCTGCTGGGCACGTGGGCGCGCCCGTACCTGACCCGGCTGGTCGAGGAGACCGGCGAGACCGCGAACATGGCCCTGCTCGACGGGGACGAGATCGTCTACGTCGCCCAGGTGCCCTCCAAGCACTCCATGCGCATGTTCACCGAGGTCGGCCGCCGCGTGCTGCCGCACTCGACGGGCGTGGGCAAGGCCCTCCTCGCGTACACGCCGGCCGACGAGGTGCGCGCGCTGCTCGCCCGTACCGGCATGCCCGCGGCCACCGAGAAGACCATCACCACGCCCGAGGGCTTCCTGGACGCGCTGGACCAGGTCCGCTCGCTCGGCTACGCGGTCGACGACAACGAGCAGGAGATAGGGGTCCGCTGCCTCGCGGTCTCCATCCCGAACTCCCCCACGGCCGCCGCGATCTCCATCTCCGGCCCCGCCGGCCGTGTGACCGAGGCCGTGACCGAGCGCTTCGTGCCGATCCTCCAGGGCGTCGCCGCCGAGCTGTCTGTCGCCCTCGCGAACCAGAACCCGGCCTAGGAACCGCACGCGCACGCCCGGGCCCCCGCCCCCTCTCTCGAAGGGGGGCGGGGGCCCGGGCGTTTCCCCGTACGGTCAGGCGGCGCCCACCGCCCGCTCCGCGAGCCGGCCGTCGGTCATGGTGACCGCGCGGTCCACCCGCTCCAGGTGCGCCCGGTCGTGGGTGACCAGCACCGTGGCCGTGCCGCGCTCCCTGGTCAGCGCGGCCAGCAGGTCGAGCACGGCCGCCCCGCGCTCGTGGTCCAGCGCGCTGGTCGGCTCGTCGACCAGCAGCACCGCCGGGTCGTTCATCAGGGCTCGGGCGATGTTGACCCGCTGGCGCTGGCCGCCCGACAGCTGGTGCGGGCGGCGGCCGGCCTGCGCCGCCAGGCCCACCGCGGCCAGCAGCTCCAGGGCCTTGGCGCGGGCCTGCCGGTGCCCCCGCCCCGACACGTGCGCCATCACCTGGAGCTGCTCGGCACAGGTCAGGGAGGCGAGCAGGTTCGGCTGCTGGAAGACGATGCCGACGCGGTCGCGGCGCAGCGCGGACTTCTCCGCCGGGCTCAGCGCCGTCGTGTCCGTACCGTCGACCACCACCCGGCCGCCGTCCGGCGTGACCAGGGTGGCGGCCACCGCCAGCAGGCTGGACTTGCCCGAGCCCGAGGGGCCCACCACGGCGGTGAGGGTGCCCGCCGGGACGTGCAGGCCGACCCGGTCCAGGGCGGTCAGCCGGCCGTCGCCGTCCGGGTACGTCAGCGTGACGTCGTCGAGGAGGAGAGAGGTCATCGGGCGCTCCCGAGGGCGGTCAGGGGGTCGACGGCGGTGATCCGCCGGACGGACAGGCCCGCGCCGAGGACACCGAGGACGATCATCACGGCGGCGGGGACGAGCACGGTGGGCGCGTCGAGCACGAAGGGCACGTCCGAGCCGCTGATCACCGCGCCGAGCCCGGCGGCGAGCGCGGTGCCCAGCCCGGTCCCGGCGGCGAGCATCAGCACGGCCTGCCCGAGGGCGTCCTTGAGGAGGTAGGGGGTGGCCGCACCCAGGGCCTTGAGGACGGCGATGTCGCCGCTGCGCTGGATCGTCCACACGGTGAAGAAGGCCCCTATCACCAGCGCGGAGATCGCGAACAGGAAGCCGCGCATGAGCTGCAGCGAGCCGTTCTCGGCGGTGTACGAGCCGATCGCGGTCAGCGCCCCGTCGAGCGACTCCGCCCTCGTACCGGCCGCCCGGTCGCCGGCGGCGAGGTCGGTCCCGTCCGCCGCGTCGAGCGCGATCACGGTGGCCGTCGGGCCCCCGGAGCCGGCCGCCGCCGGGCCGCGCGAGGTGCCGGTGCGCTGCCAGTCGTCGAGCGTCACCCACGCCACCGGCGTGTGGCTGTACGCCGCCTGCCCCGCCACCGCGGCCACGGTCAGGTCCAGGCCGCCGACCCGCACCCGGTCGCCGGCCGCCACCCCCAGCTCCTTCGCCGCCTTCTCCGCCAGCACCACCCGGCCCGGCCCCGGCGCGACGGGGGCGATCCCGGCCGCCGGCCGGACGCCGAAGGCGGACACGGCGGCGGTACGGGTGCCCGCCGAGGCGTTCAGGGTGCGGATGCCCACCGGCTCCGCGGACCGGACCCCCGGCTGCCGGGCCCACCTCTCCCAGGCGCCGGCCGGCACCGAGGAACCGGTGAAGGACACCTTCTGGTCCCCGGCGGGGGCGGCGAAGGCCAGATGGGTGGCGGGCAGGCCGGTGACGGCCGAGGTGTTCTCCCGGGCCAGGCCCGAGGTCAGCCCCGACAACAGGCCCACCAACAGCGTGATGAGCACGACGACGGCGCCCATCAGCGCGAACCTGCCCTTGGCGAACCGGAGATCTCTCCATGCGACGAACATGACCCCCACCTTCGTCGCCGGGGGCCTCCCGGGGCATCGCGCCACGGGCGCCGACCGCGCATCGAAGGAGGCATCCGGACATCAAACTTTCGGTTGACCGAACCCCACCCCCGGCCGCATACGCTGGTCGGGCCATGGAACCCCGCACCACCGACCACCCCGCACACCGCACCGCGCACGGCACCGGACGCCCCCACACGCCCGTGCTCCGCGTGCTCCGCCTCTGCCTGGACGCGCTCCTCGTCGGCCTGCTCGTCCTGGCGGCCGTCCGCGCCGACGGCCCCGCCGCGATCGTCGCCGCCGCCGTCACGGCCGCCGTGTTCGCCGCCGGCGCGCTCACCCCCGCCGTACACCGCTCGCCGCGCGCCGCCGCCCTCTGGCTGGCCGCCCTCGGCGCATCCTGGCTGGCACTCCTGGCCGCGTCCCCCGAAGGCCTCTGGCTGGCCTTCCCCCTGTACTTCCTCCAGCTCCACCTCCTCCCCGTCCGCTGGGCGCTGCCCGCGGTCGCCGCCACGGCCGCCGCGGCCATCACCAGCTACGTGTGGCACGGCGCGGCGCTCAACCCGGGCGCGTTCATCGGCCCCCTGCTCGGCGCCGCCGTCGCCGTGGCGACCGTACTGGGCTACCAGGCCCTGTACCGCGAGAGCGAGCGGCGCCGCGAGCTCATCGAGGAGCTGATCACCACCCGCGCCGAGCTGGCCGCCGCCGAACGCGACGCCGGGACCCTGGCCGAACGCGAGCGCCTGGCCCGCGAGATCCACGACACCCTCGCCCAGGGCCTGTCCTCGATCCAGCTCCTCCTCCGCGCCGCCGAACGCACCCTCCCCGGCGACTCCCCCGCCCGGGAGCACATCGCCGCCGCCCGCCAGGCGGCCCAGGACAACCTCGTCGAGGCCCGCCGCTTCGTCCGCGCCCTCACCCCGCCCGACCTGGAGCGCGGCTCCCTCGCGGGCGCCCTGGAGCGCCTGTGCACCACCGCGCCCGGCGCCCGCTTCTCCCTCGCCGGCACCCCCGTCGAACTCCCCACCCCCTACGAGGTCGCCCTCCTGCGCATCGGCCAGTCGGCCCTCGCGAACGTGGTCCGCCACGCGGGCGCCGCCCGCACCGAGATCACCCTCACCTTCATGGACACCTCCGTCACCCTGGACGTCGTGGACGACGGCAAGGGCTTCGACCCGGCCGCAACGCCCCACCGCACCACCGACGGCGGCTTCGGCCTCCCCGCGATGCGCGCCCGGGCCGAGTCGCTGGGCGGCACGTTCACCGTCGAGTCGGCCCCCGGCCAGGGCGCGGCCGTGGCCGTGACCCTCCCCCTCACCCCACCCGAATCGCGAGGCACCCGGTGATCCGACTCCTCCTGGCCGACGACCATCCGGTCGTACGGGCCGGCCTGCGCGCGGTGCTGGACACCGAACCCGACTTCACCGTGGTCGCCGAGGCCCCCACCGCCGAACGGGCCGTGGAACTCGCCGCCACCGGCGTCGACGTGGTCCTGATGGACCTCCAGTTCGGCTCCGGCATGCACGGCTCCGAGGCCACCGCCGCCATCACGGCCCGCCCGGACGCGCCCCGGGTCCTGGTCCTCACCACCTACGACACGGACGCGGACATCCTCGCGGCCGTGGAGGCCGGCGCCGCCGGCTACCTCCTCAAGGACGCCCCGCCCGAGGAGCTCGCGGCCGCCGTCCGCACGGCCGCGGCCGGCCAGTCCGCCCTGGCCCCCGCGGTCGCCCACCGCCTGATGGACCGCATGCGCACCCCCGCCGAAGCCCTGACCAAACGCGAACTCGAAGTGCTCCAGCTGGTCGCGGACGGCCTCTCCAACCAGCAGATCAGCAAACAGCTCTTCCTCAGCCAGGCCACTGTGAAGTCCCACCTGGTCCACATCTACGCCAAACTCGGCGTCGACTCCCGCACGTCCGCGGTGGCCCTGGCCCGCTCCCGCCGCCTCATCCGCACGACCTGACCCTCACGCCACCCAGTGCGGCCGGTCCACGGCCCGCGGCAGCGGCACCCCCTCGTGGAAGGCCCCGGCCAGCACCCGCACCCCCTCCTCCAACCGCTCGGCCGGCAGGGTGTACGGGATCCGCAACCGGTGCTCGAAGGTCCCGGGATCCACCCCGAAGCGGGCACCTCGGCCGATGTGCACCCCGGCCGCCGCCGCCCGCTCGGTCAGCCCCGAGCTCACCGGCTCGCCGAGGTCCACCCACAGCGACAACCCGCCGACCGGCACCTGCCAGGACCACTCGGGCACGTGCCGCTCCAGCGCCGCGACCAGCGCGGCCCGCTGCTCCCGCAACCGCTCCAGCCGCACCGGCAGCGCCTCCGCCATCCCCGCCACCAACGGCACCGCCACCAGCTGGTCCAGTACCGACCCCGTCATGTCGGCGGCCACCCGCCCGGCCGCCAGCTCGGTCACGAGATTGGCCGTGGCCCGGATCCACCCCACCCGCAGCCCACCCCAGTGCGTCTTGCTCAACGAGCCCACCGACAACACGTGATCGGCACCCCCGCGCGGCGCCAGCGAGGCCGACGGCACCGGCGCCGGCACGTCCAGCGCGATCTCCGTGAGCGTCTCGTCCACCACCAGCCAGGTCCCCGTCCGCCGGGTGGCGGCCAGCAACCGCAGCCGATCCTCCTCCGGCATCAGCGCCCCGGTCGGGTTGTGGAAGTCGGGCACCATGTACGCGACCTTGGGCACGGTCTGCCGCAGCGCGGACTCACCGATCTCCAGATCCCACCCGTCCTCCCCCACCGGTATCGCGGCCGTGCGCAGCCGCGCGTGCCGGATCGCGTCCAGGGCGTTGGCGTACGTCGGGTTCTCCACCATCACCCGGTCCCCGGCCCCGCACAGCAGCCCGAGCGCCAGCACCAGGGCCTGCTGCGCCCCGGCCGTGACGAGGATCTGCTCCGGCCGCGTCGGCAGCCCCCGCCGCGTGAACCGCTCGGCCACCGCCTCCCGCAGCTCGGGCAGCCCGTACGGGTGGTACCCGTGCCCCCGAGCGGCCACGGCCAGCCGCGGCCCCGCCCATTCCAGCGCCCGTTCCAGCGCCCCCTCGGGCGCCCCCATGGCCGCGATCCCGAGATCGATCCCACCCCCCGGCAACGAGCCGGCACCGTGCGCCCCCACGATCGGGTGCCCGTCGGGCAGCTCGGTCCACGTCCCGGCCCCCCGCCGACTGCGCACGTACCCGCTCTCCCGCAACAGGTCGTACGCCGCGGTCACGGTGGCCCGGCTGGCCCCCACCGCCTCGGCGAGCTCCCGCTCGGCGGGCAGCCGCACGTGCAGCGGGATCCGCCCGTCGAGGATCAACTCGCGCACCGCCCCCGCCAACGTGCGGTACCCCGGCCGCGCGATCACCTCACCGGGCAGCAGCCCCGCCAACTGCCGACTGCCCATGGACCTGTCCGCCGTCCGGACCACTCGCCCGTTCGCCATGCCAACCTCCCCTGATTGGCTCTGCCCACCAGGCCAATCCCGCTCCACACTCGCCTCATTGGCCCGCCCTTGGCAAGCACGAAAGCGAGGCGACCCCGTTGCTCCACCGCACCCCGCCCCCCACGTCCCTGACGGACCGCGCCGAACGCGCCCTGGCCCACTCCCACGAGTCCCGCATCTCCACCCCCCTCCGCCTCCCCCGCTTCCCCCGCCTCCCCGTCCTCCGCCTCTTCCCCCGCCGCACCCCCCGCCCGACCCCGGACCCGGCCTACGACTCCCCGTGAACGCCCCCACCCATCCCACACCCGCCACCCGAGCCGGTAGGCCGCACCGACCCGGAGCGGCCCACACCCAGCACGCACCCACCCGCACCCGCCACCCGACCAGAGTCCGCAGCGATCGCGGGACGGCTCATGCCCAGCCCCCACCGGACCCGGAAGCCGCCACCCGAACCGGAGGGGCGTAGCGATCGTGGGCGGCTTATGTCCAGCCCCCACCCACCCGCACCCGCCACCCGAACCAGTGGGGCGTAGCGATCCGAGGCGCTGACCCCGCCGGCCGGACTCGACAGGCTGGAGTCTTCACACCTGCCCCGGGCGTCTTTTCCGGGGCCTGTCCGCCGAGGTTTTGCCTTTCCGGGCCGGGTCGGGGGGTCAAGGGTGGAGCGCAGCGCAATCGCCGCAGGCGACGCCCGAAGGGCGCCCTTGACGCCCCGACCCGGCCCGGAAACCCTCGGCAGGCGGACAGGCCCGACACCGGCCACCCACTCCGACCCCGCCCAACCCCGACGCGGTAAGCCCCACCCCGGCCACCGCCTCGAACCGGCCAGCGGTGGTGCGGTGCTGGCGCGGGTGGCATCGGCGCGATTGACTGCGCGCGTGGAATCCGGACGCGTGGCGGATGGGGACGAGAGCCCGAGAACGGCAACCGGCGGCGAGAGCCCGAGGGTGGCCGAGCTTCGGCGCGCCGTGTCCCGGCTCAGACGGGAACTAGCGGCCTACCGGGGCGAGTTCGCTGAGCTCCCCATCGCCGAGGACGAACTGGCCGCGCTGCACGCCATGACCTCGGTCGCCGCTCCGGAACCCGACGTACGCCGCCTGCGCCGCTCGCTGTTGACGGTGGCCGGCGCCCTGGGGTCGGTGAGCGCGCTGGCACCGGCCCTGAGCCAGCTGAGGCGAGCAGTGGACAACTTCGGGTGAACCACCACTCGAGTGGTAAGCAGAACCCATGACCGCCGAACCCACCCCACCCGAACCCACCCCCACCCAACCCACCGCACCCGAACCCACCCCCACCCAACCCACCGCACCCGAACCCACCCAACCCACCACACCCGAACCCACACCCACCCGACCCACCCAACCCACCCCCACCCCCAAAATCGCCGGCCTCCTCCTGGCCGCCGGCGGCGGCCGCCGCCTGGGCGGCCGACCGAAGGCCCTCCTCCCGCACCGGGGCCGCCCTCTGGTCGAGAACGCCATCCGCGTCCTCCGCGACGCCGGCTGCGACCCGATCCACGTCGTGCTCGGCGCCTCGGCCGCCGAAGTCCGCGAGCGCGCCGACCTCTCCGACTGCACCGTCGTCGACAACCCCGACTGGGCGGAGGGCATGGGCTCCTCGCTCCGCCTGGGCCTCGCCTCCCTTGCTTCCTCCACCTCCCCCACCTCCCCCACCTCCCCCACCGACGCCACCCCGCGCCCCCAGGCCGCGCTCGTCTCCCTCGTCGACCAGCCCGGCATCGGCCCCGAGGCCCTGAAGCGCGTCCTGGCCGCCTACCGCTCGCCGGCGTCCCTCGCCGCGGCGGCGTACGACGGCGAACGCGGGCACCCCGTTCTCTTCGGCTCCGACCGTTGGGCGGACATCGCCGCCACCGCTACGGGGGACCGCGGTGCGCGTGTTCACCTGACAAAGCACGCGGCGGAGCTCACTCTGGTCGAGTGCGCCGACATCGCGGAGCCCTACGACATCGACACGCCCGAGGACCTCGGGCGCCTGGAGTGAGAGACGAGCACCCGAGAGACGAGCACCCCGACCAGACTGGCGAACCCTCCAAGCCGTCCCCCCAACCCAACCGCACCCCGTGACCGGCATGGCACTCAGAGCCACCCGGACCGGGTTTCTGTCGACCCAGAGAATCTCGACATCAACAAACCATTGAACTTCCACCACGTGGAAATTACTATCCACTGGTCAGAAGCGCCCTGAACCACAGACGGCGCCCGCGACCGCTTGACGGAACTCTCCCGCCACACGGCACTCCGTGCCGCAACAGCGGGACTGCACGAGCATTCCCCGCGGCCGCCAGGCACCGCCGCTGAAGGAGTGACAGTTATGTCAGCACCAGCGCCGTCCCCGCTGGCCATCGTCGACGCCGAGCCCCTGCCCCGGCAGGACGAGGTCCTCACAGAAGCGGCGCTGGCCTTCGTGGCCGAGCTGCACCGGCGGTTCACCCCCCGCCGCGACGAGCTCCTCGCCCGTCGCGCCGAGCGGCGAGCCGAGATCGCCCGCACCTCCCACCTCGACTTCCTCCCGGAGACCGCACAGATCCGCGAGGGCGACTGGAAGGTCGCGCCGGCGCCGGCCGCGCTCAACGACCGCCGCGTGGAGATCACCGGTCCGACCGACCGCAAGATGACCATCAACGCCCTGAACTCGGGCGCCAAGGTCTGGCTCGCCGACTTCGAGGACGCCTCCGCCCCCACCTGGGAGAACGTCGTCCTCGGCCAGCTCAACCTCATCGACGCCTACGAGCGCCGGATCGACTTCACCGACCCGAGGTCCGGCAAGTCGTACGCGCTCAAGCCGGCCGCCGAGCTCGCGACCGTCGTGATGCGGCCCCGCGGCTGGCACCTGGAGGAGCGCCACCTGCGCTTCGACGGCCGCCCGGTCCCCGGCGCGCTCGTCGACTTCGGCCTGTACTTCTTCCACAACGCCAAGCGCCTCATCTCGCTCGGCAAGGGCCCGTACTTCTACCTCCCGAAGACGGAGTCGCACCTGGAGGCCCGCCTCTGGAACGACATCTTCGTCTTCGCGCAGGACTACGTCGGGATCCCGCAGGGCACCGTCCGCGCGACCGTCCTGATCGAGACGATCACGGCGGCGTACGAGATGGAGGAGATCCTCTACGAGCTGCGCGACCACGCCGCGGGCCTGAACGCCGGCCGCTGGGACTACCTCTTCTCCATCGTCAAGAACTTCCGTGACGGCGGCGAGAAGTTCGTCCTCCCGGACCGCAACGCGGTCACCATGACCGCCCCGTTCATGCGGGCGTACACCGAACTCCTCGTCCGCACCTGCCACAAGCGCGGCGCCCACGCCATCGGCGGCATGGCGGCCTTCATCCCGTCCCGCAAGGACGCCGAGGTCAACAAGGTCGCCTTTGAGAAGGTCAAGGCGGACAAGGACCGCGAGGCCGGCGACGGCTTCGACGGCTCCTGGGTCGCCCACCCGGACCTGGTCCCGATCGCGATGGCCTCCTTCGACGCCGTCCTCGGCGACAAGCCGAACCAGAAGGACCGCCTGCGCGAGGACGTCGCCGTCGCGCCCGGCGACCTGATCGCGATCGACTCCCTCGACGCCAAGCCCACGTACGACGGTCTGCGCAACGCGGTCCAGGTCGGCATCCGCTACATCGAGGCCTGGCTCCGCGGCCTCGGGGCGGTCGCGATCTTCAACCTCATGGAGGACGCGGCCACCGCCGAGATCTCCCGCTCGCAGATCTGGCAGTGGATCAACGCGGGCGTCGTCTTCGAGAACGGCGAGCTCGCCACCGCCGACCTCGCCCGCGAGGTCGCCGCCGAGGAGCTCGCGGCCATCCGCGCCGAGATCGGCGAGGAGGCCTTCGCGGCCGGCAGGTGGCAGCAGGCCCACGACCTCCTCCTCCAGGTCTCCCTGGACGCGGACTACGCGGACTTCCTCACCCTCCCCGCGTACGAGCAGCTGATCGGCTGACCGCACAGCAGCCGCCTCAGCACCACGCACCAAGCACCAAGCACCAAGCACCAAGCACCAAGCACCAAGCACCACAACGCAGGGCAACACACCACAACACGCCACGACGCAGCACAGCTCGACCCAACAACACCCTTCGGCCCCCGGTGCCCCGCACCGGGGGCCGAGGCGTTTCCGGAGCGGAACGGGAGGGCCGCCGGAGCCCCAGCACTTCGGAGCCACACCCACCCGTCCGCAGAGCGCACAACCGGAACCGAAACGCGAACAGAAGCGGAAGACGGCGCAGCCATCGCCCACCCGAACGACCGGTCGGTCGTTACCCAATCGAAATCTGACGCTACCTAGCGGTAACAAAACAAGCCATGACACATTCCTGTCGCCACCGGCCGGCGGTACCCCCACTTCCCCAGCCATGCGCCCGAGTTGTCCGCTTCCTCCTCGGGCGTGGCCGACCGCAGGAGTTCCGCAGTGATCGGATTCCGCACCTCCCGCACCGCCCGCACGTCCAGCACGTCCCCCACGTCCCCGTCCGCCCCGCGCCGACGGCTCACGGCGGCCGTCTGCACTCTCCCGCTCCTGGTCGGCGCCCTCGTGGCCGCCGGAAGCGGGCCCGCGACCGCGAGCCCGGGCAACGGCCCGACGGCCTTCGTGAGCATGGGCGACAGCTACATCTCCGGCGAGGCCGGCCGCTGGAAGGGCAACAGCCTGACCAACAGCGGCAGCCGCGACGGCACCGACCGGGCCTGGGTCAGCGGCAGCACGTACGACCCCAGCCGCGTCTACGGCGCCACGGCGGCCAACGGCTGCGACCGCTCCGACTCCGCCGAGGTCAACGGCGCGGGCGGCAGCGTGCAGAAGGTGATCAACCTGGCCTGCTCGGGCGCCGTCAGCGACAACGTCTTCCGGTCCGCCAACGGCGGCGTCTCGTACAAGGGCGAGGCTCCGCAGGCCGACCAGCTGGCCGCCGTGGCCGCCGCGAACGACGTCAAGGCGATCGCGCTCTCGATCGGCGGCAACGACCTCGGCTTCGCCGACATCATCACCACCTGCGCCTCGGACTACATCGTCTGGTACTCGTACTGCTACGACGACCAGCAGACGGCCGTGGACTCCAAGATCGACGGCGTGATGACCAAGGTGGGCAAGGCCATCGACGAGATCCGGGCCGTGATGTCGACGGCCGGCTACAGCAGCTCCTCCTACCGGATCGTGCTGCAGTCCTACCCGTCCCCCATCCCCCGCGCCGCGGAGAACCGTTACTCCGAGAGCGGCTGGAGCCGGGTGAACAGCGGCGGCTGCCCGTTCTGGAACCGGGACTCCGACTGGGCCCGGGACTCGCTCGTCCCGCAGCTCGCCGGACGGCTGAAGGCAGTGGCCGCGGCGAAGGGCGCACAGTTCCTCGACCTGCGCGACATGCTCCAGGGCCGCGAGGTCTGCGCGAAGTCCAGCAAGCTGGTCAGCGCCACGTCACCGGCGTCCGCCACCACGAGCGAGTGGGCGCGGTGGATCGACAGCAGCGAGACGCAGGGCAAGGTGCAGGAGTCGATGCACCCGAACCACTTCGGCCAGCTGGCCCTCCAGCGCTGCCTGGCCCTCGCCTACGCCCAGTCGGCGACCGCCAGCAACTCCTGCCGCAACACGGCGGGCAGCGACGCGAGCGGCATGTACCTGACCGCCGCCCCGTAAGAACGAATACCCAGCACCCAGCACCACCCTCCCAAGGCACCCCACCCAGGGGTGCCTTGGGAGACCCGCGCACTGAGCCTCCGTCAACTTGACGTCGCGCTTCAAAGGGCCGATGCGATCGGCCCTCTGGGCGCTCGTGTCGGTCGCGGGCGTCAGCCCGCAGAGAAGATCATTACCTCCCCCGCCCGCCTCGCGGCCCACGCCAGCCGCCGCCCGCTGCGGATCGAAAGCACCTCGCCCTGAGCCCACGCGCCCACGCGCCCACGCCGGCCTGGCGGAGGCTTGCCGGCCTGCCGGCCGCATCACCTGAGGGTCGGCGAGCCGTCCCGTCGAGGGAGCAGAACGGCAGGACGCCGGCTCACGGAAGCCGGCCCCGCGGCGTCACGCGACGTACCCGCCGTCAAATCAAAGAGGGCAAAACAGGCATTCAAGCGGACCGTCAGCCCACAGGCAACGCCGCAGAATCGATTCCCTTTCACGGGAAGGAGCTCCTGCTGCAATTGGGTGAGATTGGCCGTGTCCTGTTTCCCGCCGTCCCGGCAGGATGCAATTCTGAATGAGTGACTTCGATCGATATGAGCCACGGCCTTGATTGGCTGATCCACCCATTCGGGTCCGACGAGTTCTACAAACTCCATTACGAAACGGCACCTCTATGCGTTCGGCGTGACAATGCCGCATATTTCGCAGGCTTGCCTGATTTGGATTCGGTGGATGAGCTACTTTCTACCACGGTGTCCAACCGGGTAAACTCAAGGCACGGTGAGCGCCTCACCCGGTTTGAGGCGGACGGGTCCTCTTCTGATCGAAGCGCACGAGTTACCTCCAACGCCTCGGTGGACATCCACGGAATTTACCGCTCCTATCACAGCGGTTTTACCGTAGTGATCAACCAGGTGCATCGCCGATCAAGCCCGGTCGCCCGCCTATGTCGCGGATTGCAGGCAACGATGCACCATCCGATCGGGGCGAACCTGTACCTCACTCCGGAAAGCGCTCAAGGCTTTCCCCCGCACGTCGACACGCATGACGTATTCGTTCTGCAACTTCACGGGACGAAAGAATGGCACGTGTCGACACCAACTTCCCCGCTGCCACTGGCGCAGACTAAATACAAAAAGCAGGAAATTCCAGACTTTCAGGTCTACGACCTTTCGCCCGGAGACATGCTCTACCTCCCTCGCGGCTACAGGCATGAAGCCATTACCGGGGCGTCTTCGTCGCTGCACCTAACGATTGGCATCAACGCCTTTCGCTGGCATGACCTATTCAGTGAGGCACTCGAGCTTCTCGCAGACGAGGACGTGGCGCTCCGCAACGCCCTACCAGCTGGATACATGCGTAAGCCTCTTGACATGGACTATGTAAAGAAAGTGTCACGCCGCGTGGCGGAGGCTCTCTGTAGCGCCGAATTGATGGGAAGGGCCAAGGAGCGGATCGCTTCGCGATTTCTCGCCTCGGATGCGGCTGCCGGCATCTCGCAGTTCCGCTCCCTCGATGCAGTCGCCAGTCTGACCAGCACCTCAATCGTTGCACGGCGTCCAGAAACCCTCTGCCTCGTAGGTTCGGCGAACGGTCGGGCCACTATCGAATTCGGGGGGAATTACGTTTCCGGACCTGACTCCATCGCTCCAACACTTCAATTCGTCGCCGAGAACGAGCAGTTTGCGATCGGCGACCTACCAGGAAGGATGCACGAGGAGGATCGCATGGAGCTCATTAAGCGACTGGTCACAGAAGGCCTACTGGAGGTTCTGCAGAAATGACGAATGAAAAGTCGGGGAATGGCGAAGAGGGTGACATCGGGTCTCTCATGAGCAGCCTCGGCCGGAGCGCACTGCGCCACTGGGGCGATACCCTCCCCCTCCTGGACCCGCGGTACGACGACAAGCGCCTCAAGAAGGCAGCCGCACGCGCCATGGTCGATGAGGAGTTCCGCACACACCTAGTCAAGAACTCTGACAGCTTCGACGGGGACGGGAGTGGCTCATCTGATCGGGTTCGCATCGAGTTCCATGCGAACGGACCCAGTGTCCTGCATGTGGTCTTGCCGCCGACGGAAAGGGAGCTGGAAAACCTCCCGGCCACCCTCCGCGATGATCTGTCATCGGGCAGCTCCGAACGAGGACACTGGTTCAAGGACGACTGGAATTGGGGCGATCCTGGTAACGACCCAGGATATGACCCGACTGGCTGAATCGGGCGCTCCAGCCCGCACGTCTGCCTGAGCGGCGGCCACGGCCGTGGCCGCCTCCGCTGCCTCCAGGCGCTCCGCCTCTGCCCTGGCCCTGGCCTCAGCGGCCTCCGGCTGCACCACCTCCGTACGTTCGCGGCGGCGCCCCACCCCTCGGCAGCCGCTTCCGCGAACCGCACGTGGCCGTTGCCGGCCGGCCGCCGCGCCACCATGTACCTGTGGCGCAGGCACTGCGCAATCGCCTGAGCAGCACAGGGCACTCCCGCTGAGGCACTCGGGGCCGACGGCCGACTCGGCCTGCACGGCAGTGTCCTCAGAACCCGGTGCTCGGCGAGGCGGCGTGATCTGTGAGGGGCTCCTCAGTGCTTGAGCAGCGAGGAGCCCCTCAGCAGTCATTCACCCACCCACCTCCCCCACCAGCGCCCCCAACCCCGCCCGCGCCCCCGCCTCGTACGCCCGCTCGAAGACCGGCTCGGTGAGCCGGGCCCGCAGCAGCGCTTCGCGCGGCGCGCGCCCGCGGGCCCAGTAGGCCACCGCCCGGGCGTCCCGCAGGAACGCGGCCCGGATCCGGTCCACCGCACCGAGCAGCCGGGCAGCGCCCTGGTGCCGACCCAGGTCGGCCACCACCGCGGCCAGCAGCTCGCCCGAGGCCGCCAGCCCCAGTAGGTCCCCGAGGGCCAGCTGCGCCTCCAGGGCACGCAGGAGCTCCGCGCGGGCGGCCTCCGCCCGGGCCTCCAACCGCAGGACGGACGCGTGCGCGTACCGGATCCACGAGCGGGCCCAGGCGTCGTCGGGCAGCTCCGAAGGACCGTCCTCGACCGGCACCGCAGCCGGGTCCACGCGGGCCAGCGCCAGGGTGTACGAGGCCACGAGCGCGGCCCGGCCGGGTCCGAACCCTGGCTCCGCGGGCAGGAGCTCCAGCGCCTCGGCGAACTCCGCCACCGCCTCGCGCGTGCGGAGCTCCCACACCGCGACGGTGCCGCGGACGTGCCCGAGGTACGCCAGGGACGCGTCCTCGCCCTCGTGCACGGCGGCCGTCCAGCCCTCCACCAGCAGCGGATCCGCGCCATCGCACTCCCCCAGGCACGCGGCGATCCAGGCGGTCAGCCACAGGGCGCGGGCCGGCCGCGGGGCGGGGTGCAGGGCCAGCGCCCGCTCCAGGTGCCGGCGTCCTTCGGCGAGCAGGCCGCAGGCCACCCAGAGGAACCACAGCGAGACCGCGATCTCGAGTGCGGGACCGGGGCCGGAGCCGGCCATGGGGTTCATCGCCGCGCACAGATCGGGCAGTTCCCGCAGGGCCAGAGCGCGTGCCTCGCGCTGGTGACCGCCCTGCCAGAGCCGGGCGGCCCGGTCGGCCACGGCTCCGTACCAGGCGTGGTGCCGCCTCGCGGCCTCGGCCTGCTCGCCTCGGGCCACCAGCCGGCGGGCGGCGTGGGCCCGTACGGAGAGCGGCAGCCGGTAGCGGCCGGGGCCGGCGTCGAGCAGCAGCCCGGAGGCCAGCCCGGCGAGGGCCGCTCCGGCGGCCGCCCGGCCGAGTCGGCCGAACCCGCAGACGGCCTCCACGGCGGTCCGGTCGAAGGAGCCGGCGAACACCGACAGGCGTTCCCACAGCAGCTGCTCAGTGGGCGAGCAGAGCCGGTGGCTGCGCTCGGCGTCAGCGCGCGACCCCCGGCCTGCACCCCCGGTGAGTAAGGCCAGCGGGTCGGCGGCGAGCTTGCGCAGGGCCTGTTCGGGGGCGTACTGGTGCAGCCGTCCGGCGGCCAGTTCCAGAGCACCTGGGATGCCGTCGAGGGCGCGGCAGAGACGGACCACGTGGTCGGCGTTGCGCCGGGTGATCTCGAAGAAGGGATCCGCCCCGCGGGCGCGCTCGACGAAGAGACGTACGGCGGGGTACTCGGCGATCCGCGCCCGCGCACCGGCGTCCTCCGCCGAGGGCCACCCTCCCGGCCCCGCGGGCAACGGCCCCACGGACAACGGCAGGACGGACGCCGGCAGGACGGACGACGCAGAAGCCACAACGGACGAAGGAGATGAGGAAGGCGAAGAAGACGAGGAAGACGAGGAAACCGAGGAAGACGACGAGGACGAGGAATCGGACGTCGTCACGGCGCCCGCCGGCGGCACACCCAGCGGCGGAACCGCCAGCACCGCTTCGCCCTCGGTGCCGAGCCTCCGCTGCGAGGTGGCCAGGATCCGCAGCCGCGGGCACCGGAGGAGGAGTTCGGCGGCCAGCCCCGCGCTCAGGTCGCCGAGTTGTTCGCAGCCGTCGAGCACCAGCAGGACGTCCCGCCCCGCGACCACGTCCAGCAACTCGCCCTCAAGGGCGGCCCAGCGGTCCTCCGGCAGCCCACCGAGGTCGGCCCACACCACACCATGCACCGCCCGCACCGTCTGTACCGCCTGTACTGCCCGCACCGCCCGCACCGCGATCCGCGTCTTGCCGATCCCCGCCGGGCCGGTGAGGGTGACCAAGCGCTCCGTAGCGAGCAGCGCGGCGACGGTGGCCAGTTCTCGCTCGCGGCCGACGAAGCTGGACAGTTCGGCAGGCACCGTGGCGCGAACGCCAGAGCCGGACGACCCCACGCGTCCTCCCCCGAGTTCCCCGTGATCCCCGATTTCCCTGAACTGCAACGCAACGGCCCGCGCAACCAGTTGAATGCAGGAAGGGGAGATCATCGGCCGTCACCCCGGTCCCCCGCCCCCACGACCGGGAGAACCGCCAGGGGAAGGTATGGACTCAGCCATTTCCGCCATGGACGACACCGACCGGGCCCTCGTCCACGCACTCCAACTCGCCCCGCGCGCCAGCTGGGAGCGGTTGGCCCCGGTCCTCGGCACCCGGCCTGACACCCTCGCGCGCCGCTGGGAGCGGCTCACCGCTGCGGGCGACGCCTGGGCTTCGGCGCTGGCCCTGCGCACGGGGGTGCACGGGCCCAGCATGGCCTGGATCGAGGTGACCTGCGACGCGGGCAGCGCGCCCGTGGTGGGCCGGGCGCTGACCGGGGATCCGCACGCCCTGCGGGTGGAGCACGTGACCGGCGGCCGGGACCTGCTGCTGTACGTGGTGGTGCCGGACCTGCCGGGCCTGTACCGGTACCTCTCCTGCCGCGTGCAGCGCATCCCCGGCGTGCTGGGCACCCGTACGTCCATGGTGACGGCCGTGCACTACGGCCCCGACCGCTGGCGCCTGGACCAGCTCACGCCGGCGCAGTCGGCGCAGCTGGTGCCGCTCGGGCAGGGCGGCCGGGCGCAGCCGGTCGCCGCGTCGGGGTCGGCGCCGATGACGGAGGGGGACCGGCCGCTGGCGATGGCGCTGGCCCGGGACGCGCGGCGCAGCGTCGCCTCGTTGGCGCGGGAGCTGGACATGAGCGAGTCGACCGTACGGCGCCGGCTGGCCCGGCTGGAGGCGGCCGGCTCCCTGCACTTCGAGTGCGTACTGGCGCACGTCCACTCGGGGTGGCCGGTGTCCGCGACGCTGTGGGCCGAGGTGGCGGAGCACGAGGTGCCCGAGTGCGCGGCGACCGCGGCGGGGCTGCGCGAGACCCGGGCCTGCATGTCGACGACCGGGCCGTGGAACCTCGTGGTCACCGCGCGGCTCCGCGCGGTCGAGGACCTCTCGCGCTACACGGCGGAACTGACCCGCCGGCTGCCGGCCCTGCGCGTGGCGGACACGGCCGTCTCCCTCTACGTACGGAAGTCCACGGCGCAGGAACTGGACCGGCAGGGGCGTCGGGTGCGGTGCGTGACCCCGGACATCTGGTCCGACCCGGCGCCGGGGGCCGGGGACGAGACCCCGTTATCCCCCGACGCCCGAGCCGGCCCCGACCGGCACGAGCCACCCGACCGGCCCGAGCCACCCGAACCAGCCGGCCGGCCCGAGCCAGACCCCTCAGTGCACCCGCACCGCCTCGACTCCACCAGCACCAGCAGCGCCTACAGCCCCCGCACCAGCCGCATCCCCCACCCGACCCGCAGCCCCCCGCGCACCCAGGTGGTTGAAGGCGAGGTTGAGGACGATCGCCACCACACACCCCGTGCTGATCCCGGAGTCGAGCACGACCAGCAGATCCTTCGGGAAGGCGTGGTAGAAGTCCGGGGCCGCGATCGGGATCAGCCCGACGCCCAGGGCGACCGCCACGATCAGGGCGTTCTCGCCCTTCTCCATGGCCGCGCCCGCCAGGGTCTGGACACCGCTGGCGGCGACCGAACCGAAGAGCACGATCCCGGCGCCGCCGAGCACCGGCAGCGGGACCAGCGCGATGATCGAGGCGGCCACCGGACACAGCCCGAGGGCGATGAGGATGAGTCCGCCCGCTGCGACGACGAACCGGCTGCGCACCTTGGTCATGGCGACCAGCCCGATGTTCTGGGCGAACGCGCTGCACATGAAGCCGTTGAAGACCGGGCTCAGGGCGCTGCCGAGGGCGTCGGCCCGCAGGCCGCCCTCGATGGTGCGCGCGTCGGCGGGTCGGCCGACGATCCGGCCGAGCGCCAGCATGTCGGCGGTGGACTCGGTCATGCAGACCAGCATCACGATGCACATCGAGACGACGGCGGCGACCTGGAACTGCGGGGCGCCGAAGTGGAACGGCGTCGGGAAGCCGATCAGGTCCGCCTCGCGGATCGGGGTGAAGTCGGTCAGGCCGACGGGTATCGCGATCAGGGTCCCGGCCACCAGACCGAGCAGGATCGCGATCTGCTGGAGGAAGCCGCGCAGGAACCGGCGCAGCAGCAGCACGATGACGAGTGTGGCCGCGGCCATGCCGATGTTCGTCAGGGAGCCGTGGTCGACGGCACGGCGGTTGCCGCCCTGGGACCAGTTGAAGGCGACCGGCAGCAGGGAGACGCCGATCAGCGTGATCACGGTGCCGGTGACCACCGGCGGGAAGAACCGGACCAGTCGGCCGAAGTAGGGGGCGGCGAGGAAGCCGAGCACTCCGGCCACGATGATGGCGCCGAACACGACGGGGAGGGCGTCGGCCCCGGCGCTCTTGCCGATGGCGACCATCGGCGTGACGCCGGCGAACGAGACGCCGTTGACGAACGGGAGCTTGGCGCCGACGCGCCAGAAGCCGAGCGTCTGGAGCAGGGTGGCCAGGCCCGCGGTGAAGAGCGAGGCCCCCATCAGGAACGCGGTCTCGGTGGCCGAGAGGCCGACGGCGGGCCCGACGATCATGGGCGGGGCGACGACGCCCGCGTACATGGCGGCCACGTGTTGGAGTCCGCTGGTGAACATGCGCAGCGGGGGCAAGGTCTCGTCGACCGGATGCGGCCCCGCCGGCGCGGCGACTTCGTCTGTGGGATTCCCGGGCTGTGTGGTCACAGCGTCCTCCGGTCGGTTAACACGTCGGCAGGTGACGTGGGTGTCAGGGAGGTGGTGCGAAGGCGGCGCGGCGCCGGGTGGGGGGTTACGGCCCCGACAGGCTCAAGACCTGTTCAGGGCATGCCAAATCGCCCCGTGGAGCTGGGTACGGCGTTGAAGAACGGCACTGAAGAACGGCGTTGAAGAACGGCGTTGAAGAAATCGGAGGTGAAGAGAAAACACGTGCGCACACGCGTCACGCGCACACGAGTCACCGCCCCGGGGGGTGCGAGCACAGGGCGCCCGCACCCCCCGGATCGGCTGCCGTGGACCCCGCTCGGGTCCGCGGCCGCCGGCCGGGGGCCGTCCCCCCCGGCCGGATTCCGTGGGGATCAGGCCTGCGCGACGATCCGCGCGAGGCGCTGGGCCTCGTCCCGCGTGGAGCGGGCGATAGCGTCCTCGTCGGCGGTGAGCAGTCGGTTGTTCTCGACGATCTGCTTGCCGTTGACGAACGACGCGGTGACCGGGGCGGCCGCACCGAAGACGAGCGCGGTGACCGGGTCGGCGATGGACGAGTGCAGGAAGGTGCTGAGGTTCCACAGCACCAGGTCGGCGAGCTTGCCGACCTCCAGCGAGCCGATGTTGTCGGCGCGGCCGAGGACCTGCGCACCGCCGTAGGTGCCCAGGCGCAGCGACTGGCGGGCGTTGAGCGCGGCCTCGCGGTGCACCGGGTTCAGACGGTTGATCAGGAGGGCGTTGCGCAGCTCGGTGTGCAGCTCACCCGACTCGTTGGAGGCGGTGCCGTCGACGCCGAGGCCGACCGGGACGCCGGCGGCAAGCATGTCCGGGACCCGGGCGATGCCGGCGGCCAGGCGGGCGTTGGAGGACGGGCAGTGCGCCACACCGGTCTTGGTACGGGCGAACGCGGCGATGTCGGAGTCGTTCATGTGGACGCTGTGCGCCATCCACACGTCCTCGCCGAGCCAGCCGGTCGACTCGAAGTAGTCGGTCGGGCCCATGCCGAAGAGCTCGTGGCAGAACTTCTCCTCCTCGACCGTCTCGCTGCCGTGGGTGTGCATGCGCACACCCAGACGGCGGGCCAGCTCGGCGCCCTGCTTGAGCAGCTCGGTGGAGACCGAGAAGGGGGAGCAGGGGGCGACGGCGACCTGGGTCATGGCGTCGAAGGAGGCGTCGTGGAACTTCTTGACCGTCGCCTCGGTGTCCGCGAGCGCGCCCTCGAGGGTCTCGACCGCGTGGTCCGGCGGCAGGCCGCCGTCCTTCTCGCTGCGGTCCATGGAGCCGCGGGCGAGGGTGAAGCGGACGCCCATCTCGGAGGCGGCGCGGATGATCGAGCCGGAGAGGTCGCCGGCACCCTTCGGGTACACGTAGTGGTGGTCCATCGCGGTGGTGACACCACCGCGGGCCATCGCCGCCAGGGAGCCCTGCGCCGCCGAGTACGCCATCTGCTCGTCGATGCGCGCCCAGGTGGGGTAGAGCGCGACGAGCCAGTTGAAGAGGTTGTGGTCGGTGGCCAGACCGCGCGTGATCCACTGGTAGAAGTGGTGGTGCGTGTTGACCAGACCGGGCGTCACGAGGTGGCCGGTGCCGTCGATGCGGCGTACCACGTTCTCGAGGTTCTCGGGGGCCCTGCCCGCGCCGACGGCCTCGATCCGGTTGCCTGCGATGACGATGTGACCCGAGGCGTACTCGGTGTCGTTGGCGTCGACGGTCGCGATCGCACAGTTCTCAATGACGATGCGCTCTACCACGCTGTCAGTGGCTGCCATGGGGCTTCCTCGTGCTTTCAGTGGCGGTGCGGGCACGGCAGGACCCAGGGGATTTGAGTACCGGAACCGGGGGCCTGACAGCTGACAGTACTGCCGCCCCGTGTGATGCTCCGGGTGCCGAGTTCAGGAAGTTCTTGGGTGTTGCGGGGGGGCGCGCCCCGGGACCACTGCGGTGCCCCGGGACGCGGAAGCCTCGTCAGAGGTTGGTCATGTCCACCGGGATGCGCGCGTCGGCGCCGTCGCGGAGGATCGTCGCCTCGATGAGGCCGTAGGGACGGTCCGCGGCGAAGTACACCTCGTTGTCGTTCTTGAGGCCGAAGGGCTCGAGGTCGACCAGGAAGTGGTGCTTGTTCGGGAGCGAGAAGCGGACCTCGTCGATCTCCGAACGGTGGTTGATGATGCGCGAGCCCATCTGGTACAGCGTCTGCTGCAGCGAGAGGGAGTAGGTCTCGGCGAAGGCCTCGAGCATGTGCTTCCTGGTCGCCTCGTAGGACTTCTCCCAGTTCGGCATGCGCTGCTCGTCGTCGGTCCAGTTGAAGCGCCAGCGACCCGACACCTGGGTGGCCAGGATGCGGTCGTACGCCTCCTGCAGGGTCGTGTACTTGTCCTTCACGTAGCCCCAGAACTCCGAGTTGGTGGAGTTCATGACGATCAGGTCCTTGAGGCCGGAGATGACCTCCCAGTTCTGGCCGTCGTACGTGATCTGGGTGACGCGGGTCTCCTGGCCCTTGCGGACGAAGGAGTGCTTCACCTCGTCGGCGCCGATGAACTTGGAGTTCGCGTCCGAGGTCGCGATCCGCTCCCAGGCGTACTCCTCGATGCGGATGCGCGCCCGGTGGATCGGCTCCTGGCTGTTGACGAACCAGCGGGCCAGGTGGATGCCGAACTGCTCGGCGGACTCGATGCCGTACTCCTTGGCGAACGCGTACACCGTGTTCTTGGTGGTGTCCGTCGGCAGGACGTTGGCGTTCGAGCCGGAGTAGTGGACGTCGTCCATGTCGCCGGAGAGGGCGACCGAGACGTTCAGGTCCTTGATGTGGTGCGTGTCGCCGTCCCGCGTGATCTTGACGACGCGGTTCTCTGCTTTGCCGTACTGGTTCTGGCCGAGAATCGTGGGCATGGTCTGCTAGCTCCCTCGGTAAACGGAGTAGCCGAACGGGTTGAGCAGCAGCGGTACGTGGTAGTGCTCACCCGGGTTCACGGCGAAAGTGATCGTGACCTCGGGGAAAAACGCACCGCTGTCCCTTACGCGGGGGGCGTCCTGCTGCGCCTCGGCGGCTTGCTTCTTGGCGAAGTACGTCTCGGTCTCGAAGTCGAGACGTACGTGGGTGGTGCCCTCCGGCAGAGCCGGGAGGTCCTTGCAGCGGCCGTCCGCGTCCGTGGCGGAGCCACCGAGGGCCGTCCACTCCGCGTCGGAGCCGCTACGGGCCGACAGGGAGATGGCGACGCCCTCCGCGGGGCGGCCGATGCTGGTGTCCAGGATGTGCGTGGACACCGAAGCCGTGGTGTCGGTGCTCATGCTCACTCTCCTTCTACGAGGCGGGTCAGACGGATCCGGTTGATCTTGACGAGTTCGCCGCGGGCGATCTCCCGCTCGACCTCGGCCGAGTTCTCGATCCGGACCTTGACCGCGTCCCGCATCTGCTCACCGGTCGCACCGGTGGCGCAGATCAGGAAGACGTGGCCGAACTTGTCCTGGTAGGCCAGGTTCAGTTCGAGCAGCTCTGCCTTGAGCTCCTCTGAGGCGCCGGCCATTCCGCGCTGCTCGCGCGCGGAGGTCGGGTCACCCGGCTTCGGGCGGCCGATCGGCGGGTGGCCCGCCATCGCTTCCGCCAGGTCCGTCGCGGTGAGCTCCGCCATGGCGGCGTCGCTCGCGGCGAACAGGGCGTCCGCGCTGGCGTAGGGGCGCTGGGCGAGCAGCTTGCTCACCCAAGCCGAACTGGCGCACACCTCGTGGAGGTCGGCCTGGGCCGCGGCGTCCACCAAGGTGTTGAACCGGGCGAGGCCCGGTGTCGTACTCGAAGTCACGGGTTAGCCTCCGTGGCCATGTGCTTTGACGGGCTGCGCATAGCTAACGCCCTCCGCAACACCGCGTCAACACTTTGTTGAAATTTCGGGTACACAAAAGCCGCCGCCCGGTTCTTTCGGGCGGCGGCTCATGACGTGGGGTGAGGGGACCCTCACCCTCGGGTGTTCCTATTGGGGTTCTCGCGGTTCAGGTAGTTGTAGACCGTGAAGCGGCTGACGCCGAGCGCACCCGCGACCGTTTCGACCCCGTGCCGCACCGAGAAGGCGCCTCGCGCCTCCAGTATGCGCACCACGTCCTGTTTGGTCTTGCGGTCCAGCTCGGCGAGCGGCATCCCGTGGCGCCGCTCGAGGGCCGCCAGGATGTGGTCCAGGGACTCCGACAGCTGTGGCAGCCGCACGGCGACCACGTCCTCGCCCTCCCAGGCCAGCACGACGTCGTCGGGCGCGGCCCGGGACGGATCCATCAGCTCGCCGCCCATGGCGTCGACCAGCGGCTTGACCGCGGTGACGAACGGGTGGTCGCGGGGCTCGGTCATGATGCGCCCTCTCCGATCACGTTCACCTGGAGGGACACCCGGGTGGCCCCGGCCTCCAGCGAGTCGCGCAGCAGCGCGGTGACGGCCGCCAGGACGTCGCCGGCCTCACCCTCGGCGGTGTTGCCGAAGGGGCCGACGTCCACCGCGTCCAGTTGCGCCTTCTGGATGACGTCGCGGGCCGCCACGGCGTGGGCCGGGGCCTCGTCGAGGTCGAAGGGCTCGGTCGTGAACTCCACTCTCAATCGCACGCGGTCAAGCTACCCCGAGGTACGCGAAATCCGGCAGCGCCCACTTGACATCAGCCCCGCAGCCCATGCAACCTTCCATCAAGCAGAAAGTAACTTCCGCAATACGGAAGGAGCGCCGACCCCTCATGGGATACACGGACCAGCGCTTCGATGTGAACCTGTCGATCCTCTACACGGAACTCCCGCTCCTGGAGCGTCCTGCGGCTGCCGCCGCGGCCGGCTTCACCGCGGTCGAGCTGTGGTGGCCCTGGATCGACACCCCCACGCCGGCCCAGGCCGAGCTCGACGCCCTCAAGAAGGCTCTTGAGGACGCGGGCACCCAGCTGGTGGGGCTGAACTTCTACGCGGGCCAGCTGCCCGGCCCCGACCGCGGCGCGGTGTCCGTACCCGGTGAGGAGTCCGAGCGCTTCCGCGCCAACGTCGACGTCGCCGCGGACTTCGCGGCCTCGGTGGGCTGCAAGGCGCTGAACGCGCTGTACGGCAACCGCGTCGAGGGCGTGGACCCGGCCGTCCAGGACGAACTCGCCCTGGAGAACCTGGTCGTCGCGGCCCGCGCCGCAGACCGGGTGGGTGCGATCCTCCTGATCGAGACCCTCAACAAGCCCGAGTCGCCGCTCTACCCGCTGGTGAGCGCGCCGTCCGCGATCGAGGTCGTGGACAAGGTGAACGCGGCCACGGGCCTGGGGAACGCCAAGTTCCTGCTCGACCTGTACCACCTGGCGATGAACGACGAGGACCTCTCCGAGGTCATCGAAAAGTACGCCGCCAAGACCGGGCACGTCCAGATCGCGGACAAGCCGGGCCGCGGTGCCCCGGGCACCGGCGAGCTGCCCCTCGAGGACCTCCTCGACCAGCTCCGGAAGGTCGGCTACGACGGCTACGTGGGCCTGGAGTACAAGGCCGCCGACGCCGCCGCGTCCTTCGCCTGGCTCCCCGCCGAGGCCCGCGCGGCCGAGTAACGGCCACGCAGCGGCACGGGTCACCGGCCCCACCCGGGCCGGAAAGTCCGGACGAACGGCCGGACGCCCCCCGAACTTTTCGTACGAAGCTTTAGAGAAGGAACCCTCGTCATGAGCAACCTCCCCAAGATCGCGTGGATCGGCCTCGGCATCATGGGCTCCCCCATGTCCGAGAACCTCCTGAAGGCCGGCTACTCGGTCACCGGCTTCACCCTGGAGCAGGACAAGCTGGACCGCCTCGCGGCCGCCGGCGGCTCCGCGGCCGGCTCGATCGCCGAGGCCGTCGGGGACGCCGACGTGATCATCACGATGGTGCCCGCCTCCCCGCAGGTCGAGGCCATCTCCTACGGCCCCGCGGGCATCCTGGAGAACGCCAAGTCGGGCGCCCTGATCATCGACATGTCGTCGATCACCCCGCAGACCTCGGTCGACCTGGCCAAGAACGCCAAGGAGAAGGGCATCCGCGTCATCGACGCCCCCGTCTCCGGCGGCGAGGCCGGCGCCATCGAGGCCGTACTGTCGATCATGGTGGGTGGCGAGCAGGCCGACTTCGACGAGGCCCTCCCGATCCTCGAGGCCCTCGGCAAGGTCATCGTCCTGTGCGGTCCGCACGGCTCCGGCCAGACGGTGAAGGCCGCCAACCAGCTCATCGTCGCGGTCAACATCCAGGCCTGCGCCGAGGCCGTCGTCTTCCTCGAGAAGTCCGGCGTGAACCTCCAGGCCGCCCTGGACGTCCTCAACGGCGGCCTGGCCGGCTCCACGGTGCTGACCCGCAAGAAGGACAACTTCCTGAACCGCGACTTCAAGCCCGGCTTCCGGATCGACCTGCACCACAAGGACATGGGCATCGTCACCGACGCCGCCCGCAACGTCGGTGCGGCCCTCCCGGTCGGCGCCGTGGTCGCCCAGCTGGTCGCCTCCCTGCGCGCCCAGGGCGACGGCGGCCTGGACCACTCCGCCCTGCTGCGCGCCGTCGAGCGCCTCTCGGGCGCCCAGGTCTGAGACCTGCCCCCCGCACCGGGGTTCTCCCCGCACCGGGGGCCGGGACCGCTTCCGAGCAGGTCCGGGACCCCGTGAGGGGGCGTGCGATCCCTTCGGGGACCTGAGTTTCCGGATGGCGTCGGCGCTGACAACCTGTCCTGTCGCGCCCAAGCGCCGGCGCCGTCCGGATCACCTCTTCAACTTTCTTCAACAAACTGTTGACGCTGCGTTCAGCCGGAAAATAGGCTCATCCGCATGGCGGAAGACGCTTTCCGTCAGCAGCTCCCGTACGGAAGGTCACCATGTCGAAGCGCGTGCTTACGACCGAGTCCGGCGCCCCGGTCGCCGACAACCAGAACTCCGCCACCGCCGGCGTCGGTGGCCCGCTCCTCATCCAGGACCAGCAGCTCCTCGAGAAGCTCGCCCGCTTCAACCGTGAGCGCATCCCGGAGCGCGTCGTGCACGCCCGCGGCTCGGCCGCGTACGGCTACTTCGAGGTGACCGACGACGTCACCGCCTACACCTCGGCGAAGTTCCTGTCCGAGGTCGGCAAGAAGACCGAGACCTTCCTGCGCTTCTCCACCGTCGCCGACTCCCTCGGTGGCGCGGACGCCGTCCGCGACCCGCGCGGCTTCGCGCTGAAGTTCTACACCGAGGACGGCAACTACGACCTCGTCGGCAACAACACCCCGGTGTTCTTCATCAAGGACCCGATCAAGTTCCCCGACTTCATCCACTCCCAGAAGCGCGACCCCTTCACGGGCAAGCAGGAGGCGGACAACGTCTGGGACTTCTGGGCGCACGCCCCCGAGGCGACGCACCAGATCACCTGGCTGATGGGCGACCGCGGCATACCGGCCTCCTACCGCCACATGAACGGCTACGGCTCCCACACCTACCAGTGGACCAACGCCCAGGGCGAGGCCTTCTTCGTCAAGTACCACTTCAAGACGAACCAGGGCATCCGCTGCCTGTCCTCCGAGCAGGCCGCCGAGGTCGTCGGCAACGACGCGAACTCGCACCAGACCGACCTGCTCCAGGCCATCGAGCGCGGCGTGAACCCGTCCTGGACCCTCTACGTCCAGATCATGCCGGCCGCCGAGGCCGCGGACTACCGCTTCAACCCGTTCGACCTCACCAAGGTGTGGCCGCACTCCGACTACCCGCTGCAGCGCGTGGGCCGCCTGGTCCTCGACCGCAACCCGGAGAACGTCTTCGCCGAGGTCGAGCAGTCCGCCTTCTCCCCGAACAACTTCGTCCCGGGCATCACCGCCTCGCCGGACAAGATGCTCCAGGGCCGCCTGTTCGCGTACGCGGACGCCCAGCGCTACCGCCTCGGTGTGAACCACACCCTGCTGCCGGTCAACGCCCCCAAGGCCACCACGGCGCAGAACTACGGCCGCGACGGCGCCATGGCGCTGCGCAACGGCTCGCGCCACGACAAGAACTACGAGCCCAACTCGTACCAGGGCCCGGCCGAGACCGGCGACGCGCTCGGCGCGCCGCTGGCGGTCTCCGGCTACACCGGCACCCACGCCGCCCCGGCCCACACCAAGGACGACGACTTCTTCCAGGCCGGTGAGCTCTACCGCCTGATGTCCGAGGACGAGAAGCAGCGTCTGGTGGCGAACATCGCCGGCGGCCTGTCCCAGGTCTCCCGCGAGGACGTCATCGAGAAGAACCTGGCTCACTTCCACGCCGCCGACGCCGACTACGGCAAGCGCGTCGAGGAGGCCGTCCGCGCCCTGCGCGAGGACTGAGCCCACCAGGCCGCGTCTGGGACCTGACGGGAGGTCAGGAACCAGGCGCTGAGCCCGGCACCGCGGACCCGGATGAGGGGTGGTTCGTCGGTTACGGGTTCAGGACGAGGACCGTGGCGGCTTGCGAGCCAGTGCGGTGGTAATGGGCGTCCAAAGGCCCGTCCCTTGACCTGAGGGGGACGGACACCGGGACTCCCGTCGCTCGCCGCCACGGTCCCAGCCGCTCCTTGTATATAGAGGCCACGCACAGAGCCCCCTATATATAAGGAGTGATCCCCGCGCCCCCGGGCGCCGGAGGAACCTCCCACCCCACACACGCCGCCCGGCGGTGCGAACGTCCTGTCGCGCCAGCCTCGTTCCGTCGGGCGGTCATCACCACCCAGGCCGAGCGCCGGGTCACGGACGGTCCCGTGACCCGGCGCTCTGCCGTGTGCCCGGCGGCCCGCCCTGCGCCCTGCGCCCTGCGGTGTCCGTACGCTCAGTGGTGCCCGGCGGCGGACTGCGCAGGCAGGCGGTACGAGGCCAGCAGCGCCACCAGCAGGAGGACCGCCACCGCCAGGGCCGTGCCGGCCAGCGCGGTGCCGGGGGCGTAGCCGTGGTCCCCGTACGCCGACCAGACGGTGACCAGCAGCGCCACCCCGACGGAGTTGGCCAGCTGCTGCGCGGCGTTGAGCACCCCCGCCGCCGACCCGGTCTCCTCCGCGCGGACGCCCCCGAGGATCACGTCGAACAGCGGCGGGATCACGAGGCCCATGCCCATGCCGGTCACCAGCACCGCCGGCAGCAGCCGCCAGCCGCTGGTGACCCAGTCCGCCGGGCCGGCGAGCACCGCCAGCAGACCCAGTCCGAGCGCGCTCAGCACGATCCCCGCCCGGATCGCCAGGCGCCCGTTGCGCGCCGCCAGCGCCTGCCCCGGGCCGGCCGTGAGGGCGATCCCCAGCGCGAGCGGCGCGACGGCGTACCCGGCGCCCTGCGGGGACAGTCCCAACGGGCCCTGGAGGAAGAGCGAGAGCACCAGCATGACGCCGCTGAAGGCCGCGAAGAAGGCGGTGACCACCAGCAGGCCGCCGGTGTAGCCGCGGTTGCGCAGCAGGCCGGGCAGGACCAGCGGCGAGGGGCGGCCCGGCTGGAGCCGGGCGAAGAGGACGAAGCCCGCGGCACCGGCCGCCAGCAGTGCCGGACACCACCAGGGCCAGCCGTACTCCGGCCCCTGCACCAGCGGGAAGACCACGGCGGCCGACGCGGCCGCGGTCAGCAGCATCCCCGGTACGTCCATCCGCAGCGCGGGGTCGGCCGGGCCCCGGCGGATCCAGCGCCCCGCACCGGCCGCGGCGAGCAGACCGACCGGCAGGTTCACCAGGAAGACCGCCCGCCAGCCCGTGCCGAACGGGTCCGCCCCGACGAGCACCCCGCCCAGGACCGGCCCGCCGACCGCGCACAACCCGAGCACGGGCCCGAAGAAGCCCAACGCCCTGCCCAGCTCGGGACCCTGGAACGTCTCCTTGAGGATGCCGAAGCCCTGCGGCAGCAGCAGCGCGCCCAGGGCCCCCTGGAGCGCCCGTCCCGCGACGAGCCAGCCCGGCCCGGTGGCGAGGGAGCACAGGGCCGAGGCCGTGGTGAACCCGAGGACGCCGATCAGGAACAGCCGGCGGCGCCCGTAGCGGTCCCCCAGCCGCCCCGCCGTGATCAGCAGGACGGCGAACGG
The DNA here is from genome assembly GCF_044753805.1 of Streptomyces sp. NPDC093225. Lineage (NCBI taxonomy): Bacteria > Bacillati > Actinomycetota > Actinomycetes > Kitasatosporales > Streptomycetaceae > Streptomyces > Streptomyces sp. NPDC093225. The sequence goes on from NZ_JBIVNX010000045.1 coordinate 57,996, forward strand.
CAGGGTGTAGGCGGCCTGCAGCCACTGGCTGAGCGCGTGGCCGCCGCCCAGGTCGGCCGCGACGGCCGGGGCCGCGATGCTGGTGATGGTGGCGTCCAGCAGGTCCATCACGTCGGCGGCGAGCACGACGGCGAGGACCGCCCAGCGGTGGCGGTACGGGGAGGGGGACGGAGGAGACGGAGGGGGCGAGGTCGAGGTCGAGGCCCGCGACGAACGCTGTTCGTTATCCATGACGAACAACGTTCGCGCCGAACGTTGTTCGTTGTCAAGTGCTAGGCTGCCGCCATGAGTTCTCCGCAGCGCAGCACCCGGTCCCGTCCCGCCAAGCCGCCGCTCAGCGAGCGGGCCGTGGTCGACGCGGGTCTCGCCGTCCTGCGGGAGGAGGGGCTCGGCGCGGTCACCATGCGGCGCGTGGCGGCGGCCCTCGACACCGGTCCTGCCTCGCTGTACGTGTACGTGGCCGGGCGGGACGAGCTGCTGCGGCTCATGTTCGACGCGGTGGTCGCCACGGTGCCCCTACCGGGGGCACCGGCCTCCGTGGCGGGCGCCTCCGTGGCGGGCGCCGCCGACGATGGGGACGACTGGCGGGAGGCACTGGCCGGCACGGTGGCGGACGCCGTCCGCGCCCTGAGCGCGTACCCCGGGCTCGCCCGGGTCTCGCTGGGCCACATCCCCACCAGCCCCGCGTGGCTCGACCTCTTCGACCGCGTGCTGGGCCTGCTGCTGGCGGGCGGGGTGGAGCGGCAGCGGGCCGCCTGGGGCTGCGACCTGATCGCGCTGTACATCGGGGCGGCCTCGTACGAGGCGGAGGTCCCGGCGTCCGGGCCCGCGGACGCCGGGGCCTCGGACGCCTCCTCGGACGCCGGGGCCTCGGACGGCGACGGGGCCGGCGGCACCTCGGGCGACGGCGGGGCCGGCGGCGCGGCGGGCCACCTCCAGCGGGCGCTGGACCACCGGCACGCGGCTGCCGGGATCGACGCGGCGCTGGCCGCGCTGGATCCCGTACGCCATCCCCACCTCGCCGCGACGGCGCAGGAACTGCGGTCCGGCAGCGCCGAGGACCGGCTGGACCTGGGGGTACGGGTACTCATCGAGGGGCTCGCACCCCGTGCGGCGGGCCCCGGAGCCCGCTGACACGCGGCCCCCGCACGCGGAGCGGCCGCCACGCGCCCGGAGCGGCGGCGCGCCCGGAGCGGCCGCCGCCCGCGCATGCGAACGGCCCCCGTCCCTCCGGAGCGAGGGGCGGGGGCCGTTCGGTGGTGCGAGGTCCCGAGAGGGCAGGGACTCAGGACCTCACGTGTGCGATCAGACCTGGAGGGCCTTGATGGCGGTCGGGGCGTGGCCCGGCTCGGTCGCGAGCTCCTCGAACTCGGTGACGTCGCTCATGTCGACCGTCTTGCTCATCGCGATGTTGGTGACGCGCTCCAGGATCGCCTCGACGACGACCGGGACCTGGAACTCCTGGGCCAGCTTCTTGGCCTCCTCCAGCGCCTCGCCCAGCTTGTTCGGGTCCTCGACGCGGATGGCCTTGACGCCCAGGCCCTCGGCGACCTTGACGTGGTCGACGCCGTAGACGCCGATCTCCGGGGTGTTGATGTTCTCGAACTCGAGGTTGACCTCGAAGTTGATGCCGAGGCCGCCCTGCGCCTGGCGGATCAGGCCCAGGTACGCGTTGTTCACGAGGACGTGGACGTAGGGGACCTTGTGCTGGGCGGCGACCGCCAGCTCCTCGATCATGAACTGGAAGTCGTAGTCGCCGGAGAGGGCGACGACCGGGGTCTCCGGGTCCGCGGTGGCGGCACCGATGGCGGCCGGGATGGTCCAGCCGAGCGGGCCGGCCTGGCCGCAGTTGACCCAGTGGCGCGGCTTGTAGACGTGCAGGAACTGCGCGGCCGCGATCTGGGAGAGACCGATGGTGGTGACGTAGCGCGTCTCCGGACCGAAGGCCTTGTTCATCTCCTCGTACACGCGCTGCGGCTTCATCGGGATGTTGTCGAAGTGCGTGCGGCGCTGCAGCGTCGCCTTGCGCTCCTGCGCCGAGGCGGCCCAGGCGGTGAAGTCGGGGAGCTTGCCCGCGGCCTTCCACTCCTTGGCGATCTCGATGAAGAGCTCCAGCGCGACCTTGGCGTCGGAGGCGATGCCGTAGTCCGGGGCGAAGATCTTGCCGAGCTGGGTGGGCTCGATGTCGACGTGGACGAACTTGCGGCCCTTGGTGTACGCCTCCAGGTTGTAGCCCGTGTGGCGGTTGGCCCAGCGGTTGCCGATGCCGAGGACGAAGTCCGACTCCAGGAACGTCGCGTTGCCGTAGCGGTGCGCGGTCTGGACGCCGACCATGCCGGCCGCCAGCTCGTGGTCGTCCGGGATGGTGCCCCAGCCCATCAGGGTGGAGATGACCGGGATGCCGGTGACCTCGGCGAACTCGACCAGCAGGTCGGAGGCGTCGGCGTTGATGATGCCGCCGCCGGAGACGATCAGCGGGCGCTCCGACTCGAGCAGGAAGCTCAGGGCCTTCTCGGCCTGGGCGCGGGTGGCCTGCGGCTTGTAGACCGGCAGCGGCTCGTAGGTCTCCGGGTCGAACTCGATCTCGGTCAGCTGGACGTCGATCGGCAGGTCGATGAGGACCGGGCCGGGGCGGCCGGAGCGCATCAGGTGGAAGGCCTGCTGGAAGACGCCCGGGACCTGGGCGGCCTCGAGCACCGTGGTGGCGGCCTTGGTGACCGGCTTGGCGATCGTGGCGATGTCGACGGCCTGGAAGTCCTCCTTGTGGAGCTTCGAGACCGGGGCCTGGCCGGTGATGCACAGGATCGGGATCGAGTCCGCGATCGCGGAGTACAGGCCCGTGATCATGTCGGTGCCGGCGGGGCCGGAGGTACCGATGCAGACGCCGATGTTGCCGGCCTTGGCGCGGGTGTAGCCCTCCGCCATGTGGGAGGCGCCCTCGACGTGGCGGGCCAGCGTGTGGTTGATGCCGCCGACGTTCTTGAGCTCGCGGTAGAAGGGGTTGATCGCGGCACCGGGCACGCCGAAGGCCTGCGTGATTCCTTCGCGCTTGAGGATCTCAACTGCCGCGGCGGCGGCTGTCATACGGGGCATCTGGCACTCCTGCGATCAGGCTTTTTCCGGCATCCGGAAGTTCAGTTCTGCTATACGAAACAATCTAGGAGGCGTCTTCCGAAGCGTCAAGGCGGGTGCGGACCTCGGAAGCCACCAAAAGCCGCGTAAGACCCCGTCGTTTGCACGAATCCCGGCGACCGGGCACCCGCTCCGTCGCGCGTCGTGGACGATGGAGTACGCACAGCGACGACCGGACGGCCGGGCAGGCGGCCGCGCACGCGGAAGTGGGGCAGGTATGGCGGCCAGGGTGGGCGAGACGTTTCCGGTGCGCTGTCCGGCGTGCGGCCGCGAGAACACGTACGTGCCGCCGGTCTTCCCCTGCGCCTGCGGCTCACCGGTCACGCCGCCGCTCGACCCGGTGGCCGCGCCGGTCCCGCTGACGCACCGCAACTGGGACGACACGTGGGTCGCGGTGCGGTGCCCGTCGTGCGGGCGCGAGGACCACTGGCCGCAGCCGGAGGTGGGCTGCTCCTGCGGAACGGTGGTGCGGCTGGCGGTCCGACCGCCGGGGAGCGAGGGGCGGGGCGCGCGGGAGGCGGCTCCCGTTGCGGGAAACGCCGCCGATGCCGGCGCGGGGGCTTCCGGGGCGGGCCCGGACACGGGTGACGGCCGGGGCGCTCCCGCGGGCCGGAGCACCGGCACGGGTCCGGACCCGCTGACGGCGGCTCCGGCGCCGGCCGGTCCGGGGAGCCGCTCCCCGGGATCGCCGTCGGGCACGTCCGCACCGGGTGCTCCGGCTGCGGGGGCGCCGGCCCCTGGCACGTCGCCCTCAGGAGCGTCGGCCGCGGGAGGGTCGGCCGCGGGGGCGACGTCCGGCCCGACGGGGGTGCCGGTCCCCCGGCCGGCGTTCCGGCCGCTGACCATCCGTACCGCCCGGGACGCCGTCTCGGCCGCCGCGCTCTACCTGCGCTGGCTCGGCTTCACCGACGTGCGCCAGCCCGACGCCCGGCCGATCCCCTCCGAGGTCGTGGACCTGCGGGCCCCGGGACTGGTGGCGCAGGTGGACCCGACCACCGCGCCGGCGGACCTGCGGGCGGTGGAGTGCGTGTGGCTGAACGGGCTGACGGCCTCCGCCGCCAGCGCGTACTTCGCCCTGGCGGGCTACACGGAGGAGGCCCGGGCGCGGGCGGACGAGCTGGGGATACCGCTCTTCGTCATGGACCTCACCGGTTCCCCGCAGCCGGTGAACGACCCCGCCGACGCGCTCGTGGCGAAGGGGGCGTAGTCCGTCCGCCCCGACGATGGGGCATGATCGACGGGCCCCCGCCCATCCTGCCGAGGAGACGCCTTGAGCCTGTACGACATCCCGCTGAGCACCCTGTCCGACGAGCCCACCAGCCTGGCGGCCTTCAAGGGCAAGGCCGTCCTGGTCGTGAACACGGCGTCGCAGTGCGGCCTCACCCCGCAGTACTCGGGCCTCGCGCGGCTCCAGTTCAAGTACGCCGAGAAGGGCTTCACCGTCATCGGCGTTCCGTGCAACCAGTTCGGCGGCCAGGAGCCCGGCACGGCCGAGGACATCCAGACCTTCTGCGCGGCCGGCTTCGGCGTGACGTTCCCGATGCTGGAGAAGAGCGAGGTCAACGGCGAGAACCGGCACCCGCTCTTCACCGAGCTCGTCAAGACGCCGGACGCCGACGGCGAGGCCGGCGACGTCCAGTGGAACTTCGAGAAGTTCCTGATCTCCCCCGACGGCCAGGTCGTCAACCGCTTCCGGCCGCGCACCGAGCCGGAGTCGGACGAGGTCGTCGCCGCCATCGAGGCGGTCCTGCCGGCCTGATCCCCGGGGAAACCCGCACGTGACCGCTCCGGCCGCGGGGGCCCCCCCCCCCCGCCGCCCCCCCCCCGCCCGCCACGCGGGGGGGGGGCGGCCCCCACCCCCCCCCGGGGGCCGAGGCGGCCGGGGGGGCGGTTGGTACCAAGGGGCGC
>NZ_JBIVNX010000046.1:0-60290 GCF_044753805.1 Streptomyces sp. NPDC093225
ACCCGGCCCGGAAGGGCAAGACCTCGGCGGACAGGCCCCGGAAAGACGCCCGGGGCGGGTGTGAAGACTTCGGTCTGCTGAGTCCCTCGACCCGGTCAGCGCCTCGGATCGCTACGCCCCTCCGGTTCGGGTGGCGGGTGCGGGTGGGTGGGGGTCTTACATAGGCCGCCCACGATCGCTACGCCCTACTGGTTCGGGTGGCGGGTGCGGGTGGGTGGGGGGTGGGCCGGCTGCGATCGCTACGCCCCTCCGGTCGGTTCGGCGGGTGTGGGTTCGTGGGGGGCGGGCAGGGGGCGTCAGGGTCGTGCCCGTGTCGTGCCCGTCGTCCGGCGGCGGCGCCCTACGCTCACGAAGATGACGTCCAGCACCCCGGAATTCACCCCTCAGAAGGTCACCACCTTCCTGATGTTCGAGGGGCAGGCCGAAGAGGCCATGACCTTCTACCTCTCGCTCTTCGACGACGCCGAGGTCCTCCACATGGCCCGGTACGGCCCGGACACTCCCGGCCACGGCAAGGAGGGCACCGTCCAGCACGCCACCTTCGCCCTGGCCGGCCAGCAGTTCATGTGCATCGACAGCCCCGCCCACCACGAGTTCGGCTTCACCCCGGCCGTCTCCCTCTTCGTCCGGTGTGACTCGGAGGCGGAGCTCGACCGGCTCTACGCCGCCCTCACCGAGGGCGGCGGCGCGACCCTGATGCCCCCCGACTCGTACGGTTTCAGCCCCAGGTTCGCCTGGGTCAACGACCGCTTCGGCGTCTCCTGGCAGCTCAACCTCCCCGCCTGAGCGAGGGGTCGGGCCCGATCCGGCCCCGGGTGCGGGCCGCCGGGGCGGGCCGGGCTCCGCCCTCGATGCGGGTGGCCGTACGGATTCGCGGCGGCACAACGTATGCGAGTGCGGTGTATGGGCGGATCGTCCTACTGGAATTGGCCATGTGCATGTCGGATGATCACGAGTCGATGTGCAGGAACAGGTGCATCCGGTTCACGCCGCATCGGCGCCGGCCGGGTGCCCTGACAGAGGAGGCCCGCCCGTGACCGCTGTTCCGCCGCTCTTCTCCCCCATACCTCCGGCGATCCACCCCGAGCACGCCGCCATCGACCTGCGGACGGCCGACTGGGCCGAGGCCCACCGGATCGGGTCGGACGAGCTGCGCCGCCGGCTCGTACGGCACGGGATCGGCACCTTCGCCGCGCGCGTCGTCCCCTGCGGCCGCAGGGACGTGGTGCAGACGCTGGCCGACTTCGTGATGTGGCTGTTCGGCCTGGACGACGGGGTCTGCGAGGAGAGTGACCTCGGCCGCAGCCCGGGTGAACTGACCGGGATCCTGCACCGGTTGCTGCGCGTGGCGCAGGCCCCGGACGCGCCGCTCCTGCCCGACGATCCACTCGCCGGCGCCCTGCGCGACCTGCGCACCCGGATCGACCGCCAGGGCACGGCGGGCCAGGCGGCGCGCTGGGTCGCCTGCCTGCGCGAGTACGCCTTCTCCGTGGTCTGGGAGGCCTCGCACCGCAGCGCGGGCACGGTGCCCAGCCTTTCCGACTACACCCTGATGCGCCTCTACGACGGGGCGACCACCGTCGTGTTCCCCCTGCTGGAGATGGCCCACGGGTACGAACTCCAGCCGCACGAGCGCGACCACCGCGCCGTCCGCGCCGCCGAGGAGATGGCCTCGTTCGTCATCACCTGGGACAACGACATCCTCTCCGACCACAAGGAGCGCCGGACCGCGCGCGGCTACTACCTCAACGTGCTGCGGGTCCTGGAGGCCCAGGGGCTCGACCACGAGCAGGCCATGACCACCGCCGTCGCCCAACGGGACCGGGTGCTGTCCCACTTCGTCCGCGTGGCCGACCACCTCGCCGAGACCGGCAGTCCGCAGCTGCGCGAGTACATGGCGGGCCTGCGCTCCTTCGTGCGGGGTTCGCAGGACTGGGGCATCAGCTCGGTCCGCTACACCACCCCCGACGACCCGGCGGGCCTGCCGACCGGGTTCTGCGACAGCCCCACCGACGACCGTCCCGAGCCGCTGGGCATCGACACGATCGCCTGGTGGTGGGACGTCCTGCCGGGCGCACCGTCCCGGGCCGCGCTCCTGCCGACCCAGCGCCCGCGCCGCGGCGGACTCGTCCGGGTCCGGTGAGGCGCGGCCGGACAGGAGGGCGCCGAGGACCGCACGGACGGCGTCGGGGCGCCTTCCGGGTGGTTTCCGGGCCCGGGCGGGGCGGCGGCGGCCGCGTGGCCGCCCGGCGGTGCCAGAGTGCTGCCCGGCCGGGCGGCGTGAGCCCCGGCGGGGTCCGCCCGCCGGTGTCTTCGAGGAGCCCGTGCCGTCGATGTCCACGTGCCGGGTCCTCGGGGTGGTCCGTCCGCTCCGTTCCGTCCGGCTTCCGGGCCGTGAATGCGAAGGTGCCGCGTGATGAACCAGCCCGTCTGCCGCGCTACCCCTCACACCGTGGGCCGTGCCCGGGGCGGAGGACCCGCCGCTCGACGGCGGCCGCCTCCTGGCCGGCACGACCGTCGCGCTGTTCCTCACCGGGGTGCTCGGGGCCCCCGCGGCGTACGCCCAGGACTTCGCCCCGCCGGTCAACTACCCGGTGGGCAACGCGCCGCAGTCGGTCGCCACGGGCGACTTCAACGGCGACGGCGCTCTCGACCTCGTCACCGCGAACCCCGGCAGCGACGACGTGTCGGTCCTCCTGAACACGGGTGCGGGGACGTTCGGCACCGCCACGAACTTCGACGTGGGCGCCCTGCCGGTCTCGGTGGCGGTGGCGGACGTGGACGGCGACGGCGACGCCGACCTCGTCGTCGCGAACGCGGTGGACGACGACGTCTCGGTGCTGTTGGGCAACGGGACCGGTGGGTTCGGCACGCCGACGGACTTCCCCGCGGGCGACGTGCCCGTCTCGGTGGCGGTGGGCGACCTCGACGACGACGGCAACCTCGACCTGGCCGTCGCGAACGCCGGCGGCAACGACGTGTCGGTGCTGCTGGGCAACGGGAACGGCACGTTCGACACGGCCGTGAACTACCCCGTGAGCCAGACCCCCTTCTGGGTGGCGACGGGGGACCTCGACGGCGACGGCGATCTGGACCTCGCCGTGGCGAACTCGGGCAGCGACACCGCGTCGGTGCTGCTGAACACGGGTTCGGGTACGTTCGCCACGGCCGTGGACTACCCCGTGGGCGACAACCCGTTCTCGGTGGCCGTGGGCGACGTCAACGGCGACGGCCGCCCCGACCTGGCCACCGCGAACCTCGACGCCGACACCGTGTCGGTCCTGCTGAACACCGGCTCCGGGACGTTCGGCACCGCCACGCCCTACCCGGTCGGCGACGCGCCGTTCACCGTGGCCATGGCCGACCTCGACGGCGACGGCGATCTGGACCTCGCCGTGACGAACGAGGGCGGCGACAGCGTGTCGGTGCTGCCGAACAACGGCTCCGGCACCTTCGGCACGGCCGACGACCACGCCGCGGGCGACGCCCCGACCGGAATGGCGGTGGCCGACCTCAACGGTGACGCCCGCCCCGACCTGGCCACCGCGAACGCCAACGGCAACGACGTGTCGGTCCTGCTGGCGGTCAGGGCCGCCTCGACCACCGCGCTGGTCTCCTCGCTCAACCCGTCCACCGTCGGGCAGCCCGTGACCTTCACCGCCACGGTGACCGGGGCCGAGGGCACCCCCACCGGCACCGTCACCTTCAAGGACGGCGCCACCACGATCGGCACCGACACCCTCGACGCCATGGGCACGGCGGCCCTCACCACGTCCGCCCTCACGGTCGGGACCCACGCCATCACCGCTGTGTACGGCGGGAACGGCACCTACGCACCCTCCACCAGCAACACCGTGAACCAGGTCGTGAACCCCCTGACCTGTGCCAACGCCACTCCGACCATCGTCGGGACGGACCGTGCGGACAACCTCGTCGGTACCCCCGGCAACGACGTGATCTTCGCGCTCCGGGGCAACGACACGGTCAGTGGCCTCGGCGGTGACGACCTCGTCTGCGCCGGGCCGGGCAACGACACCGTCTCCGGCGGCACGGGCGACGACCGCGTCGAAGGCGGCTCCGGCAACGACCTGATCATGGGCAACGACAACAACGACACCCTGCTCGGCGGCGACAACAACGACACCATCAACGGCAACGCCGGGAACGACGCCCTCTTCGGCGAAGCGGGCAACGACCGCCTCGACGGCGGCGTCGGCACCAACACCAACAACGGCGGCCCCGGCCGCAACACGTGCAGCAACCCCGCCGTCGGCCCGGGCTGCCTCTAGACACGGAACGAGGGCGGCCTCTGCCCGAGCCCCCCAGCAGGAGCTGGGGGGCTCGGGCACGTGCCTGACCGGGGGGATCCGAAGGGGTCGGCTCAGGTCCGGGCGACGACGGTCATCGGGACGCGGTCGGCGTGCGCGACGGCCGAGGCGACCTCCCGCGGCGTCTGACCGGGCACGGGCTCCAGCCGCCACCGGCGCAGGATCGTGGCGATCGCGATGGTGGCCTCGGTCCAGACGAACAGGTCGCCGATGCACTTGCGGTTGCCCGCCCCGAACGGGACGTACGCCTGCCGGCCGGGCCCCGCCGCCTGCCGATCCGGCAGCCACCGGTCCGGGTCGAACCGGTCGGCGTTCTCGTACAGCTCCGGATCGCGGTGCAGGGCGTACAGGCTGAAGGCCACCTCGGTGCCGGTCGGCAGCGCGGTGCCGCCCAGCGTCACCGGCTCGGTCGTGCGCCGCATCAGGAGCGTGACGCCGTGCAGCCGGAGCACCTCGTCGATCACGCGCCGGACGCCCTGCAGTTCCGGCACGTGCGCGGCGGTCACCGGGCCGTCGCCGACCACGCGCCCGATCTCGGCGACCAGTTCCGCCTCGACGTCGGGGCGGGCGCCCAGCTCGTGGAAGGTCCAGGCGAGCGTCGCGGCGGTGGTCTCCGCGCCGGCGAACAGGAGGGTCGCCAGCTCGTCGCGCACCTGCACGTCCGTCAGCCCGGCACCGCCCTCCGGGTCGTTGGCGGCCAGCAGCAGGGACAGCAGGTCGTCGTGGCCGGTGGGTCCGGCCGCGCGCGAGGTGGCCACCACCTCGTCGATGACCGCGCGCAGGCCGGCCGCCGCCCGGTCGAAGCGGCGGTTCGCGGGGATCGGCAGCCGGTCCAGCGCCGCGGGGGAGGCGGCGCGTATGAGGAGGTTGGCCAGCAGGACCGGCAGGTTCGTGCGCACCGCCTCGACGGCCGGCAGGCCGATGTCGGTGGAGAACAGGGTCCGGGCCAGCGTCTCGACGGCGTACCCCGCCATGACCTGCTCCAGGTCGACCACGTCCCCCGGGGACCAGGAGTCCGCCAGCGCCTGTGCGTTGGCGCTCATCGTCTCCGAGTACCCCGCGATGCGGTCGCGGGAGAACATCGGCTGGATCATGCGCCGGTGCTTGCGGTGCAGCTCGCCGTCGGAGTTGGCCAGGCCGTTCCCGGCCAGGGGCCGCAGCCGGTCGAAGAAACGTCCCTTCTCGAACGAACCCGCCTGGCGAACCGTCACTTCATGGACCAGTTCCGGTGTGGTCGCCACGTACATCGGCAGCGTCCCCAAGTCCACGCGCACCAGGTCACCGTGCCGGCGCAGCGACGACAGGAAGCCCAGCGGGTCGCGCCACAGGGCCAGCGCGTGGCCCAGCAGCGGAAGGCCGCCCGGTGCGCGGGGGACGGAGGTGTGGGGCCGCGGCCCGGCGACGTGGGTCATGCGGATCGGTTCCTTCCCGTGGGGGTTGCGTCGAACATGATCCCCCGGTCGGCCCCGGTACCGGGCGGCGGCCCGGTTTCCCGCCCCCGGCGCGCGCCTGACGGTCTTGCAGGGGTCGCGGCGCCCAGCTATCTTGCATTGCATGGTTCCTGGTATCGCAAAGAACGAGGCGGAGGGCGGCCGGGTCCCCAGCCAGCTCCGCAAGGGGGTGCTGGAGTACTGCGTCCTCGCACTCATGAGGGACGGGCCGCGCTACGGGGTGGAGCTCCTCACCGAGCTCTCCGCGGTCAGCGTCATGACCACCAGTCAGGGCACGATCTACCCCCTGCTGTCGCGGCTGCGCCGCGAGGGGTACGTCGACACCGAGCTGCGCGAGTCCCCCAGCGGCCCGCCGCGCCGGTACTACACCCTCACGGCCGTGGGCCGGGCGGCCCTCGCCGAGTTCACCCAGGCGTGGCCGCTGTTCCGGGACGCCGTCGACCACTTTCTCCACGACCCGCAGGGGGATTCCGCATGAACGCCATCGAGAACCCGCTGGTGACCGCCTACCTCGCCGCCGTCGAGCGCGAGACGGCCGTCCTGCCCGTCGACCGCCGCGCCGAGCTCCTCGCCGACCTGCGCGAGCACATCGAGGTCAGCGACACCGACGACGACGAGCGCCTGCGCCAGGTGCTCGCCGAGCTCGGCGACCCCCGCACGGTCGCCGCCTCCGCCCTCGCCGAGGAGCCCGTCCCCGCCACCGCCCCGGCGGCCCCCGCCGAGAACGGCACGCGCACCCGCCTGACTGTCGGCCTGCTCGCCGGCGCCGGCATCCTGGTCCTGCTCAACTCCTACGTCGGCACCCTGGCCCTGATCGCCGGTCTGGTCCTGCTGTGGACCTCCGGTCAGTGGGGCACCCGACCCAAGCTGGTCGCCACCGCCGCCTGCGCGGCCGTCCCCGTCGCCCTGCTCCTGGGGGCGTTCCTGCTCGCCGTCGGCCGCCTCGGCGCGGTGGAACTCCTCGTGATCGCCGCGACCTCGCTGCTCGTGCCGGTCCTGGGCGCCGCCGCCCTGCTGCGGGCCGCCCGCCCCTGACCGGGCGGGGGCCGGAGCCCGGGCCACCGCAGAAGAAGCTCAAGTCCGTTGTCCCGGACGGTCTTCCCGCATACGGTCGCGCCATGACCGGCACGAACTGGCACGTCCTCGTCGAGGAACGCCGCAACGAGACCTACCTCGTCGACACGCGGACGGTGGCATCCACCCACATGTCCCTCTACTTCAGCGACCCCGTCGACGGCGGCCGGGAGGGCGCGGCCGAGCTCGCCGAGGAACTGGCCCGCACGTTCGTCCCCGACTGGATGGCCGCCGCCGGTCGCCCGGGCGACGCCCCGGCCCGCACCGCGTACCTCACCACCGACGGCACCTGGCTGGTCACCCTCGACCAGGACCGCGGCGGCCGGACCGCCGTCCTGCGCATCCACCCGGCCCGCCTCATGCACCGGTCCGAGCAGGCCCCGGCCCCGCGCGAGCCCCTGTTCAAGGGCCTGCGCCGGGTCCTGTCCCGCGAAGCCCCGCAGCCCGCACCCGCACCGTGACCCGGGCGGGTGCTCCCGCGCCGGTGCGGGCCGCTCGCCTCAGCGCCACTGCTCGGAGGGCTTCAGGCCGGGGAGGGGCTTGCCGATCACGGCCAGCGGGACGAAGAAGTTGACCTGGCCGATGGCCAGCGCCAGCGTGGTGAGCGCGGTCTCGTCGTAGACCGCCGCGGCCCGCTCGTACAGCGCGTCCGGCACCCGCTCGCCGCGGTCGCCGCCCACCAGCACCGCCTCGACCAGCTCCAGCGCGACCGCTTCGGCCTCGCTGAAGTACGGCGCGTCCCGCCACGAGGCGACCGCGGTGATGCGTTCCTCGGTGACGCCGTCCTTGCGGAGGCTGTCGGTGTGCATCACGGTCAGGTAGGTGTTGCCGACGATCTGCCCGGCCCGCAGCTGCATGAGGTCGATGGTCGTCTTGGCGACCGAACCGTTGGTCACGGCCTTGTACAGCGCCCCGGCCACGGCCCCCAGCTCGGGCACGAGGCGCGCCGGGTTCGGCAGCCGCGACTCGGCGGCGGCGCGGGTGGTGGCCGCGGCGCGGGTGGTGGTGGCGGTGGTCTGCGTGACGTCGGTCATGTCGCTCATCTCGTTTCCTCCGGGCTCTGCGTCCTGCTCTCACCCCACTGACGGACCCCGCCCCGCCGATGTGACGGCCGTGCGGAGGAGATGTCGAAGCCACTCTCCGAGGAGGACGGACGGCCGGGGCCGCCGGGGTCCGCCCCCGTGCCCTGCACCCGGTCAGGCCGGACCGTCGCCGATGAACTCGAGCAGGTCCTGGTTGACCTGCTCGGCGTGGCTGATGCAGATGCCGTGGCCCGCCAGGGGGTACTCCTTGTAGACGTTGTCCGGCACCAGCGCCGCGAGCCGCCGTCCGCACAGCTCGACGGGCGCGGACGCGTCGGCGGCCCCGTGGACGATCAGCGTCGGCACCCGCAGCGCGGCGGCCTCCTCGCGCAGGTCGGTGGCGAACCCGGTCCTGACCACCTCCAGGGCGGCCTTCGCCGAGCAGTCGAGGCACTTCTGCACCGTCCACGCCACGAGTTCGGAGGAGACCCGGTTGCCCAGGTGCGTCGCGAAGAAGGCCTGCGCGTTCTGGGCCATCCACCGCGGCCGGTCCGCGGTCCGCTCCGGTGTCACGGCCTCGAAGAGCTTCGCGTCGATCCCGTCCGGGTTGTCCGCGGTCCGGGCCATCAGCGGCGCGGTGGCCGAGACCAGCGCCACCCGGGCCACCCGGTCGTAGCCGTGCCGGGACAGGTACCGGATGACCTCCCCGCCGCCCATCGAGTGCGCGACGAGCGTCACCCCGCGCAGGTTGAGGTGGTCGAGCAGGGCCGCCAGGTCGTCGGCGAGGGTGTCGTAGTCGTAGCCGTGCCCCACCCAGTCCGAGCGGCCGTGCCCGCGCTTGTCGAACGCGATGCAGCGCAGTCCCCGCTCGGACAGCGGGAGCATCTGGAACTCCCAGGCGCTGCTGCCGAGCCACGCCCCGGACACGAACACCACCGGCTCGCCCCGGCCCCAGTCGGTGGAGAAGAGCTGCGTCCCGTCGTGTCCCTCGAAGTACGGCATGAGCGATCCCTCCCTGGTGGCCGACCGACCCGTCGTCGTCGCGTGACCACTCTGGCCGGCCACCGGCCAACGGGTCGATTACCCCTGGGGTAACTCCACAGCCGCGTCCGAGGTGCGGAAAGCGCAGTTCAGCGCCCTTCCGGACAGCTTGTTGCGTCCGGAGGGAGCCAAACAGGGAGCCACCGGCCGTCATCAGGCCTTCCGTTCACCTTCCACCGGGACGCTCGGGCCCGCACGGAAAAGGTCGTCCATCCTGCGAGGAGGCACAATCGGGGCCATGACCACTGGACAGGCTGACAGCGCCTTATGGACCTCGGCGCGGATCGCGGCCCGCAAGCTGATCAGCGCCCACGATCAGTTGCCTGACGGCCGCGCTGACCGCGAGCGGCGATTTGCGACTTGGAACGTCTCAGAACCCATGGGTGAAGGTTCTCTGCACACGCTGGTGGCCCTGGGGTTGTTTGCCGAGGCACGGGAAGCTGAGACAGGTCCTGGGAAGACAGCAGGATCACGTATCGCCGATGTGCGTCTCTCGGTTCTCGCAGCACGGATCGAGAGGTGGCCCAAGTATGAACTCCTCGCGGGGCTACCAGAGCCCATCGGGAGTGGGACCGACGAGGTCCTTAAGAATGTCGTCACTGTTCTCATCCGCTCGGGAGAAGAACAGGCAGCACTCGCTCTCGAGCGATTCAGCCGGGTCGCACGAGCGGTCCTGGTCGCGCTTCAGGACCGCCAGCCACATGACCCGACCTGCGGTGAAGTGGTAGCGGGGCTCTGAATCACGAAGCCAGGGATACGGCGTGGATATCGGCACCGACCGGAGCGGAGCGGCCCCGTTACCCCTGGGGTAAGGCCGGACCCGTCACCCTGAGATCGTTGGTGGTCCGGACCCTCGACGCGGACGGCATTCGGGAGACGAGTTGATCACCGAGTACCAGCAGCGACTGCGCGAGCGCTACATCGCGGCCACCGTCATGCCGGCCCCGGAGCCGTGGCGGCCGGTGCCGGACCACGGCATCGCCGTCGGGGGTCTGCTCGGCGTCGGCTTCGCCGTCCATCCCGGCAGCGGGCACGACCTCGTCATGGCCGTGTCCAGCACCGGCTACGGACTCTTCGACGCGGTCACCGGCGAACGGGTCGCCCGCGACCGCGATCCGGACCCCGACACCAGCACTCCGGACGCGTCGCCGGAGCTCACCTGTCCCGGTCTCGGCCCGATCGAGGGCACGCCGGTGCGGATCGCCGGGCTCTTCGGCGGCGGCCTGCACCGCACCACACCGGACGGCTGGACCCTGGACGTCGTCAGCCCCGAGTGGCCCCACGACCGCGTCATCCTCTCCGCCGACGGCGGGTCCCACAAGGGCCCGGCGGGAGGCACGTGGTGGCACGTCTTCCACTCCGAGTGCTCGGAACTCCGCGCCGCCGGTTTCTCCCCCTCCGGCCTGACCCTGGCGGTCGCCACCAGCAGCGACCTCACCCTCTGGACCCGACCCGGGCTCCACTTCGACGGCTGAGCGGCGCGGCGTCGTGGTCGCGGTCACGCTCGCGGCCGGCGAGGTACTCCCGGACGAGCCGACCGAGTACGTCGCCCTCATGGGCGCGCTCGTCGAAGACGGCCCGCCGGAGGGCCGTGCGCTGGCTCGGTCTTGTTCCGGTGCTCCTCACGCCCGTACGGCAGCCGGAACCACTCGCGACGGTCCGCCACGCCCGGGCGCGGACCCGCGGCGGGCTCGGGCTACGGGACGTTCCAGGCGGAGATGACCGGTTGGCCGTCTTCGGTGGCCAGGAAGCTGAGGGTGCCCGGATGCGGGTGTCCCAGCAGTCGGCTCGCGGACGCGTCGAGGCCGAGCCAGCGGACGGTGAGCACGCGGGCGAGGTGGCCGTGCGCGACGACGGCGACATCCCCCTCGGCCAGCAGCGGACGGACGCGGTCGAGCACCGCGTCCGTGCGCGCGGCCACCTGCTGGAGCTGCTCGCCGGGATGGTCGTCGTCGCCGGGAACGACGCCGTCCCGCCACAGGTCCCAGCCCGGCCTCGACTCCCTGATCTGCTCGGCGGTCAGTCCCTCGTAGCCCCCGTAGTCCCATTCCAGCAGGTCCGGATTGGGCTCGGCGCCGGTCAGACCGGCCAGCTCCGCCGTCCGCACGGCGCGGCTCAGCGGACTGCTGAACACGGCGGCCAGCGGGCGGTCGGCCAGCCTCGGGGCCAGGGCCCTGGCCGCCGCCTCACCCGCGTCGGTCAGCCCCACGTCGGTCCGGCCGGCGTGCCGGCCCGACAGGCTCCACTCCGTCTGGCCGTGCCTGATCACTACGAGCTCACCCATGCCCGCGCACGCTACCCGATCGGTCGCCCGTCGGGGGTGCCCGCTCCGTGCGGCCCTTCGGCGTCGGTCCCGGGCTTCGCGGAGAGGACGTCGCGGGCCTGTTCGGCGGCGCGCACGATGCTCTCGGAGACGAAGTCGAGGAAGCGGGCGATGTTCTCGAAGCGGGTGCCGGCCGGGGTGCCGTGGCCGAGGACGCCGGCGCCCTGCCGTGCGGTCTCGACGAGTTGGGCCGTGGAGCGGGCGCTGGCCATCATCGACCGGTACCAGATGTCGTCGTCCACGACGTACCGGTCGCGGCGGCGCTCGTCGCGTTCCCGGCGGACCAGGCCCTGTTCCTCGAGGAACGCGACCGCCTTGGAGATGGACGCCGGGCTCACCTGGAGGCGCTGGACGAGTTCGGAGGCGGTGAGGCTGCCCGAGTCCGTGGTGCAGAGACAGGCCAGCACTCGGGCCATCATCTTGGGTACGCCGGACGCCATGAGGACGGTGGTGAACACCTCCTCGTACGCCCGCACCTCGGCGGCGTCGCGTCCGTCGGCCCGCGGGGGCGTGCCCGGCTCCCGGGGCGCGGCCTGCCTGCGGCGCTGGGCGCGGTGTTCGGTGGCGCGGTGGGCGAGGTCGGCCCGGTAGCCGGTGGGGCCGCCGTTGCGCATCACCTCGCGCGTGACGGTCGAGGTCGGGCGGTCGAGGCGCCTGGCGATCTCCGCGTAGGCGAGGCCGTCGGCCAGCCCCAGCGCGATCTGCTGGCGTTCCTGCTGGGTGAGTCTGCCTCCCGGCATCGGGTCTCCTTCGTGCTGCGTGGTGGGCCGAGCTTAGCCTTCAGCTTCATCTCATTGCAACGTCAGGTGGCAGGTTGTTGCGTTAGTCGTCAGGGTCGTTGCAATGAAAATGTGGCTCTGACCTGCATAGATTCTGATTTCATGCAACGAGTATGTTGCTCGATCCTTGAATGCAACGTAGCTTTTCGCTCATCAGAAACGGCGAGGGCAACAAGGCCCCCGCCGCTGGAGAAGGAGAAACGTCATGCAGAAGTTCGCCACCGCCGCCCCGGTCTCCGCCGTCGTCGACGTCCCGGCCGGTCGTATCCGGTTCATCGCCGCCGACCGCGTGGACACCGTGGTGGAGGTCCTGCCCGCGGACGCCGCGAAGGGCCGGGACGTGAAGGCGGCCGAGCAGGTCGAGGTCCGCTACGCCGACGGCGTCCTGCGGATCGTGGCCGCCGAGGGCGGGAACCGGGTGCTGGGCAACTCGGGTGCGGTCGAGGTGACGGTGCAGCTGCCGGCCGGCTCCCACGTCGAGGCGACGGCGGCCGCCGCCGAACTCCGCGGCGTCGGACGGCTGGGCGACGTGGCCTTCCGGGCCGCGCAGGCCACCGTCAAGCTCGACGAGACCGCCGGCGCCCGCCTCGCCCTGCAGGCCGGCGACGTCACCGTCGGCCGCCTCGCCGGCCCGGCCGACATCA
This sequence comes from Streptomyces sp. NPDC093225, assembly GCF_044753805.1. NCBI lineage: Bacteria > Bacillati > Actinomycetota > Actinomycetes > Kitasatosporales > Streptomycetaceae > Streptomyces > Streptomyces sp. NPDC093225. Next base: position 12,663 of record NZ_JBIVNX010000046.1, read on the forward strand.
CCACGCAGAAGGGCGACCTGCGCATCACCGAGGCCGTCGCCGGCACGGTCACCCTGCGCACCGAACACGGCCGCATCGAGGTCGGCGCCGCCCGCGGCGTCTCCGCCACCCTCGACGCCGGCACCGCCTACGGCCGCATCCACAACACCCTCAACAACACCCACGGCACCGACGCCGCCCTGAACATCCACGCCACCACCTCCTACGGCGACATCACCGCCCGCAGCCTCTGAGCAGCGGCCCCGCCCCCCGACGCGACGGCGCCGCCTCGGCGCCGCGCCACCACACCCACCACCGAAACCGAGGACGGACGAACGCGATGAGCACCACCGAGGACTACCAGGCCGCCGAGCTGCTGCTGCGCCGCCCCGCCCGCCCCGGCGAGCTCGTGGTCGGCGACCGGGTCAGGCCGCAGTGGACCGACGCCGGCGCCCGCTTCTGGTACGCGGTGAGCACCCCTACCGGCAAGCGCTTCGTACGCGCCGACCCGGCGGCCGGCACCCGCGAGCCGGCCTTCGACCACCCCCGGCTGGCCGCCGCGCTCGCGGCCGCCTCCGGCCGGCCGGTCGACCCCGAGGCCCTGCCGTTCGCGGCCGTCGTGTTCGCCGCCGACGCCGTGGAGTTCGCGGCGTTCGGCGCGTACTGGCGCTGCGGTCTGGTCGACTACGCCTGCGAGCCCGCCGAGGCCACGCCGCCGGGCAGCCCGCTGGAAGTGCCGTCCCCCGACGGCAAGCTGGCCGTGTCGCGGCGGGGTCACGACCTGTGGGTGCGTTCGCTCGCCGACGGCCGCGAGTGGGCCCTGACCACCGACGGCGCGCCCGGTCACGGCTACGGCTACGGCCCGGAGTGCACGGCCAACGGCACCCTGCTGCGGAAGTTCGGCCTGCCGCACCTGCCGCCCGCGGTGGCCTGGTCGCCCGACTCGACGAAGGTGCTGGCCCACCGGACCGACGAGCGCGCCGTCCGCGAGACCCACCTCACCGAGGCCCGACCCGCCGACGGAGGCGCACCCCGCCTGCACACCCAGCGGTTCGCCCACCCGGGCGACGCGCACGTGCCGCAGGCCGAGCTGGTCGTCCTGGACGTCGCCGCGGCCGGGACGGTCCGCGCCCAGGCCGAACCGCTGCTCATGCCCGTGATGTCACCGATCACCCTCGGATGGGCGTGGTGGGCGCAGGACGGTTCGGCGGTGTACTACCTCGCTCGGCCGCGCGACCTGCGCACCCTCACCCTGCACCGGATGGACCCGGCCACCGGCGAGGTCGCCGCCGTGCTCGCCGAGAGCGGGCCCACGCGGGTGGAGCCCAACCAGTTCGCGTACGAGCAGCCGATCGTGCAGGTGCTGGCCGACGAGGTGCTGTGGTACTCGCAGCGCGACGGCTGGGGCCACCTCTACCGCTACGACCTGCACACCGGCGCCCTCCTCGGACAGGTCACCTCGGGGCCCTGGGCGGTCCGCCGGATCCTGCACGTCGACGAGGCCGAGCGGGTGCTGTACTTCACGGCGTCCGGGCTGGTCGAGGAGGACCCCTACCGGCGCACGGTCTGCCGGGTCGGCCTGGACGGAACCGGCTTCGCGCGGCTCACGGACGACGACCTGGACCACGTGGTGACCACGGCGCCCGGCGGGGCGTACTTCGTCGACTCCGCCTCCACCGTCGACACCCCGCCCGTGACGACGGTCCGCGACCGCACCGGTCGCGTGCTGGTCGAGCTCGAACGCGCCGACGTCACCGCACTGGTCGCCACCGGCTGGACCGCGCCCGAGCGCTTCCGCGTCAAGGCCGCCGACGGCGTCACGGACGTCTACGGCGTGCTCTACAAGCCGCGCGGCTTCGACCCCGACCGGCGCTACCCGGTGGTGGACAACGTCTACCCCGGCCCGCAGGTCAACCGGGTCGCCCCGTCCTTCGACCCCGGCGGGATGGGCCTGGACGCCGAACCCCTCGCCGCGCTCGGCTTCGTGGTCGTGGCCCTCGACGGCCGCGGCACCCCGGGCCGGGACAAGGCCTTCCACGACGCCTCCTACGGCCGACTCGCCGACGCCGGCAACCTCGCCGACCACGTCGCGGCCCTCCGCCAACTGGCGCGGACCCGACCGTGGATGGACCTGGACCGGACGGGCGTCCTCGGCCACTCCGGAGGCGGCTACGCCGCCGCCCGCGCGATGCTCGACCACCCCGAGGTCTTCAAGGTCGGGGTCGCCCTCTCCGGCTCGCACGACGCCCCCCGCTTCAGCCTCGGCTTCGTGGAGGCCTACGACGGCGCGGACCGGCCCGAGGCCTGGGCCCGCACCTCCAACCTCGACCTCGCCGACCGCCTGGCCGGCAGACTGCTCCTCGTGCACGGAGAGATGGACGACCAGGTCCACCCGGACCAGACGCTGCGCCTGGCCGACCGCCTGATCGCCGCCGGCAAGGACTTCGAGCTCCTGGTCGTCCCCGGTGCCGAGCACACCTTCATCGACCACATCGCCTACGTCCGCACGCGCTGCTGGGACTTCCTCGTTCGGGAACTGGCGGGCGTACGGCCCCCCGCCCACCGTCCCGCCCCCATCCCCGTCGGCCCCGAGCTGCTCGCCGAGCTGTTCTCCTGACCGACACGTGCCGCAGCCCCCGCCGCCCCGGAACACCGGGGGCTGCGGGGGCCGCGGCACGTCGCGGTCAGGCGACGGCGCCGCCGTCCACGGCCGCCGTGTTCCCGAAGGCCTTCACGGCCTGGTAGTAGGTCCAGGCGGTCGAGTCGCACGAGGCCTTCTTCACGCCCGAGTACGCGGCGCAGACCCGCTTGAGGTCGGCGTAGAGGGCGTCGTCGAGCCGCGCCTTGTTCGCGCTGAAGGAGCCGGCCGCCTTGTAGTTGCGGTACCCGAAGTCGTGGCGGGCGCAGGACGTCTGGAAGGGGAACCCGAACGGGTTGTCCGGGGAGGACGAGCAGTAGTCGGTCGACCAGTCGAACCCGTAGGCGGACCAGTCGCCCTGGTGGGCGCGGGCCGTCGCCCAGGCGTTGTAGCTGGCCGCGCTGGTCTGCGTCCAACTGCTCAGCACCTGGGGCTTGTCGGCCGGGGCCGCGGAGGCCGGGGTGGCGAGAGCGACGATGCCGGCCACGAGGGTGGCGGAGACGGCGGTGAGTCGACGGCGCATCAGGATCCCTCCAACGGGTGGCGCCGGGAGGGCCCCCGCGCCGATGCGCCCAGACTGGAAGGCCCAAATATTACCGAACCCTTATGCGGCTATACGGAATCTTCTTGCGTCCCGGACGTTCTCCGGACGAGGAACCGGCAAAGTCGCGCGAGATCGCTCCAGTGGATCTACTGACCGGTAACTGGTCACATGGGCGGGTGCGTCGGGGGAGGACGCACACGCATACACGGGGGGATCGCAACGGTGCGAGAGGTCGTATTCAGGCTCTTAGGACCACTGGACGTACACATTGACGGAACGTCGGTCCATTTGGGCGGAGCGCGCCAGCGGACCGTCCTGACCATGCTCCTGCTGGCGCCCGGCCGGATCGTGTCCGTCGACAGCCTCATCGACGCCGTCTGGCCCGCCGGGGCGCCGACCACGGCCCGCAACCAGATCGCCATCTGCGTCGCGGGCCTGCGCAAGGCCTTCAAGGACGCCGGCTCGCTGATCAGCACCGCGCACCCGGGGTACGTCCTGCACCCCCTGGAACACCGCATCGACGCCGCCGCGTTCGACGAGGCCGTGCGCCAGGCTCGCGAGCTGGCCCGCAGCGGCAAGAACCCCGAGGCCTGCGACGCGTACGCCGAGGCCCTCTCCCTGTGGCGCGGCCGCGCCCTGGAAGGGGTCACCGGCCCCCGCGTCGAACAGGAGGCGGCCCGGCTGGAGGAGCTGCGCCTGGACGTCCACGAGGAGTACGCCGGACTGCGGCTCCAGCTCGGCCGGCACCGCGTCCTCATCCCCGAGCTCCACGCCCTGGTCAAGGAGCACCCGCTGCGCGAGCAGGCCCGCGCCCACCTGATGCTCGCCCACTACCGCTCCGGCCGCCGCGCCGACGCCCTCGCCCTCTACCGCGAGGGACGCCGGCTGCTGTCCGAGGAACTGGGCATCGAGCCCGGACCCGTCCTGCAGAGCCTGCACGACCTCGTGCTCAGCGACTCGCCGGAGCTGACGCAGCCGCCCGCCGACCCCGCACCGGCGCCCGCCCCCCACATCGCCGCCCAGTTGCCGGCCGCGTCCGCCTCCTTCACCGGCCGCGCCCAGGAACTCAGCGCCCTCGACCGGATGCTGGACGAACGCCTGGGGCAGTCGCCGCTGACCATGGCCGCCATCAGCGGCATAGGGGGCGTCGGCAAGACCGCCCTCGCCCTCCAGTGGGCCAACCAGATCGCCGCCCGCTTCCCCGACGGCCAGCTCTACACCGACCTGCGCGGTTACGACGAGACCTACGAGCCCGTGGCGCCGGCCATCACCCTGGACCGGTTCCTGCGCGACCTCGGCGTGCCGGCCCCGCAGATCCCGGCCGACCCCGGCGACCGCGCCGCCCTCTACCGCAGCGTGCTCGGCGGCAAGCGGGTCCTGATCGTCCTCGACAACGCCCGTTCGTTCCGGCAGATCCGGCCCCTGCTGCCCGGCAACGGCCGCTGCTGCGTGGTCATCACCGGCCGCGACCTCATGGACGACCTGATCGGCGACTACGCCGTGCTGCGCATCGCGCTGAACACGATGACCGGCCAGGAGGCCACCGTCCTGCTCGCCGAGGTCGCCGGCGCCGACCGGATCGCCGCGAACCCCGCCGCCACCGAACGGCTGGGCGAGCTCTGCGACCGGCTGCCGCTGGCCCTGCGCATCGCCGGCGCGCGCCTCGCCGCCAAACCCCACTGGTCCGTGCGCAACCTCGTCACCCGGCTCGAGAACCAGCGCCGGCGGCTGGACGAACTGAGCCCCGGCGAGGGCGGGGTACGGGCCGGGTTCCGGCTCAGCTACCGCGACCTGTCCCCGGCCGCCCGGCAGCTCTACCGCCGGCTCGGCCTGCTCAACGTGTCCGACTTCGCGGCCTGGGTCGGTGCGGCCCTCATCGACGCGGAGCCGGTCGACGCAGAGGACCTCATCGAGCAGCTCGTCGACGCCCAGCTCCTCGAGGTGTCGGCCGCTGCCGGCCCCGCCCCCCGGTACCGCTTCCAGGACCTGCTGCGGCTCTTCGCGTGGGAACGCGCCCAGGCGGAGGACGACGAGGACGAGCGCATGGCCGCCCTGGAACGGGCGTACGGCGGCTGGCTGCACCTGGCCGACGCGGCGCGCGAACGCACGTACGGCGGCTCCCACGCGGTGACCTACGGCCGGGTGAGCCAGGTCCCGCTGCCGGCCGACCTCGTCGACGAGCTCCTCGCCGACCCGATGGACTGGTTCGAGTCCGAGCGGGCCGCCCTCGTCGACGTCGTCACCCAGGCGGCGGCCTGCGACGGCTCCGCCGGCTACGCCTGGGGGCTGACCCTCAACAGCACCACCCTCTTCGAGGCCCACAACTACCTGGAGGACTGGCGTACCTGTGCCGAGCAGGCGCTGGCCGCGGCCGCGCGTACGGGCGACACGCTCGGCGAGGCGTCGATGACGCGCTCCCTGGCCACCCTGGCCATCTACCAGCGCCGCTACCCGCAGGCGCGCCCCCTGCTGCTGCGCAGCCTGACGCTCTTCGACACGGTCGGGGAGGTGCACGGCCGCGCCGTCACCCTGCGCAACCTGGCCCTGTGCGCCCGCTTCTCCGGCGACCTGGACGAGGCGACCCGCGACGCCCGCGAGGCCCTCGAGGGCTTCCGGGCGGTGGGCGACACCGCGGGCGAGTCCCACGCGCTCGGGCTGCTCGCCCAGCTCGAGCTCGAGCGCGGCAACCTCTCCGAGGGCATCGCGCTGTGCGACGAGGCCATCGCCAAGAGCCGGGCGGCGGGCAGCGTCCGCGGCGAGACCCAGAACACCTACCGGCTGGCCGAGGCGCTGTTGCGCCTCGGCGACCCCGAGGGCGCGGAGCGCAACTGCCTCACGGTGCTGGAGCTGACCCGCGAGGACGGCGACCGGCTCGGCGAGGCCCACGCCCTGCGCGGGATCGGCGAGGCCCGCTGGCGCCGGGGCGACTGGCCGGGGGCCGAGACGGTGCTGCTGGAGGCGCTGGGGCTGGCGGAGGAGGTCTCGGACCGGTTCCTGCGGGCCCGGATCGAGTCCGACCTCGGGTTCGCCCTCGCCGTACGGGGTGGGCCCGAGGCCGCGCTCCGGCTGGGGTCCGCCCGCGCGGTCTTCGACGAACTGCGGGCCCCGGTCTGGCGGGACCGGCTGGACCGCGCCCTGCTGGTCGTCACGGCGGCGGCCGGCCCGGTCGCGCCGCCGGACCTGGTCCGCGTCCTGGAGTCCTGACGACGCCGGGAGGCCCGGACCCGCCGTACGCGGTCCGGGCCTCCCCACCGTGTTCCCGGCCGGCGCCGGGGACGTCCCTCAGGGCCTGGCGGCGACGTCGCCGTCGGTGCCGCTCGGGGCGGGGTGCGGCGGGGTCCACGGGACCTCGTCGTCCGTGCCGTTCGTACCGTTCGTGGCGGTCGTGCCGTTCGCGCTGTCGGCGCCCTGGGGAGCCGGGTGCGGCGGGGTCCACGGGACCTCGTCGTCCGTACCGTTCGTGGCGGTCGTGCCGTTCGCGCCCTCCGCGCCCTGCGGGGCCGGGTGCGGCGGGGTCCACGGGACCTCGTCCGCCAGGCCGTTCACGACGGCCGGTGCCGCGGGCAGCTCGCTCGCCGCCGCCTGACCGGTCGACCCTGCCGTCAGTGCCACGGCCGCGGCCACGGAGCAGAGGATGCCGGCGAGAACGGTGCGGGTGCTACGCATGCGTGGTCTCCTCGTCGAGTCCAGGTCGTCGCCTCCTGGCCGGGGCGACGGGAAGGACGCTACGAAGCAGCGCTGTCGGGCCGATGTTGCTCCTATTTCGCCGCCGGAGCGGGCCGGTCCGGTAGGCCGAAATCGATCCGACATCGGCGGGACAGCGGCATCGGCGATGGTGGCGGCCACAGCCGCCACCCAGACCGACGTCGACAGGACACCATGGACCTTCAGCTGCTTGGCCCGGTCGAGGCCAGCCGCGAGGGCGCGCGCGTCGCGCTCTCGGGCACGAAGATGCACACCCTCCTCGCCGCCCTCCTGCTCGCCCGGGGACGGGTGGTTCCGGACACGCGGCTCAGCCGCCTGCTGTGGGGCGCCGACCCGCCCGCCACGATGAGCGCGCAGATCTACACGTACGTCTCCCGGCTGCGCAAGCTCCTGGAACCCGAAGTCGTCCTGGAACGGCGCTCTCCGGGATATGCCATCAAAACCGGGGACAGCCGCGTCGACATCGTCGAATACGAGAGGCTCGACCGGCTCGGCCGGGAGGCGCTCCAGGAACACCGCTATGCGGAAGCGGGCACTCTGCTGCGCGACGCGCTGGATTTGTGGCAGGGCCCCATGTTGGTGAATGTCACCGAATTCCTCGCGGAGGAAGAAATTCCGCAATGGGAGGAGGGGCGCGCCGCCACATTGGAAAACCGCATCGAGGCGGATCTCGCCCTCGGCAGACACCAGCAGATCGTCGCCGAACTGACCCGCCTGGTGGCCGACTTCCCGCTGCGCGAGCGGATGCGCGCCCAGCTGATGACCGCCCTGTACCGGTGCGGACGCCAGGCCGACGCCCTCCACGTGTTCCACGAGGGCCGCACGGTCCTGGCCGACGAGCTGGGCGTCGACCCCGGCAGCGGCCTGAAGGCCGCCCACCAGGCCCTGCTGTGCGCCACCTTGGACCTGGAGGCGCCGGGTGCGCCCGTGGCGGCCCCCGCCGCCGCGCCCTCCGCCCCGGCCCGGGCCGCCGAGCCGGCGCCCGCGGTGGCCATCCCGGCCGCCCGCAGGCCGGTGGGCGAGCGCGTCCCCGGCCGGTCGTCCGGGGGCACGCCCCGGCCGCGCCCGGCAGGGAGCGGACCGCGGCCCGCGACCGCCGGCACGGCCCCGGCCGGCGCCGGTGCGGCCACCGCAGGTCCGGCCACCGCAGGTCCGGCCACCGCGTCGGAGGCCTCGCCCTTCATGCTGCCGCCCGACGTCGCCGCCTTCACCGGCCGCGGCCGCGAACTGGCGGCGCTGCGCGGCCTGCTCCGCGCACCGGGCCGGGGATCCGCCGGCGAACCGCGCCGGGGGCTGATCACCGGCATGGCGGGCGTCGGCAAGACGGCCCTCGCCGTGCACGCGGTGCACGCCGCCCGGGAGGACTTCCCCGACGGGCAGCTGTACGCCGACCTGACCGCGCCGGACGGGTCGCCGAAGGACCCGCGGAGCGTGCTGGTCCGCTTCCTGCGCGCGCTCGGCCAGGAGCCGCCCGAGTCCGCTCGGACCGACCTGGAGGAGCTCGTGCGGATCTACCGCACCCGTACCGCGGGCCGCCGGCTCGTGGTCCTGCTCGACAACGCGGGCCGGGGCACGGAGCTGGCCCCGCTGCTCCCGGCCGGGCCGCACGGCGCGACGCTGGTCGTCGGACACGTCCACCTCGCCGTGGCCACCGGCCCCTTCACGCTCGCCCTGGGCCCGATGAACCGCACCGAGTCCCTCGACCTGCTCACCGCGGCCGCGGGCCGGGCGCGCACGGCCGCCGAACCGGCCGCCGCCGAACGGATCGTGGACCACTGCGCCGGGATGGCGCTCGCGCTGCGCATCGCGGGAGCCCGACTGGCCTCCCGCCCGCACTGGTCGGTGGCCCGACTGGCCCAGCGGCTCGCGGACGAGCCGACCCGGCTGGCGGAACTGGTCTTCGGCGAGCTGGACGTGGCCGGATCGCTCGCCGACTGGCTGCGCCGCACCGGCACCGAGGAGCGGGAACTGCTCACCCGCCTGTCCGTCCTGGGCGGGCGGCCGTTCACCGCGGCCGCCGCGGCGACGGTCCTCGGCCTGCCGGTGCGGCGGGCCGAGGACCTGGTGGAACGACTGGTCGACGGCTCCCTGCTGGAGCCGGTGCGCGGGCCCGGGGCGGTGGGAGCGCCGGCGGGGGGCAGCTTCCGCTTCCACCCGCTGGTGCTGCTGCACGTCCAGGCGCTGCCCGTGCAGCGCCCCGTACGGGCCGTCCTGGCACCGGCCGGCTGACCGTGGCGGCTCTCCGCGCGGATCCGTCAGCGCGGGGAGCCGGCCGGGCGGTACAGCGAGCCGCGGCACAGTTCCAGCAGGGCCATGGCCATCGTTCCGCCCGGCCGGCCGAGCCGGTCGGCGTAGCGCTTGATGACCACGTTCTCGCGGCTCAGTTCCGTGCGACGGCCGCCCGCTTCGATCCGGGCGTGCTGGACGGCCTCGGAGAGCTCCCGGCGCCGTTCGAGCAGGAGCAGGACCTCCTCGTCGAGGTGGTCGATGGAGCGGCGCAGTCCGTCGATGGCGGTCTCCGCGTCGGCGGGCGCGGGCGCGGCGAGGGGCTGTGGGGTCACGGCGTTCTCCCGGTTCGTGGTCGGTCCGTGGCTGCACGGACGTATCGACGTATGGACGTACGGACACATGGACTTACCGACATAAATGCGTACGGGCGTACGGGCCTACTGGCATACAGGCGTACGGGCATGCAGGCATACGGGCGTATCGACGGACGATCGTCCGGGTGCGGACGGGTGACGACGCGCGCGCCGCGGCACGTCAGCCGTTGACCGCGTCCGGCACCGGCTCACCGGCCAGCGCGAGCAGCACGGAGGCGGCGACCGACACGCCCGCCTTCTCCTGGGCCTCGGCGGTGCCGGCCCCCAGGTGCGGGGTCGCCACCACGTTCTCCAGTCCGAACAGGGGCGAGTCGGTGCAGGGTTCGGTGGCGAAGACGTCGAGACCGGCACCCGCGACCCGGCCCGCCACGAGGGCCTCGTACAGCGCCCGCTCGTCGACGATGCCGCCGCGCGCGGCGTTCACGATCCGCACGCCGGGCTTCGTCCGGGCGATGGCGGCGGCGTCGATCAGGCCCAGGGTCTCGGCCGTCCGCGGCAGGTGGATCGTGACGAAGTCGCTGAGCGCGAGCAGGGTCTCGAGGGGCACCAGCCGGACCCCCGCGCGCGCCGCCGACGCGGCGTCCGCGTACGGGTCGTACGCGACGATCTCCATGCCGAACGCGGCCATGCGGGAGGCGACCAGGGACCCGATCCGGCCGAGGCCGACGATCCCGAGGACCTTCTCGGACAGCTCCACGCCCGTGAAGCGCGCCCGCTGCCAGCGGCCCGCCCGCAGCGAGGCGTCGGCGGGGGCCACGTTCCGGGCGACGGCGAGGAGGAGCGCGATCGCGTGCTCCGCGGCGCTGACGATGTTCGAGGTGGGCGCGTTGACGACGAGGACTCCGGCGGCGGTGGCCGCCGGTACGTCCACGTTGTCCAGGCCGATGCCGGCCCGGGCGATCACCTTCAGCCGCGGCGCCGCCGCGATGGCCTCGGCGTCCATGGTGGTCGCGGAGCGGACGATCACCGCGTCGGCGTCGCCCAGCGCGGCGAGCAGCGCCGGCCGGTCGGTGCCGTCGCAGCGGCGGACGTCGACGTCGTCGCCGAGCACGGCGACGGTGGCCGGGGACAGCTCCTCGGCCAGCAGGACGGTGGCTCTCCGGACGCCGGCGGGCGCGCCGGGGACGGGTGCGGAGGTGGCTGCGGAGGTGATGACGGACGGGGCGAGCACGGCGGAGCTCATGGTCGGTCCTCTTTCGGGGCTGGCCGGGGGCGGACGGGAAGACGGGACGTCAGAAAGACGAGAAGACGAGAAGACGAGAGGAGGAGAGGAAGAGAAGAAGAGAAGTCGAGAAGTCGAGAAGTCGGGAAGACGGGACGCCTGTCGCCCGCGGCGCCGTGCGCGGTGGTGCGCACGGCGCCGCAGCCGCCTCACTGCCGGGCGGAGGCGAGGTCCAGCGCCCGGGCGCGCAGCGCGAGCCGGGCCGGCACGAGGCTGGAGACGAGGGCGAGGCCGAGGCCCGCGACCGCGGCGGTGGCGATCGCCGACCAGGGCAGGCTCAGCGGCAGTTCGGGACCGGAGCGCAGGATCCGGTGCCCGACGAGCATCAGGGTGGCGGCCTGGGTGCCGGTGGTGACCAGCAGCGCCAGTACGGTGGCCGTCGCCGCGGTCAGCAGCGCCTCGACCCCCACCATGGAGAGCACCTGGCGGTCGTTGCCCCCGGTGAGCCGGAGCGTGGAGAAGTCCCGCAGCCGGTCGCCGGTGGACATCATCATCGTGTTGACGATCGCGATCAGGGCGTAGAGCAGGGCCGGCCCCAGGATGGCCACCATCGCGATCCGGTCCGAGCGGGAGCGCGCGTCGCCGTCCCCGCCCCAGGCGTGCGCCGGGGTGATCCTCACCCCGGAGTCCGCGGCCGGTGCCGGCACCGCCCGGGGTGCGGTCAGGAAGGCCGCGGACGGCCCGGCGTCGCCGGTCAGGTGCCCGGCCACGACGGAGTACGGGAGCAGGACCTCGGCCAGGCTCAGCGGGGTGTCGACCACCGCGACCACGGTGAGGTCGACGGGGGTCCCGTCGGCCAGCACGGTGCTCAGCCGGTCCCCGACCCGCCAGCCGTTGGCCTCGGCCAGCGAGGCGGAGACGGCCGTGGTGGCGCCGCGCAGGGCCGTCAGCGAGCCCTCCCGGGCGGGCAGCCGCCACGTGGCGGCTGCGTCCCCGTCCACGGCGGTCGCGGCGATGGTCCCGGCGGTCGCCGAGGAGGCGTCCGCCCCGCCGCCGAGGCCGTCCAGCCAGGTGGTGCGGACGGTGGTGGTGCCGATGCCGGGCAGCGCGCGCAGCCGCTCCACGGTGCCGGGCGGGAGGGCGGAGCCGCCCGCGGGCTCGACGACGTACCGTGCGCCGAGCGCCTCCCGCGACTGGACGGTACGGGCGTCCCCGAAGGTCAGCGTCGAACCGACCACGGTGCCGGTCAGCCCGATCACCAGGAACATCGGGGTCGCGGTGGACACCGTGCGCCGCACCGACGCCAGCGCGTTCTGCCGGGCCAGCAGGCCCACCGCACCGGTCGCCAGCGGCACCGGCAGCGTCAGCAGCCGCACCAGCGGGGGCACCAGCAGCGGTGCGAACAGCGCGACCGCCATGATGGCCATGACGTCGATCAGCAGCGACCAGACCGGCAGGTTCTGCGGGTCGCGCAGCTGCGGGTCGTCCGTACCGGGCGGCATGGTGGTGAACAGGGCCAGCACGGCCCCGAACACCGCGAGGTAGCCCAGGGCCCACACCCAACGCCCCGCGGTCATCACCCGGCGGTCGACGGCCGCGTCCGCGAGGGCCTCCACCGGCCGCACCCGGCCGGCCCGGCGGGCCGCCGCGTAGGCGCCGACCACCGCCACCGCCACCTCGACGCCCGCCGCGACCAGCAGCGGCCCGGGGCCGAGTTCCACGGTGAAGCCCTCGGGGGCGGCGCCGCGCGCCACCAGCCAGTCCGCGAACGGCTGTGCCGCGACCAGGCCGAGCAGCGCCCCGCACCCGGAGGCGGCCAGCGAGACGACGGCCGCCTCACCGAGGATCAGCAGCCGCACCTGGCGGGGGGTCGCGCCGACCGCCCGCAGCAGGGCGGTCTCCCGGCGCCGCCCCGCGACCGCGAACGCGAACGTCGAGGCGACGACGAACACCGAGACGAAACCGGACATGCCGGCCATGAACGTGAGCAGCTTCTTCAGGGACGGCGCCGACGGATCGGCGTTCTCCAGCCCGGCCGAGGTGCTCACCAGCAGCCCCGTCGCGGAGATCAGGGCGACGCCCAGGGCGAGGGCGACGAAGGAGCCGACGAAGCCGAGCCACCGCTTGCGCAGGGTGGCCACGGCCACGGGCAGCAGCAGCGCGGTGCCCATCACCGGCCCCCGTCGGTCCGCAGGGCCCCCGCCACGGGCCGGGAGTCGGGGTCGGGCTCCGGCTCGGCTTCGAGCCGGGCCATGTGCTCGGCGACCCGCTGCGCGGTCGGCCGGTGCATCTCGTCGGTGACCCGGCCGTCGACGAGGAAGACCACCCGGTCCGCGTAGGAGGCGGCCACCGGATCGTGGGTGACCATGACGGTGGTCTGCCCCTGGTCGTCGACCAGGCCGCGCAACAGCGCCAGGACGGTCCGGCTGGAGCTGCTGTCCAGCGCGCCGGTCGGCTCGTCCGCGAACAGCACCTTCGGACGGGTGATCAGGGCCCGGGCGATGGCCACGCGTTGCTGCTGGCCGCCGGACATCTGCGAGGGCAGGTGCCCGGTGCGTTCCCCCAGCCCCACCTGCGCCAGCGCGGCCCGCACCTGCGCGGGGTCCGGCCGGCGGCCGGCCAGCCGCAGCGGCAGGCCCACGTTCTGCTCGGCGGTGAGCGCGCCGAGCAGGTTGAACGCCTGGAACACGAAGCCGATCCGGTCCCGGCGCAGTTCGGTGAGCGCCTTCTCGCCGAGCGGGCCGAGTTCCACGCCGTCGACCACGACCCGCCCCGAGTCGGGGCGGTCGAGGCCGGCCGCGCACTGCAGCAGGGTGCTCTTCCCGGAGCCGGAGGGGCCCATCACCGCGGTGAAGGTTCCGGGTGCGAAGCCGACGGTGATGCCGTCGAGGGCGCGCACCTGCGCCGCCGATCCGGCGGCGTAGCACCGGCTGACCTGTTCGAGCCTGACTAACTGGTTGTCCTGCATCCTCAACACCCATCGAATCGATCGTGTACTGGCGGGTCGTGCCGACATCGTGTCGAGCCGGATCAGTACCCACCGCGGAAGGCCGGCAGGTCCTGCTGACCGGTCCGGGTCCTCCGGAGTCCATCCTCGACGGGCGGCCGTCCGAGGCCGCCCACCGGGGTCTCGCGTGCGTCGGCGACCGCCCGCAGGATCTCCGCCGTCCGGTCCAGCAGCTCCTGTGCCTGCTCCTGCCGGTAGACGTCGGGGAGGTAGCCGAGGTGCAGCTGCAGCCGGTCGGCGTCCAGACCGGGCACCGCCTGCATGCGCAGCGGGTAGTGCGTGGCGTCCTCGCTGTCGCCGCCGGCCAGCCGCAGCCCCTCCGCCGCGGCGGCCCGGCCGAGCAGGGCGGCCGCGTCCAGCGGGGTGTTCTTGACCACGGTGGTGGTGTCGAACAGCGGCCCGCCGCCCGTCAGCCGCTGGACCTCGCCCAGCCCCAGGTGGTGGTGGGGCAGCAGGGCCGCCTGCTCCTCCTGGACGCGGGCGAGCAGGGCGCCGAGCGGTTCCAGCGGGTTCAGCCGTACGCGCACCGGCAGGGTGTTGATGAAGTTGCCGACCATCCGTTCGATGCCCTCGACCTCCGGGCTGCGCCCGGACACCGTCGAGCCGAACACCACGTCCCGGCGGCCGGTGTGCCCGGCCAGGACCAGCGCCCAGGCCGCCTGGACCGCGGTGGCCAGCGTCAGCCCGGCCTCCCGCAGCCCGGCGTGGAGGCGGCCGGTCAGCTCCGCGGAGAGCTCGACGCGCACCGACTCCTGCGCCTGCGGCTCCTGTTCGGCCACCCCGGGGGAGACCAGGGTGGGTGCCACCGGCCCCGCCAGCGCGTCCCGCCAGGCGGCCCGCGCAGCGTCGGCGTCCCGCCCGGCCAGCCAGGCGAGGTAGGCGCGCAGCGGCGGGGGTTCGGGCAGCGAGGTGCCCTGCGCGCCGCGTTCGGCGTAGAGCGTGAACAGCTCCTCGACCAGGACCGGTACCGACCAGCCGTCCCACAGGATGTGGTGGGCCGTCAGGACCAGCCGGTGCCGGCCGCCCGGCAGGGCGACCAGCAGGACCCGCAGCAGCGGCGGGACCGCCAGGTCGAAGGCGCGCCGGCGCTCGGCACGGGCCAGTTCGCGGGCCCGTCCCCCGGCGTCGGCGGCGTCCGCGGCCCCGCTCAGGTCGACCTGCAGCCAGGGCAGCGCCACCTTCGCGTGCACCACCTGGACCGGGTGCTCGGTGTCGTACCGGAACGCGGCCCGCAGCGCCGGCTGCCGGGCCACCAGCCGTTCGGCCGCGGCCCGCAGGGCGTCCGCGTCCAGCGGCCCCTCCAGGTCGAGGGCGAGCTGCGTGGTGTACACGTCCGGGCCGTCCCCGTCGTCGCCGGTCAGCAGCGCGTGGAAGAGGAAGCCCTCCTGGAGCGGGGTGAGCGGCAGGACGTCGATGAGGTCGGGGTCGGACCGCATCAGCAGCTCCGTCTCCTCCTCCAGGCCGGGGAACGGCCCGTCGAGGTACGGGGTGTCCGCCGGCCGCAGCTCCGTGTCGACCTCCGCGGCCACGCACGCCAGCGCGGCGGGCGTACGCTGCACGAACACGTCCCGCACGCCCAGCGCGAGCCCGGCCGCCCGGGCCCGGGACACCAGCTGGACGGCGGTGATGCTGTCACCGCCCAGGTCGAAGAACGAGTCGTCCGCCCCCGTCTCCGGGATCCGCAGCACCTCGGAGAACAGGGCGCACAGGACCGCCTCGCGGGGGGTGGCCGGAGCCCGGCCGCCGCCCTGCGCCGCCACGGCCCGGGGAGCGGGCAGGGCCTTGCGGTCCACCTTCCCGTTGGCGGTCAGCGGGAGTTCGGGCAGGACCACGAACGCCGCGGGCACCATGTGCTCCGGCAGCGAGGCGCCGAGGAACGCGCGCAGCGCCGGGGCCCCCAGGTCCTCGCCGACCACGTACGCCACCAGCCGCCTGCCGCCCGGGCCGTCCTCGCGGACCACCACGGAGGCCCGCTCGATGCCGGGGTGGGCGGTGAGCGCCGACTCGATCTCGCCGGGCTCGATCCGGAAGCCGCGGACCTTGACCTGGTGGTCGGTGCGCCCGAGGTAGTCGAGGGTGCCGTCGTCCCGCCACCGGGCGAGGTCCCCGGTGCGGTACATCCGCGAGCCGGGCGCCCCGAAGGGGTTGGCCACGAACCGGTCCGCCGTCAGGTCGGGGCGGCCCAGGTAGCCGCGGGCCAGCCCCGCTCCGGCCAGGTACAGCTCGCCCGGCACCCCGGCCGGGACCGGCTGGAGGTGCGGGTCCAGCACGTACAGCCGCGTGTTGGGGACGGGGCGGCCGATCGGCGCGAGCACGGGACCGGACAGCGGTTCGCTCATGGTGGCGCAGACCGTGGACTCGGTGGGCCCGTACGCGTTGACCATCCGGCGCCCGCGGGACCAGCGCTCCACCAGGTCGGGGGCGGTGGCCTCGCCCGCCACCACCAGGGTGGCGCCCGGCGGCAGGCCGTCCTCCGGCAGCACCGGCAGTGCCGACGGCGGCAGCGTCGCGTGGGTGACCCCGTGGTCGGCGATCAGCGCGGCCAGGGTCGGCCCCGGCATCAGCTGCTCCGCGTCGCCCAGGACGGCCCGGGCACCCGTGAGCAGCGCCATGCACAGCTCCCACACCGCCGCGTCGAAGCTCGGCGAGGCGAAGAGCAGCACCCGGCTCTCCGGGGTGACGCCCAGACCGGCCCGCTGCCCGGCGACCATCGAGGCGATGCCGCGGTGGGTGACGACCACGCCCTTGGGCCGCCCGGTGGATCCCGAGGTGTAGATGACGTAGGCCGGGCGGTCCGCCGCGCGGGCCACCGCCAGCCCCCGGCCCGAGCAACGGCCCCAGTCCGTACGGTCGATCAGCAGGAGCGGGGTGCCGGTGGCCGGCAGCCCGCCCGCCACGACCGCACTGCTGGTGACGACGAGCGCCGGATCGGAGTCCCGGAGCATGTACGCGAGGCGGTCGGCCGGGTAGCCCGGGTCCAGGGGCACGAACGCGGCCCCCGCCTTGAGCACGGCCAGCTGCGTCACCACCAGCTCCACCGACCGGTGGAGCGCGATGGCCACGAACCGCTCGGGCCCGGCCCCGCGCCGCACCAGCAGCCTCGCGAGCCGGTTGGCGCGGGTGTTCAGCTCCCGGTACGTCAGCTCCGTGCCGCCGTGCACGAGTGCGACGGCGTCGGGCGTCCGCGCCACCTGGGCCTCGAACAGCCCGGGGATCGTGAAGTCGCGGGCCGCCCCGGGCAGGTCGCTGTCGTTCCACTCGGTCAGCAGCCGCGCCCTCTCGGCCGGGGGCAGCACCCCGAGCCGGCCGACGGGGGTGTCCGGGTGCTCGGCGAGGGCGCCGAGCACGGCCAGCAGCCGTTCCGCGACGCCGCGGGCCTGCCCCGCGTCCAGCAGGTCGCCCTGGTGGTCCAGTCGGAAGTCCAGCCCGCCGGCGGCACCGGGCCGGGCGACCAGGCCGAGGGTGTAGTGGACGGCGTCGTGCCCGTCCACCCCGTCCAGGACGAGCCCCGACCCGGCGGTGGCGGCGGCCAGCGCGGCCACGTCCAGCGGGTAGTTCTCGAACACCATCGCGGTGTCGAACAGCGCGCCCACACCGGTGAGCTGCTGGATCTCGGCCAGCCCCAGGTGCTGGTGGCCCAGGAGTGCGGACTGCTCGCGCTGCATCCGCTCCAGCAGCGCCCCGAGGGATTCGCCGCCGTCCAGCCGCAGCCGCACCGGGACGGTGTTGATGAACAGGCCGACCATGGACTCCACACCGGGCAGCTCCGCCGGGCGGCCCGAGACGGTCGCGCCGAAGACGACGTCGTCGCGGCCGGTGAGCCGGGCCAGGACCACCGCCCAGGCGCCCTGCAGCACCGTGTTCATGGTGAGCCCGGCCGACCGGGCCCACCCGGCGAGCGCGGCCGCGGCCGGCGCCGGCAGGGTGAACTCCAGCCGCTCGGGCACCCGGGGCGTGCGCCCGGGATCCGCCGGGCGCACCAGCGTGGGCTCCTCGACCCCGGCCAGCGCCTCGCCCCAGGCGGCCCGGGCCGCCTGCCGGTCGGTGACGGCCAGATGGGTCAGGAACTCGCGGTACGGACGGACCCGGGGGAGCGCCGACCGGTCCGCGTCCGCCGCGTACAGGGCCAGCAGCTCGCGCACCAGCACCGGCATCGACCAGCCGTCGAGCAGCAGGTGGTGGTTGGTCAGCAGCAGCCGGTGGCGGTCCGGCCCGGTGCGCACCAGCGTGAACCGGAACAGCGGCCCGGCGTCCGGCGCGAAGGCGACGGTGCGCTCGGCGGCGGCCAGCGCCTCCGCCCCGGGCAGCCGCTCCTCCTCCGGCAGGTCGGTGAGATCCACCTCGTACCAGGGCGGCTCCACCCGGCCGGGCACGACCTGCACCGGCCGCCGCAGGCCCTCGTGGTGGAACTCGGCGCCGAGGTGCGGGTGGCGCTCCAGCAGGGCGCGGGCGGCCGCGTGCAGCCGCCCCGCCTCGAGCGGCCCGGTCACGTCGAGCCACAGCTGGGCGGTGTACACGTCGCCGTCGCCCGCCTGGAGGCTGTGGAACAGCAGGCCCTCCTGCAGCGGGGAGAGCGGCAGGAGGTCGGCCAGTCCGGGCCGGCGCCGCTCCAGCAGCTCGATCTCGGACTGGGTGAGCCCGGCCGGGGCGACGTCCGAGGGGGAGCGTCCGCCGGCGCCCGGCCGGGAGCAGTGGCGGGCCAGGTCCCGCAGCGCGTCGAACCAGTACGCGGCCAACTCGGCCACCTCGGGCTCGGCGAGGACGCCCGTCGCCCACGTCCAGCGCGCGACCAGCTCCGGACCGTCCGGGCCGTCCTGGGTGAGGGCGTCGAGCTCCAGGGAGTGGGCCAGCGGCATGCCGGGGGAGCCGCCGGGGATGCCGGTGCCCAGGCGCGGGACGACCGCCCAGTCGGCGGACCCGCCGGGCGCGGCGAACCGGCCCAGGTAGTTGAAGCCGATCTGCGGCGCGCCCAGCGGGGCGAGCCGTTCGGCGCCCCGCGGGTGCAGGTGGCGCAGCATGCCGTAGCCGATGCCCTTGCCGGGGACGGCGCGCAGCTGCTCCTTGACGGACTTCAGCGCGGCGCCCGGGTCGGCGTCGGGGCCGCCGGCCGGGCCGGCGTCCAGGCGTACCGGGTACACGCTGGTGAACCAGCCGACGGTGCGCGACAGGTCGGCGCCGGGCACCGCCGACTCCTCGCGGCCGTGGCCCTCCAGGTCGAGCAGCACCGGCCCGTCGCCCCGCCAGCGGCGGTACGCCAGCGCGAACGCGGTGAGCAGGACGTCGTCGACCTCGGCGTGGAACGCGGCGGGCACGACCGTGAGCAGGTCCCGGGTCACCTCGGCCGGCAGCCGCAGGGTCAGCCGGCCGGCCGTCCCCAGGGTGTCCGTACGCGGGTCGAGGGCGCGCGCCCCCAGCGGCGCGCCGCCGCCGGCCAGGACCTCGCTCCAGTACGGGAACTCCGCCTCCCGCTCCGGTGACAGGGCGGCCTCGGCGAGCCCCCGGGACCAGGTGCGCAGCGAGGTGCCCACCGGGTCGAGCAGCGGGCCGGCGCCCCGTGCCACGGCCGCCCAGGCCCGCTCCAGGTCCGGGGCCAGCACCCGCCAGGACACGCCGTCGACGACCAGGTGGTGGATGACCAGGACCAGCAGGCCCGACCGGTCGGGACCGCGGTCGCACCAGACGACGCGCACCATGCCCCCGGGCTCGCGCGGTGCGAGCGCGGCGAGCGCGATCCGGCCCTCGGCGTCGGCCAGCGCGTCCAGCGCCGCCCCGTCCAGCCCGGCGGCCTCGACCCGGCGCACGCAGCCGGCCGCGTCCACGGACCCGGCGGGTCCGACGACCAGCGACCGGTCGGTGCGGCGGGCGCGCAGCGCGTCGTGCCGGTCGAGCACCGCGCCCAGGGTGTCCACCAGGCCGGGCAGCGTCAGCCCGCCGGGGACCCGCAGGACCATCGACTGGTTGTAGCCGTCCGACGGGCCGCCGCGCTCGTCGGCCCAGCGCATCACCGGCGTCAGCGGCAGCTCGCCCAGGCCCGCGTCCGCGGCCTCCACCGGTTCGGTCCCCACCTCGGTCGCGGCCTCGGCGAGGGCGGCGGGGGTGCGCAGCCGGAACACCTCGCGCGGGCTGATGAGCAGCCCCGCGCGGCGGGCCTGCGACACCAGCTGGATGGCCATGATGCTGTCGCCGCCCAGGTCGAAGAACGAGTCGTCGGCGCCCGTCCCCGCGACCCCGAGGACCTCGGCGAACAGCGCGCACAGCAGTTCCTCGCGCGCGGTGGCCGGGGCCCGACCGGACCCCGACCCGGTGACGGACGGCGCGGGCAGCGCCCGGGTGTCGAGCTTGCCGTTGGCGGTCAGCGGCAGGGCGTCCAGCGGCACGAACGCGGCCGGCACCATGTGCGCCGGCAGTGCCGCCCCGAGCGCGCCGCGCAGCTCCCCGTCGGAGAACGGGGCGCCGGGCGCGGGGACGACGTAGGCGACCAGGCGCTTGTCGCCGGGACGGTCCTCGCGGACGACGACGGCGCCGCCCGCCACCTCCGCCAGGGCCAGCAGGACGCTCTCGATCTCGCCGAGCTCGATGCGGAAGCCGCGGATCTTCACCTGGTGGTCGGCGCGGCCCAGGTACTCCAGGCCGCCGTCGGCCTGCCACCGGGCGAGGTCGCCGGTGCGGTACATGCGCGAGCCCGGCTCCCCGAACGGGTCGGCCACGAACCGGTCGGCGGACAGGTCGGGACGGCCGAGGTAGCCGCGGGCCAGTCCGGCGCCCGCCACGTACATCTCGCCGCGCTCGCCGACCGGGGTCGGGCGCAGCGCCGAGTCCAGCACGTGGATCCGCAGGTCGGGGATGGCACGGCCGATGAGGCTGCGGGTCTGGCCCGCCGTCGCCGCCCGGTCCAGCTCCACGTGGCTGACGTGCACGGTCGTCTCGGTGATGCCGTACATGTTGACCAGCACGGCCTCGGGATGGGCCTGCTGCCAGGGGCCGAGCCGGCCCAGGTCCAGGGCCTCGCCGCCGAACACCACCCTGCGCAGGGCCAGTTCGCCCACGGGCGCCTCGGCGTCGGCCCGCATCAGCTGGTAGAAGGCCGACGGGGTCTGGTTGAGGACGGTGACCCGCTCCTCGGCGAGCAGGGCCAGGAACTCCTGCGGCGAGCGGCTCACCGCGTGCGGGACGACGACCAGCCGGCCCCCGTACAGCAGCGGACCCCACAGCTCCCAGACCGAGAAGTCGAAGGCGTAGCTGTGGAAGAGGGTCCACACGTCCGCGGGCCCGAAGTCGAACCAGTGCCGGGTCGCGGTGAACAGCCGGACCACGTTGCGGTGCGGGATCACCACCCCCTTGGGGCGGCCGGTGGAACCGGACGTGTAGATCACGTACGCCGGGTTCGCGGGCGCCAGCGCGGCGGTCCGGTCGGCGTCGGTGAGCGGCCGCGGATCGGCGGCGGCGAGCGCCGCGACCGTACCGGGGTCGTCGAGGACGAGCAGCGGCACCTCGGTGTCGGGCAGGCCGGCCCGGTCCGCCCCGGTGGTCACGACCAGGACGGGCGCGGCGTCGCCCAGCATGTAGGCGAGCCGGTCGGCCGGGTAGTGCGGGTCCAGCGGCAGGTAGCCGGCGCCCGACTTGACGACGGCCAGCAGTGCGGTCACCAGGTCGGCGGAGCGCTCCAGGGCGACCGCCACGTAGCCCTCCGGGCCGGCGCCGCGGGCGGCGAGCAGCCGGGCCAGGCGGTTGGCCCGCTCCTCCAACTGCGCGTACGTCAGCGACGTGCCGTCGTGGGTGACGGCCGTCCGGTCCGGGTGCCGGGCGGCCTGCTCCTCGAACAGCGCCGCGAGCGTGCGGTCCTCGACGGGGACCTCGGCGTCGGGCGCGCCGAAGCCGGAGAGCAGCAGGGCGCGCTCCTGCGCGGTCAGCAGCTCCAGCCGGCCGATCGGCAGCTCGGGCGTGCGCAGGGCGGAGTGCACGAAGGTCAGGAAGCGGTCCTGGTGGACGGCGGCCGCCTCGATGTCGCACGCGTCGGGCGCGGCGTCGAAGTCGATCCGCAGCCCGTGCTCCTCGCCCAGGTCGTAGATGCCGATGGACAGGTCGTCGACGGGCCCGTTGCTCAGGTTGTGCTGGACGCCCGGCCGGCCCAGGAACCCCAGGCCCGGCGCGAACGCCATGATGTTGACCATGGGGGCGGCGATCCGGCGGGCGGACTCCCCCGCAGACCCCGCGGACAGGTCGCGGCACAGGTCCTCGTAGCGCGGCAGCTGGTGCGCCAGCGCGGCCCGCACCTCGCCGCGCACCGCGGCGACCAGGTCGGCGAGGGCCAGCCCCGGACGCACGGCGAGCCGCAGCGGCACGATGTTGGAGGTCATGGCGGGCGTACGGCGGGTCAGTTCGGTGGTGCGACCGGTCACCGGCAGGCCGAGCACCAGCTCGTCCTTCCCGGAGATCCGGTGCACGTACGCGGCGACCAGCGAGATCATCAGCATCGACCAGGGCGCCCGGGCGGTCCGGGCCACCTCGCGCACCCGCTGGGCCTCGGCCGGGGCGAGGCGGACGCTGCGCCGTACGAACGGCACGTCGCCGGAACCCGGGCGCACGCCCGCGGCTTCGGCCAGCCGGGGGGTCTCCCCGAGCCCGGCCAGCCGCTCGGCCCAGTAGGCGCCGTCGTCGGCGGCGGCCTGCGAGGCGCGGTAGGCGGCGTCCTCGTCGAGGACCTCCGCCAGGTGGCCGAACGGGCCGGGCTCCCAGGGGGCACCGGCCAGCGCCTGCGCGTACAGCTCGGTCAGCCGGGCGTCCAGCAGGGCGGCGGACATCCCGTCGAGGATGATGTGGTGGTAGCGCTGGTAGTACAGGTGGTGGTCGGGCGCCAGCCGGAACACGGCGACGGTGTACAGCCCGCCCGCCGCGAGGTCCACCGGGGTGGCGAGGTCCTCGTCCATCAGGGCCCGGGCGGCGGCCGACGGGTCGGCCTCGCCGCTCAGGTCGACGAACCGCAGCTCCCGGGCGCCGGCGGTGGCGTCCAGCACCTGCCACAGGCCGTCGTCGTCCCGCTCGATGCGGGCCACGCGCAGGATGTCCGCCTCCGTCGCCAGCCGGTACCAGGAGGCGGCGAGCAGCTCCCGGTCGAGGGGGCCGTGGACCTCCTTGTACTCGGCGACGTTGTAGCGGCGGCCCGACGGGTCGAGGTCGTGGGCGAACCAGATGCCGCGCTGGGCGGCCGAGAGCGGCAGGCGGCCGCCGGACTCAGCCACGGTTCTGCCCCGCCACCGGCCCGCGCAGGCTCAGCGGCCGCAGGTCCGTCCAGTGGGTGGTCACGTACTCCACGCACGCGGCCCGCCCGGCCTCGGCGAGCGCCACCGTCCAGCCCTCGGGAACCTCGGCGAACGCCGGCCAGAGGGAGTACTGCTCCTCGCCGTTGACCAGGACGTGGAAGGTCCCGTCCTGGTCGTCGAAGGGATTGTTCGCCATGGGGAGAGCTCCTTGGGAATAGCGGGTGGACGTCAGCGGGCGGCGGAGGCGGTGACGGGCAGGAGGGCGTCGGCGAGCAGCGCCAGCAGCTCCTCGGGGGCGCTCTCGAGGTAGAAGTGGCCCCCGGGCAGTTCGCGCCGGTCGAACGCGCCGGTGGTGTACGTCGCCCAGGCCGCGGCGTCGGCGCTCGTGCAGGCGGCGTCGTAGGAGCCGGTGACGGCGGTGACGGGGCAGGCCAGCGGGGCGCCGGGCCGGTGGGCGTAGGTGTCGATGAGGTGGAAGTCGGCGCGCAGCACGTACAGGGCGAGCTCGCGCAGCTCCTCGTGGGCGACGAGCAGGCCGGCGTTCCCGCCGAGTCCCGCGACGTAGCGCAGGATGCCGTCGTCGCCCCGGTACTCGGGCGCGAGCGGGGCGCAGTCGTGCGGGGCCTTGCGGGCCGAGGGGAAGAAGTGGACCAGGGCGGGCCGCAGTTCGCGGGGCAGGGCGCGGGCCACCTCGTAGCCGACCGTGCCGCCCATGCTGTGCCCGAAGAAGGCCACCGGCCGGTCGAGGAGCGGCCCGATCTCCGCGGTGATCTCGCGGACCAGGGTGTCCATGTCGGCCGGCGGGTCGACCATGATGCGGTCCTGCCGGCCCGGGTACTGCACGGCCGTCACCTCGATCGACGGCGGCAGCAGCTCGGCCCAGCCGCGGTAGGCGCTGGCGGCGCCCCCGGCGTGCGGGAAGCAGATCAGCCGCAGGGCCGCTGCCGGGCGCGGCGCGAAGGTGCGGAACCAGGCGCTCATGACGCCACCCGCGCCGCCGGGGCGTACGGCTCGCCGGGGGCGTACGACTCGCCCGGGGTGTACGGCTCGGCCATCGCGACGGCGATGCGGCGCGGGCCGGTGAAGGGCTCCCGGCCGTGCGCGGCGAGCATGTTGTCCACGACCAGGACGTCGTCGGCGCGGTAGTCGAAGCGGGTGGACGCGGCCCGGTAGCAGTCCCGCAGGTGGGCGGTGACCTCGTCCGGGATGGTGCCGCCGTCGCCGTAGAAGGTGTTGCTCGGCAGGTCCGCCTCGTCGAACAGCTCGAGCATGCCCGCGCGCACGTCCGGGGCCAGCGTGCTGTTGTGGAAGAAGGTGATGTGGTTGAACCACACGCGCTCACCGGTCACCGGGTGGACGTGCACGGCCCGGCGGATGCCGCGGGTGCGCAGGCCGCCGTCCTCGGTCCACTCGTACTGCAGCTTCTTGGCCCGGCAGTTGGCCTCGACCTCGGCACGGTCCTCGGTGTTGAACACGTGCCGCCAGTCCACGCCGAAGCCCTCGTGGAAGTTGCGCACCGCCGTCCAGCCGCGCCGCTCGAACTCCGCCACGACGGCCGGGTCGATGCGCCGCAGCACCTCGCGGGTGTCGGCCAGCGGGGTGGCGCCCAGCGTCTCGGGCTCGCGCACGCAGTGGAAGTACAGCAGCTGCGGCCACGCCGCCTGGTAGGAGTTCTCGGTGTGCAGGAAGATCTCCTCGTCCGGCGGGTAGTCGGTCGAGGTGTAGACGTTGCCCTTGATCGTGGACCGCGGCGAGGACCGCTCGGAGTACTTCAGCGGCTCCCCGGACAGGGCCCGTACGACCTCGGCGAAGCCGTCCACGCCGCCCACGTCGAAGCCGCGCAGCAGCAGCGCGCCGTGAGCGCGCAGCCGCTCGCGCAGCTGCGCCGACTCCTTCCCGATCAGCTCGACGATGCCGGGGCTGCCGCTCTCGCGCTCCACGACGAAGGCAAGGCTCTGCGCGGTCATCTTCCATCTCCTCGTCTCGACCCGTAGTGCCGCCGGCACGGACTCGCGAAGAACCCCCGGCCGGAGCAGTCTCCGACCGGGGGCTATACATCTTCGATACCGCTTCTGATCCGGCGTCGGGCGACGCCGGCGGGCCGGTCAGCGGTCGATGCCGACCGCCTTGAGGACCCCCTCGTCGAACTCGCCGTTGGTCAGGACGACCAGCCCGCTGCCGCGGTGCAACCGGTTGATCGAGACGGCCTGGTAGCCGCCGGGCGAGCCGCCGTGGCCGAACTCCAGCTCCGCCCCGCCGTCGTCGACGATGGTGCCCAGGCCGTAGAAGCCGGAGCTGTGCGGGGTGAGCAGCTGCCCGGCGCTCGCGGGCGAGAGCAGGGCCAGCGGACGGCCCAGGAAGCTGCGCCGCACCTCCAGTTCGAACCGGGCCATGTCGGCCGCGGTGCTCCACAGGCCGGCGGCGGCGAGCTCGGGATGGACCAGCCAGCCCCCCTCCAGCGGCCTGCCCCGCTCGTCGTGGCCCAGGGCCACGGGCCGCCCGCAGTACTCGGGGAAGGACCGGTCGAAGCTGCTGCCCGCCATCCCCAGCGGATCGAGCACCAGCCGCCGCATCAGGGCCTCGAAGGGTTCCCCGGTGACGTCGGTCAGCAGCCGTTCCAGCACGGAGTAGTGGGCGTTGGACTTGTGGAATCCCGACCCGGCGGGCCGCTCCGGCACCGCCGTGGCGCGCAGCAGGTCCAGCAGCGCCGGTACCGGCTCGCCCCTGCGCACGGCCTGGCGCGGGGTCTCCGCGAGCCCGCCGAGGTGGCTGAGCAGGTGGCGCACCGTGATGGGCCGGGGGGCCGCCGGCAGCCGCCAGTCGCGCAGGTACGCGTCGGCGGGCGCGTCCAGGTCCAGTACGCCCTGGTCGACCAGGCGCAGCACGGCGACGGCCGTGACGTGCTTGCCCCAGGATCCGGTCTGGAAGACGGTGTCGGTCGTGACGGGTGCGTCGCCGTCCGCGTCGAGCCGTCCGATGGCCTCCAGGGCGACCAGTTCGCCGCCCTCGATCACGGCCAGCGAGGCGCCCGGCACCCCGCTCGCGGCGAGCGCCCCGCGCACCGCCTCCGGGTCCAGGACCCGCTCGGTGGCCGCCCCGGAGCCCGCCCCGGCCGATCCGGCCGCGGCCGCCGCCGTCACGGCCGCCGCGTCCACGGCGGCCGCCAGGGCGGCGAGCGTGTCGTGCTGGTAGAGCAGGAACAGGGAGATGTCCAGCCCCGCCTTGCGCCCGGCCGCGATCACCCGGATCACCAGGATCGAGTCGCCGCCGAGCCGGAAGAAGCCGTCCTCCCGCCCGATCCGGGCGATCCCCAGCTCCTTCGACCAGATGGCCGCGATCCGCCGCTCGGTCGCGGTGGCCGGCTCGGTGTACGGGCGGTCCCCGGCCGACCAGGCGGCCGGCTCCGGGAGGGCGGCCCGGTCCACCTTGCCGTTGGGCGTCAACGGCAGGGCGGCCAGCGGTACGTAGGCCGCCGGGACCATCGCCTCGGGCAGCGACCTGGCCAGCTCCTCGCGCAGCGCCGCCGCGTCCGGGGCGGTGCCGTCGGCGGTCACCACGTAGCCGATGAGCTGCTCGTGGCCGAGCGGCCCCCGGCGGACCGCGACGGCCGCGTCCGCGACCGCGTCCAGGGCGGTCAGGGCGGCCTCGATCTCACCGAGCTCGATGCGCACCCCCCGCACCTTGACCTGGTGGTCGACCCGGCCGAGGAACTCGATGGTGCCGTCCTCGTTCCAGGCGGCCACGTCACCGGTCCGGTACAGCCGGGAGCCGGCCGGGCCGAACGGGTCGGGCAGGAACCGCTCGGCGGTGAGCGCCGGGCGCCCCCCGTAACCGCGCGAGACCCCGGTGCCGCCCGCGTACAGCTCCCCGGGGACGCCCACGGGCACCGGCGACATCGCCGCGTCCAGGACGTACAGCCGGGTGTTGCGCACCGGGCGGCCGATGGTGACCCGGGCCTCGCCGACCGGGTCGCCGGCCCGGATGACGGCGTGCGTGACGTCGTCGGAGCACTCGGTCGGCCCGTACGCGTTGACCAGCGGCACGTGCGGGAACCGGTCGGCCCAGCGGCGGCACAGGTCCGGCGGCAGCGCCTCCCCGGTCACCACCAGCCACCGCAGGTGCGGCAGTTCGCAGGCGAGCAGGCCCGCGTCGCGGGCGTCGAGCGCGGCGCGCAGCAGCGACGGCACGACCTCCAGCACCGTGATCCGCTCGTCGGCGGTCCGGCCGAACAGGGCCGCCGGGTCCACCGCCACCGCCTCGTCGACCACCCGCACCCGGCCGCCGACCACGAACGCGGCCAGCATCTGCCACACCGAGATGTCGAAGGACATCGAGGCGTTCTGCACCAGCGCGTCGGCGGCCGTCAGCTCCAGGTCCTCGACCTTCGCGAGCAGGTGGTTGGCCATGCCCCGCCGGGTGACCTGCACGCCCTTGGGGCGGCCGGTCGAGCCCGAGGTGTAGATGACGTACGCGAGGTGGTCGGCGTCGGCGACCGGCGCGGGCGCGGTCGCCGGGTGGTGGGCCCACGCGGCGGGCCGGTCCAGTGCGACCGCCGGCAGGTCCGGCGCCTGCGCGAGCGCCCCGCCCAGCAGCAGGACGGCGTGCGCGTCCCCGGCCATGTACGCCAGCCGCTCCGCCGGCAGCGCCGGGTCCAGCGGCAGGTAGGCACCGCCCGCCTTGAGCACCGCCAGCACGGCGATGACCGTGGCGGGGGAGCGGCGGGCGTGCAGGGCGACGACCGTGTCCGGGCCGACGCCGAGCGACCGCAGGTGGTGCGCGAGCCGGTTGGACTCCGCCGCCACCTCGGCGTAGCTCAGCGCCACCCCGTCGGCGGTCAGCGCCGGCCGCCCCGGGTCCGCGGCCGCGGTCCGCTCCAGCTCCTCCTCCACCGCCACCCAGGCCGGTTCCCGACCGGTCCGCGTCCAGGAGCGCAGCAGCTCCTCCTCCGCGTCACCGAGGTACGTCAGGCGCGGATCGCCGTCGGGGGAGTCCGCCATGGCGGCGAGCACCGCCCGGTACATGCGGGCCACCCGCTCCCCGTTCGCCCGGCTCAGCACCCGGGAGTCCGCGGTGAGGTTCAGGCCCCGGCCGCCGGTGGCGACGCTCAGCGCGAACTCGGTGGTGGTCTCGCCGACGCTCGACGCCGCGTCGATCCGGTCGCTGTTGAAGACGCGCAGGTCGTGGTAGTTGAACAGGACGTCGATCTGCCGCTGCGCGCCCGGCGCCTCCCGCTGGATCGCGGCCATCGGGTAGCGGCGGTGGCCCCACAGGTCCACCTCGCGGGCGAACACCTGCTGGACCAGCTCGTCCCAGCTGCGGGCCGTACGGTCGTGGGCGAACGGCAGGGTGTTGAGGTACATGCCCAGCACCCGGTCGGCACCCGGCAGTTCGGGCCGGACGTCGACGACCAGCCCGGTGTGGAAGGCCGCCTCCTCGGTCAGCTGGCTCATCACCTTCAGGTGCGCCGCCAGCAGCACGCTCTTGAGCGAGACCCGGCCGCGCGAGGCGAACGCCCGCAGCGGCTGCTCCAGGTCGGTGAGGTCGACCGGCACCACGTGGGTGCGCCGCCCGCCCTCCTCGCCCCAGCCGGCCGGCAGCCGCAGCGGGGCGTACCCGCCGGTGACGCCCTTCCAGTACGCGCCGTCCGTGCCGGAGGCCAGCGACTCCAGCTCGCCGGCCACGAAGTCCGCGTACCGGATCGGGGGCGCCTGGTACGGGGCGCCGTCGCCGCCGCCGTCGCGGACCTCCCGGTAGACGTCCACGAGTTCGGTGACCAGCGCGAACTGGCCCCAGCCCTGGGTGATCGCGTGCGGCTGGCTGAAGGTGACCCGCCAGGCGGCGTCGTCCTCCAGGTGGACCGCGACCCGCAGCAGCGGGGTCCGGGCCGGGTCGAAGCGGTCGGCCCGCTCGGCGGCGAGGAAGGCCGACAGCGCCGCCTCCTGAGCCGCCCCGTCCCGCCCGCGCAGGTCGTGCACGCGCACCGGCACCTCGACCGCCGCGTGCACCAGCTGCATCGGCTGCGAGAACCCGGTCAGGTCGAACGAGGTCCGCAGCACGTCGTGGCGGGCGGTCACCCGGGCCACGGCCGCGCGCAGCGCCGCCTCCTCGAAGGGCCGGTCGTCGGTGACCCGGATGGACACGCACTGGTGGTACGTGGAGCCGCCGGTGTCGGCGAGCATCTCCACCAGCATGCCGAGCTGCAGCTGCGAGGCCGGGTAGGCGTCCGCCACCCCGGCCGGCACCAGCGCCCGGTCCTCGGCGCCGATCAGGGCGAACGGCGCCACCGCGGCGATCCCGCCGGCCAGCGGCGGCCGCGCCGACGCCACCCCGGTGAGCCCGGCCACGGTCCGCTGCTCGAAGACGTCGCGGACCGCGATGTCGTAGCCGGCCTCCCGCAGCGCCCCGACCAGGTTGACGGCGCGCAGCGAATCCCCGCCGAGGTCGAAGAACGAGTCCTCGACACCGACCCGGTCCGCGCCGAGCACCTCGGCCCACAGCGCGGCGATCCGCGCCTCCGCCGGGGTGCGCGGCGCCACGTGGTCGGCGGTCGCCAGGGCGTCGCCCTCGGGCGCCGGCAGCGCCCGGCGGTCCACCTTCCCCGCCGCGTTCAGCGGCAGCGCCGCCAGCGCGACGAACGCGGAGGGCAGCATCGGCTCCGGCAGCAGGGCGGCCAGCAGCCGGCGCAGCGCGCCCGGTTCGGCCGGGTCGCCGTCCGCCGGGACGACGTAGCCGACCAGGCGCTTGTCGCCGGGGGTGTCCTCGCGGACCGTCACCGCCGCCTGCGCGACGCCCGGCAGCGTCATCAGCGCGGCCTCGACCTCGCCCGGCTCGATCCGCACCCCGCGGATCTTCACCTGGTCGTCGGCCCGGCCGACGTACGCCAGCGCGCCGTCGGGCCGCATCCGCACCACGTCACCGGTCCGGTACATGCGGGCGCCGGGCACCTCGGAGAACGGGTCCGGACCGAAGGCCGCGGCCGTCCGCGCCGGCAGATTGCGGTAGCCACGGGCCAGGCCCGCGCCACCGATGTACAGCTCACCGGGGACGCCGGCCGGCACCGGCCGCAGCGCCCGGTCGAGCACGTACACCGACGTGTTGGCGATCGGGCGGCCGATGGCGACCGGGCCCCCGTCCCCGGGGACCTCCCAGCTCGTCGACCAGATGGTCGTCTCGGTGGGCCCGTACACGTTGACCAGCCGGTCCACCCGGGAGCACAGCTCCCCGGCCAGCTCGGCCGGCAGCGCCTCGCCGCCGGTCAGGGCCGTGACGCGGGCCCGGTCGAGACCGGAGCGCAGCAGCAGGTTCCAGCCCGACGGGGTGGCCTGGACGTGGGTGATGCCGTGCCGCTCGACCAGGGCGGCCAGCGCGGCGCCGTCCTTGGTGTCCAGGTGGTCCGGCAGGACCAGCCGACCGCCGGTGACCAGCGGCAGGAACAGCTCCAGGCCCGAGATGTCGAAGGACACCGAGGTCAGCGAGAGCCAGGTGTCGGCGGCGCCGGAGCCCAGCTGCTCGGCCATCGCCAGCAGCAGGTTGGCCAGCGCGGCGTGCTCGATGCCGACGCCCTTGGGACGGCCGGTCGAGCCCGAGGTGTACAGGGTGTACGCGAGCTGGCCGGCCCCGGCCGCCGCCGGCAGCCCCCCGTCCTGCGGGACTTCGGGCCAGGGCAGGTCGTGGACGAGACGGGGCCCGTCGTGCACCCCGTCGAGGACGTCCGCGTACGCCGCTTCGGTGACCACCGGACCGGCGCCCGCGTCGGCGAGCACGTAGCCGATCCGGTCCGCGGGGAACGCCGGGTCCAGCGGCACGTACGACGCGCCCGTCCGCCAGGCCCCCAGCATCGCCGCGACCAGCTCCGGCGTACGGTCCAGCAGCAGCCCGACCACCGACTCGGGGCCGGCACCCAGCGCGCGCAGCGCCCGCGCGTACCGCTCGCTGCGCTCCAGCAGCCAGCCGTACGAGTACTCCCGGCCGTCCCGCAGCAGCGCGACCGCGCCGGGCTCGGCGGCGGCCCGGGCCGTGAACAGGTCCAGGGCCGTGGCCGCGCCGCGCGGCACGGCGGTGTCGTCGACCCCGACCAGCAGCTCCCGGCGCTCCTGCGGCCCGAGCAGGTCGACGGTGGCGTCCCCGTCCGGATCGGCGGCCATCGCCTCCAGCACCCGGCGGTACATCGCCACCAGCCGCTCGGCGTGCTCCCGGTTCACCGCATGGGACTCGCAGGTCACGATGACGTGGCCGACCCGGGAGGACACCGTCAGCGGGAACTCCGAGGGGCTGTCGTCGATGCCGCCCTCGTGGTCCACCACGCCGGCGTCGACCTGGCGGAAGTCCTGGTAGTTGAAGTACACGTCGAGCAGCCGGCGCGAACCGCCCCACTCGCGCTGCATCGCGGCCATCGGGTAGCGGCGGTGGCCCCACAGCCCGACCTCGCGGGCGAAGACCTGGCGGACCAGGTCCGTCCAGGTGCGGGCGGAGCGGTCGTGGGCGAACGGGAGGGTGTTGAGGTACATGCCCAGCACCCGGTCGGCGCCCAGGAGCTCGGGCCGGGCGTCGCACACCAGGCCGGTGTGGAAGGCCGCCTCGTCCGTCAGCCGGCTCATCACCGCCAGGTGCGCGGCGACCATCACGCTCTTGAGGGAGGTCTTGGCACGGGCGGCCAGCCGCCGCAGTCCCTCCTCCAGATCGGTCCACACGATGCCCGCCTGCACGGTCTCGCGGGGCAGGGCGGGGTCGTCGCCCCAACCCTGCGGGAGCCGCAGCGGCGCGTGCTCGGAGACGACCGACCGCCAGTACGCGCGGTCCTCGGCCGAGTCCACGGCGCGCAGCTCCCCGGCCACGAAGTCCGCGAAGCGCACGGCCGGGGCGTCGAAGGGCTCCGGCTCGCGGCCGTCGCGGACCGCCCGGTAGACCTCGATCAGCTCCATGAGGAGCGAGTGGTGGCCCCAGCCCTCCAGGATCGGGTGGCACTCGGTCACCGATATCCACCAGCCCGCGCCGTCGCCGGTCAGGTGCGCGTGGAACCGCATCAGGGAGGGCACGGCCAGGTCGAAGACCCGGGTGCGCTCCAGGGCCGTGAAGGCGCGCAGCTCCGCGTCCACCGCGTCGGCGTCCAGACCGCTCAGGTCCTGCCAGCCGAGCGGCATCACGGCCTCGGCGTGGACCAGCTGCATGGGCCGGGAGAAGCCGGTCAGCGCGATCGAGGTGCGCAGCACTTCGTGGCGGGCGGTGACGATCCGCCCCGCCTCGCGGAAGGCCGCCGGGTCGAACGGCCGGTCGTCGCGGATCCGGAAGGTGGAGACGTTGTGGTAGAGGTTCCGGCTGGGGTCGGCGAGCATCTCGACGACCATGCCGAGCTGCATCTGCGACAGCGGGTAGGCGTCGGTCACGCCGTCGGGGACGGCGGCCCGGTCGGCCTCGTCGACGAGGGCGAACGGGGCGACGGTCTCGGTACCCGGTGCGAGCGCCGGCCGCCCGGTGATCGACTCGCACAGCTGGGCGACCGTACGGAAGTCGAACACGTCGCGCACCGAGATGTCGTACCCGGCCGCGCGCAACGCGCCGACCAGGGCGATCGCCCGGATCGAGTCCCCGCCGAGGTCGAAGAAGGAGTCCTCGACACCGACCCGCTCCACACCGAGCACCTCGGCCCACACCGCCGCGACCCGCTCCTCGACCGGGGTGCGCGGGGCCGTGTACGCTCCCGCGCCGCGCAGCGTCGCGGTGTCGGGGGCCGGCAGCGCGCGGTGGTCGAGCTTGCCGTTGACGGTGAGCGGGATGCGCTCCAGCGGGACGAACGCGGCCGGCAGCATGTACTCGGGCAGGGTCCGGCGCAGCAGGGTGCGCAGCTCACCCGGGTCGGGCAGGCCGCCCGGCTCCTGTGCGACGAGGTAGCCCACCAGCTGCTTCTCGCCGGAATCGGTGCGCACCTGCACCACGGCCTCACCGACGCCCGGGTGTTCCAGCAGCGCGTGGGCTATCTCGCCCAGCTCCACCCGGTAGCCGCGGATCTTGACCTGGTTGTCGATCCGGCCGATGAACTCCAGGCTGCCGTCCGGCAGTCGGCGCGCGGCGTCGCCGGAGCGGTACAGCCGGGCGCCGGGCGGGCCGAACGGGTCGGGGACGAACCGCTCCGCGGTCAGCTCCGGGCGGCCCAGGTAGCCGCGGGCGACTCCCGGACCGCCGACGAAGATCTCGCCCGGGACCCCGACGGGCGCCGGCTGGCCGGCCGCGTCCAGCAGATACACCGAAAGGTCGCTGAGCGGATGGCCCACCCGGTTGCCCGCAAGCGGTTCAAAGTCGGCCTCCCCGATCCGGTAGTACGTGGTGTGCACGGTGGTCTCGGTGATGCCGTACATGTTGACCAGCGCCGGACCGTCCGGACCGACCCGGTCCAGCCACGGCCGCAGCTCGGGCACCTCGAGCTTCTCGCCGGCGAACACCACGGCGCGCAGGGACAGCCGGTCGACGCGCGGGTCGCCCGAGCCGGCGGCGGCGACCAGCGAGCGGAACGCGGTCGGGGTCTGGGAGAGCACGGTGGCCCGTTCGGCGACCAGCAGGTCGAGGAAGTCCGACGGCGAACGGGTCACGTCCTGGCCGACCACGACCACCCGGCCGCCGTACAGCAGGGCGCCCCACATCTCGAACACCGACACGTCGAAGGCGTAGCTGTGGAACATCGTCCACACGTCGCTCGGGCCGAAGGCGTAGTGCTCGTGGGCGGTGGTCAGCAGGCGCAGCACGTTGCCGTGCTCCAGCACGACGCCCTTGGGACGGCCGGTGGAGCCGGAGGTGTAGATGACGTACACGGTCGAGTCGGGACCGGCGAGCGGCTCGGGGTTCGTGACCGGCCGGGCGTCGACCAGGTCCGCGTCCCGGTCCAGCAGCAGCGTCTCGACGCCCTGCGCGTCGGCGAGGGCCGGCAGGGTCGCCCCGGAGGCGACGGCGATCCGGGCCCCGGCGTCGGCCAGGACGTAGGCGAGTCGGTCGGCCGGGTTGGCGGGGTCGAGCGGCAGGTAGCCGGCGCCCGACTTGAGGATGCCGAGCAGGGCGGGCAGCAGGTCGGCGCCGCGCTCCAGGCAGAGCCCGACGAGCTGCTCGGGGCCGGCACCCATGGCGCGCAGCTGGTGGGCCACCCGGTTGGCGCGCTCGTTGAGCTCCCGGTACGTGAGGTGGGTGCCCCCGGCCGTCACGGCGACCGCGTCGGGGGTCGCCGCGGCCTGCCGCTCGAAGGCCTCGTGCACGCAGGACTCCACCGGCGCACCGGGCCGGTGCCCGCTGAGCGCGCCGGTGACGACGGCGAGTTCGGCGTCGCCGAGCAGCCGCAGCCGGGACACCGGCAGCTCCGGGTCGGCGGTGGCGGCGTCCAGCAGGTTCAGCAGGTGGCCGGCCATCCGCTCCGCGGTGGCCCGGTCGAAGAGGGCGGTGGCGTAGTTGAGGGCGCCGCCCAGCGCGCCGTCGGCGGCCTCCTCGATCTGGAGGGTCAGCTCGTACTTGGCGATCCGGTCCTGGCGGGCGTACTGCTCGACGGTCAGGCCCGGCAGGCTGAAGGCGTCCAGCCGCTGCTCGTGCATCGTGAAGGCGACCTGGTGCAGCGGGGTGCGCGACATGTCGCGCTCCGGCTGCAGCTCGTCCACCAGCCGGGCGAAGGGCACCTCCTGGTGGTCGAACGCGTCGAGCACCGTGGCGCGGGTGCGGGTCAGCAGCTCGCCGAAGCCCGGGTCGTCCGCCCAGCTGCCGCGCATCACCAGCGTGTTGATGCCGTAGCCGATGAGCCGCTGCAGCTCGGGGCGGCCGCGCCCGGAGACCACGGTGCCGACCGGCACGTCGCTCTGCCCGGTGTAGCGGGCCACCAGCACCTGGAAGGCGGTCAGGAGCACCGCGAAGGGGGTCGTGCCGTGGGCCGCGGCCAGCTCGCGCACCCGCCCGGCCAGCCCCTCGGGGAACGTGATGCGGACGTCGGAGCCGGTGGTGTCGCGCACCGCCGGACGCGGCCGGTCCGTCGGCAGCTCCACCGGCAGGGCGCCGGCCAGCCGCTCCCGCCAGTACGCCAGCCGCCGCTCCAGCAGGGGGCCGGACGACTGCTCGCGCTGCCAGGCCGCGTAGTCGGCGTACTGCACCTCGAGCGGGGCGAGCGGGGTGCCGTCGCCGGTGGTCCGACGGGTGTACAGGGTGCTCAGCTCGTCGGCGAAGATCCGGGTGGACCAGGCGTCGCAGGCGATGTGGTGGAAGGTGACCGCCAGCACGTGCTCGTCCGCGGCCAGCCGGACCAGCCGGGCCCGGGCGGGCCACTGCTCGGCCAGGTCGAACGGGGTGGACACCTCCCGCTCCACGATCCGGGCGGCCAGCGCCTCCCGCTCGTCGGGGTCCTCCCCGGTGAGGTCGTCCAGCTCCAGGACGACCGCGGACGGCTCGTCGACCAGCTGTACGGGCTCGACGCCGTCGAGGCCGTACCGGGTGCGCAGGACCTCGTGCCGGTCGGTGACCGCCTGCCAGGCGGCGGCCAGCGCCGCGGTGTCGAGGGCGCCGCGCAGTCGCAGCACGAGCGGCACCAGGTACTCGGGGCTGTCCGGCTCGAGCCGGCTCAGGAACCACATCTGCTGCTGGCCCGCGGACAGCGGCAGGGGCGCGCCGCGGTCGGCACGGGGAATGCCCGCCGGGGCGGGGGAGAGCGGGCGGGACCCGCCCCGCGGGCCGCGACGGCCCGCGAGGCGGCTGCGCAGCAGCTCGGCCCTCAGCTCCTCGGTGGACGGCTTGCGGTCGGCCCGCTGGACGGGCGCGGATTCCTGGATGCTCATGCGCTCTGCTCCTCCAGCAGCTCGACGTCCGACAACTGCTCGATCTCGGCGCGGATACGGGACTCGACCGCGTTCGCCAGACCGGCGACGGTCGGATGCTCGAAGATGTCGCGGACCGGCAGCGCGACCTCGAACTCGGTCTGGATCGCCGCGATGAGCCGGATCGCGAGGATCGAGTTGCCGCCGGAGCGGAAGAAGTTGTCGTGCACCCCGATCCGGGTCCCCAGCAGCTCGGCCCAGATCTCGGAAATACGTTCCTGCAGGGGGCCGTCCGGCTCGTCCCCGCCACCGGCCGCCGCCGGGGTCGGGTCGGGCAGCGCGGCCCGGTCCAGCTTGCCGTTGGCGTTCAGCGGGATCGCCTCCAGCGCCGTGAACGAGGAGGGCACCAGGTAGTCCGGCAGCAACTCGGCGCAGTACTCCGCCAGCTCGCCCCCCTCGACCGGGTTGACGGCCGGTACGAAGTACCCCGCCAGGCGCACCGCCCCGCCCGCGTCGGTCCGGGCGACCACGACGGCCTCCCGCACCCCCGGGTGGTCGGCGAGCACCGCCTGCGCCTCACCCGGCTCCACCCGGTAGCCGCGGATCTTGACCTGGTGGTCGGTGCGGCCCAGGAACTCCACCTGCCCGTCCGCCAGCCAGCGCGCCAGGTCCCCGGTGCGGTACAGCCGCGCGCCCGGCTCCCCGAACGGGTCGGGCACGAACTTCTCGGCGGTGGGCACCGGCAGGTCCGCGTAGCCGCGGGCCACGCCCGTACCGCCCACGTACAGCTCGCCCACGGAGCCGGTCGGCACCGGGCGCATCGCCTCGTCCAGGACGTACATCGCCATGCCGGGCAGCGGCCTGCCGATCGGCACCACCGGCGGCAGCGCGCCCGCGGGCACCGGACTGGTGCAGGTACCCACGGAGGCCTCGGTCGGCCCGTACTCGTTGACCAGCCGGCCGGCGCCGAGCCGGTCCGCCCACTCGCGGGCCAGCGGACCCGGCAGCGCCTCGCCGGCGACCACGACCACTCCGGCCAGACCGACGGCCTGCTCGGGCGTCAGCTGCCCCGTGAGGATGTCCAGGTGACCGGGGGTCAGCTTCAGGAAGCTGTACGGCCCGGACTCCAGCAGCCGCGCCCCCAGCTCCGTCAGGTCGGTGTCCTGCGGCAGCATCACCACCCGCTGGCCGGCCAGCAGCGGCGCCCACACGTTCGGCACGGCCAGGTCGAAGGCCGTCGAGGAGAAGACCGCGCTGCCGCCCGTCCCCCGGGAGACCAGCTCGTCCACCGCCCACCGCAGGTGGTTGGCCAGTCCGCGGTGGGACACCGCGACCCCCTTGGGGCGGCCGGTGGAACCCGAGGTGTAGATCAGGTACGCCAGCCGCTCCAGGTCCGCCGGCACCTCGGGCGCGGTGGCCGGCAGCGCGGCCAGCGCCGCCTCGCCGGCGTCCGCGTCGACCAGCGCCAGCGCACCGGTGTACCCGGCGAACCGCCCCGCGTGGTCGGTGGCCGTCACCACCACGCGGGCTCCGGCGTCCCCGGCCATCGAGGCCACCCGCTCGGCCGGCCAGGACGGGTCCATCGGCACGTAGGCGCCGCCGGCCTTCCACACGGCCAGCAGGGTCGCGGTCAGCTCGGCGCCGCGGTCGAGCAGCACTCCCACCCGCGTCTCGGGGCCGACGCCGAGCGCCCGCAGGCGGTGCGCCAGCCGGTTGGCGCGGGCGTCGAGCTCCGCGTAGCCGACGGACCGGGCGCGCTCCTGCACGGCGACCGCGTCCGGCGTCCGCGCGGCCTGCGCGGCGAACACCTCGTGCGCGGCCGCGGTGACGGGTCCCACCGGCGCGGTGGCCCACCGGGAGGTGAGCCGCTCCCGCTCGTCCGCGGGCAGCAGCTCCACCTCGCCGAGGCGCACCTCCGGGTCGGCGGCGACGGCGGCCAGCAGCCGCTGGAAGCGCTCGGCCAGCCGCTCCACGGTGGCCGCGTCGTACAGCGCGGTCGCGAACTCCAGGCTCGCGAACATCGTCCCGTCGTCGTGGCGGCGCATGTAGAGGGTGAGGTCGGTGTGCGCCACGCCCCACATCTCCTGCAGGGTCCGGACGTCCTCGGCGTCCTCCACGGCCCCGTTGAAGGACTCGTCGTGCAGGTCGAAGGCGACCTGGTAGAGCGGCGTGCGGGACAGGTCCCGCTCCGGCGCCAGCTCCTCCACCAGCCGCTCGAAGGGCAGGTCCTGGTGGGCGAAGGCGTCCCGGGCGGTCTCCTTGACCCGATCCAGCGCCTCGCGGAAGGTCAGCCGGGCGTCCAGCCCGCAGCGCAGCACCACGCTGTTGAGGAAGAACCCGACCATCCCCTCGGTCTCGGCGCGCTCGCGCCCGGCCACCGGCGTCCCCACCGGCACGTCCCAGCGGCCGGTGTGCGCCGCCAGCAGCGTCGCGTAGGCGGTGACCAGCGTGGTGAAGGGGGTGGCGCCGTGCCGTCGGCCCAGCTCGGTCAGCCGGCTCACGACCGGCTCGGGGACCGAGAAGTGGACGACCGAGCCGCGCCCGTCGCGCACCGCCGCCCGCGGCCGGTCGGCGGGCAGCTCCACGGGCGTGGAGCCGGCCAGGACGCCGCGCCAGTGGTCCAGCTCCCCGGCGATCACCTCGTCGGTCAGCCGGGCCCGCTGCCACACCGCGTAGTCGGCGTAGTCCAGCTCCTTGACCGGCAGGCCCGCGTCCACGCGGCCCGCCCGGTAGGCGTCGAGCAGCTGGTGGAACTCCCGTTCCAGCACGTTCGAGGACCAGCCGTCGGTGGCGATGTGGTGCATCGCCACCGTGACCACGTGGTCGCCACCGCGCAGCCGCACCAGGGCGGCCCGCAGCAGCGGCCCGTTCTCCAGGTCGAAGCCCCGGCCGAACTCCTCCTTGAGGACCTCGGTGAACTCCGCCCGGTCCGCGTGCAGATGGCGCAGGTCGACCCGGTGCGGGGCGGCGACGACCTGTACGGACTCGCCGTCGACCACCGCGTACCGGGTGCGCAGCGCCTCGTGCCGCTCCACCAGGGCGTTCAGGGCGCGCTGGACGTGCGCGACGTGGGTGCCGTCGGGCACCTTCAGGAACAGCCCGGCCACCCACTCGGAGCTGCCCGGGTTCATCCGGTCCAGGAACCACAGCCGCCGCTGGCCGAAGGACAGCGGCAGCGGTCCGGCGTCGCGCGGTACGGCGGTGACGGCCGGCTCGGCGTCTCCGGCCGCCACCGGGCCGGCGGAACCGCCGGCCGTGGTGGGGGCACCGGGCGCGGCGGGCGCGTCCGGTCCGTCGGCCGCGGCGTCCTCCGGGGCCAGCAGTCGGGCCTGCGCCTCGACCGTGGTCGCGGCGAACAGCCCGCGCAGCTGGATCCGGCGTCCCGACGCGGTACGGAGCTTGCCGGCGAGCCGGGCCAGCTGCAGCGAGGTGCCGCCGAGCGCGAAGAAGTCGTCGTCGAGGCCGATGTCGTCGGTCTTGAGCAGCTCCCGCCAGGCGGCGGCGACCAGCCGCTCGGCCTCGGTGCCCGGCTCCCGGCGATCCGGCCGCGACGGCGCGGCGGCGAGCTCGGGGGCGGGCAGCGCGGCCCGGTCCACCTTGCCGTTGACGGTCAGCGGGAAGGCGTCCAGGCGCAGGAAGACCGCGGGCACGTGGGTGTCGGGCAGCCGCTCCTGCAGGAAGCCGCGCAGCCCGCCCAGCACGTCGTCCGATTCCGCGAGGACGTGCGCCGCGAGCCGCTTGGCGCCGTCCGGCCCGGTGAAGGCGGTGACGACGGCACCCGTGATCCGGGGGTGGGCGCTCAGGGCGCTCTCCACCTCGCCGGGCTCGATCCGGACACCGTTGACCTTGACCTGGTGGTCGATGCGGCCGAGGTACTCCAGCACCCCGTCCTCGCGCCGGCGCACCTGGTCGCCGGTGCGGTAGAGGCGGGAGCCGTCCTGGGCGAAGGGGTCCGGTACGAAGCGGTCGGCGGTCTGCGCGGGGCTGCCCAGGTAGCCGCGGGCCACGCCCACGCCCCCCGCGTACAGCTCGCCCGGTTCACCGACTCCGACGGGGCGGCCGTCGGCGTCCGCGACCAGCACCCGCATCCCGCCGATCGGGCGCCCGATCGGCACCGCGCCGGTGGCCTGACCGGGCTCGAAGCGGTGCGCGGTCACGTCGATGGCGCACTCGGTGGGGCCGTAGGTGTTCCAGAGCTCGAAGCGGCCGTCCGCGGCCGGCTCGCCGATCCGGCGCAGCACCCGCTGCGCGAGCTCGGCGTGCAGGGGCTCACCGGCCGAGAACAGCAGTCGCAGCGCGTCGCAGCGCTCCCAGCCCGTCTCCTCGGCGAGCAGCCGCAGGACGGAGGGCACCACCTGAAGGACCGTCACCCGCCGGTCGGCGACGGTGCGCAGCAGCTCCGCCGGGTCGCGCTCGGCGCCCGCGGGGGCGAGCACCAGCGTGCCGCCGCTGACCAGGGGGGCGAACACCTCCCAGACGTGCGCGTCGAAGGTGATCGCCGTCTTGTGCAGGACCCGGTCGGCCGGCGAGAGGCCGTGCGTCCCGGTGGCCCAGGCGATGCGGTTCGATATGCCCTCGTGGCTGACCACGACGCCCTTGGGGGTGCCGGTGGAGCCGGAGGTGTAGATGACGTACGCGATGTCGAGCGGGCCCGCATCGGCCCGC
This sequence comes from Streptomyces sp. NPDC093225, assembly GCF_044753805.1. Lineage (NCBI taxonomy): Bacteria > Bacillati > Actinomycetota > Actinomycetes > Kitasatosporales > Streptomycetaceae > Streptomyces > Streptomyces sp. NPDC093225. The sequence continues at coordinate 52,996 of NZ_JBIVNX010000046.1, forward strand.
GGGGCCCCGGCGGCTGCCGGGGAAGCCTCCTCGCCCGGGACGGCCGGGGCGCCCAGCTCGGACACGAGCAGCGGCTCGGCGCCCGAACCGGCGGCCACCGCCGCCGATCCGGGCCCGGTGACGACGAAGCCGGCCCCGGCGGCCCCCAGCATCCAGGAAGAACGCGCGGCGGGCTGCTCGGGGTCCAGCGGAAGGTAGCCGGCCCCGGACCGCCACACGCCCAGCAGGGCGGACACCAGTTCGACGGAACGCGGCAGGCAGACGCCGACCACCGCGCCCGGGCCGACGCCCCGGGCGCGCAGCCGGCGGGCGATCAGCTCGGCGCGGGCGTCGAGCTCGGCGTAGCTGATCTCCCGGGCACCCTCGACCACGGCGATCGCGTCCGGAGCCGCCGCGGCGCGGCCCGCTACGAGTTCGTGAGCCAGGAGGGGCTCGCTGGGGGAGGCGCCCGTACGCGACTCGGGATTCATGTGTCTCAAGCTCCTCGTTGATGATCGGCGTGATCGGTCTGGTGGGCGCGGGGCGCGTCAGCCCGCGAGGGAGTCCATGCGGCGGCGCAGGCTGAGCGGACGCATGTCCGTCCAGACCTCGCCGATGCGGGCCAGGCACTCCTCGCGGCTGCCCTCGGTGCCCTCGGGGGACCAGCCGACGGGCAGCGGGCGGTCGAGCCACCAGATCGAGTACTGCTCCTCGTGGTTGAGCACCACGCGGTGGGTCGGCGCGGAGGCCTGCTCGGCGGTGTTCTCAGCGGACACGGTCGTCTCCTCAGTCCTGATGGGTGCGATGGATGGGTGTGGGGGGTGGGGATGTGGGGGGTGGGGATGGGTGGGGGAGGCGGTGCGTGTGGGGGGTGTGGGGGGTGTGGCGGAGGGGAGGGCGTGGCGGTCGCCCGGAACGGCCGGGTCAGTCGGACATCGCGACGAGCACCCGGCGCGGTCCGGTGAACGGCCGGCGGCCGTGGCCCACCAGCACGTTGTCGATGAGCAGCAGGTCCCCGCGGTGCCAGTCCACGTCCACGGCGTTGTCGAGGCCCCTGTCCCGGATCTGCACGACGTACTCGTCGGGGATGGGCGAGCCGTCGGCGAAGGTGACGGACTGCGGCAGCTCCTCGGCCGGCATGATCGACGCCAGCGCCTTGGCCGTGTCGTCGCCGAGCGAGGCAGGGTGCCACTGGTCGGCCTGGTTGAACCAGACCTCGTCCCCGGTGACCGGGTGGGTGGTGATCGCGGGTCGCAGCTGGCTCACCCGCAGCGAGCCGTCCGGCTGCCACGTCCAGTCCGCGCCCGACGCGGCGAGGAACTCCTCGACCCGGTCGGCCTCCTCCGTCTCGAAGGTCGCCTGCCAGCTCTTGCCGAGGCCCACACCGCCGTGCAGGTTCTGCGCGTAGCGCACCCCGCCGGCGAACGCCTCGCGCACCTCGGGGTCGAGGCAGGCGAGCCAGCGGCGCCCGTCGATGACCGGGGTGGCCCCGCCGGCGAGCGGAGCGGTCTCGCAGAAGAAGAGCAGTCGGGCCGGCCACTGGTGGGCGTAGCTCATCTCGTTGTGCATCGAGATGCTGAACTCGGCCGGGTACTCGGTCGAGGTGTAGACGTTCGACCCGACCTTCGTGCGCGGCGAGTTGCCGTGCACGTAGGCGAGCCGGTTCGGCAGCAGCAGGTCCATCACCTCGTCCAGCTCGCCCGGCTCGACGCCGAACCCGCGGAAGACCAGGGCCTTCTCCCGGGCCAGCAGACCGCCGAGGTCCTCGATCGAGCCGAGGTGGTCGGCCAGTCCCCGGGCGCTCGCCTCGGTCCCGGTCTCCGCCGGCGTCACCTCGGCCGGGGCCCAGGGGCCGCCGTTCGCCACGCTGTCCATGCGTTCTCTCCTCCTTGCGAAACCGGGTCCCACCTTCGGAGGCGGGCCTATATTTCTTCGGTACGTGCGGTATCCGCGATCTCCGGCGCGAGGGGTTCCGGATCGGGGTCGAGCCGCAGCGCGGGCGACACCAGCGCCGCCAGGGCCAGCAGCCCCATGCCGGCCGCGATGCCCAGCGCCGTGCGGTACGTGCCGACCGCGGCGAGCAGGAACCCGCCGGCCAGCGCGCCCGCCGAGGCCGTACCGGAGCCCAGCAGCGCGAAGACGCTGGTCACCCGCCCCTGCAGGGGCTCCGGCGTGATCCGGACCTGGTGCACGCCGGCGACCACGTTCATCAGGGCCCCGGCGAAGCTCATCCCGCCGAGCAGCGCGCCGAGCACGACCGGGTCCGAGGTGAGGGCCACCGGTGCCATCAGCACCGCCCAGAGCGCGAGCGCCCCGGTCAGCACGGTCCGCGGTGCCAGCCGCCCCGCCGCCCGGGATCCGGCGAGCGCCCCCGCGATCCCGCCGACGCCCGCGACCAGGCCGATCATGCCGATGGCCCACGGCGATCCGCCGTTCTCCTTCACGGCCAGGGCCAGGGTCAGCGTCAGCACCTGAAAGAGCAGGTTGCTGCCGGACAGCAGCACCACGGCCACCCGCATGAAGCGCTGCCGCCACACCCAGCGCAGCCCCTCGGCCACGTCCGAGCGCAGGCTCGTGCCCGGTGCGGCCCGCTCCCCCTGCAGGTCCCGGCGGATCAGCAGCAGGGTCACCAGCGCCACTAGGTGGGTGAGCGCGGTGAACGCGAACGGCAGCCAGCGGCCGAACTGGAACAGCCCGCTGCCCGCGGGCTGGCCGAGCAGCCCGGCCGCCTGCCCGCGCGCCTCGTTCTGCCCGAGCGCCGCCGTCAGGTGCGCGGGGTGCACCACGTGGGCGATCGCCGCCCGTTCGGCCAGCCGGTAGCAGAGCCCGGCGGTGCCGTCGACGAAGGCCGCCGCCGCCACCAGGGGCAGCCACAGCCGACCCGCCAGCAGCATCGCGGTCACCGCCGCCATGGCCGACAGCCCGGCCACGTCGCACAGGACGAGCAGCCGCCTGCGGTCCCACCGGTCGATCAGTGCCCCCGCCGGCAACTGGACCACCAACTGGGGCAGCAGGGCGGCGAACCCCACCACGCCGGCACCGGCCGGCCCGCCCCCGAAGAAGATCATCAGCAGCGGGTAGGCGGTCACACTCGCCCGCAGCCCCAGCGCCGACAGCCCCGCGCCGGTCCACAGCAGCAGGAAGTCCCGGTTGCGGCGCAGGGGCGGGGGCGCCGCGACCGCCGTCGCACGCGGCTCGTCCAGGAGGCTCATGGCCGGACACCGCCGCGGCACCACTCCAGCACCGCCATCGCGCTGTGCATCTTGTTCTCCGCCTGGTCGAAGGCGATGCTCCGGTCCCCGTCGAGGACCTCGGCCGTCACCTCCTCCCCGCGGTGCGCCGGCAGGTCGTGCAGGAACACGGCCTTCGGGCTCCGACGCCACAGCGCCCGCGTCACCCGGAACGGCTCGAACCGGGCGCGCCAGTCGGGGTCCGGCTTGCTGGTGCCGGTGGTCTGCCAGCGCGTGGTGTACACGACGTCGACGTCCTGCGGCAGGTCGTCCGTGTCGTGCCGTTCGACGACCGCCGACCCGTGGGCCGCCGCGCTCGCCGCGGCCCGTACGGCCACGTCCCCGCGCAGCCCGTACCCCTCGGGCGTACGCAGCTCCAGCTCCGTGCCGGCGAAGCGCGACAGCCCGAGGGCCAACGCGGCCGCGGTGTTGTTGCCCTCGCCCAGGTAGAGGACCCGCAGGCCCTCGATCCGGCCGAAGTGCCGCAGCAGCGTGGTCAGGTCGGTCAGCCCCTGGGTCGGGTGCTCGTCGGCCGTCATGGCGTTGACCACCGACATCCGCGACTGGCCGGCCCAGGCCCGCAGCTCGGCCGGGTCGTCCGCGGTCCGCGCGACCAGCACGTCCAGCATCCGGGAGAAGACCCGGCCGGTGTCCTCGCTGGTCTCGCCCGTGTTGGTCTGCAGGTCGGAGCCGGAGAAGGTGACGAGCCGCGCCCCCAGGCGCAGCGCCCCCGCGGAGAACGCCGTACGGGTACGGGTCGAGGTGCGGCGGAAGTAGATCCCCGCGACCGTCCCGTCCAGCGACCCGCCGGGCGCGGCCCGCCCGGAGGACAGCTCCGCACCCCGCGCCACGATGCCGCGCAGGTCGTCGTCGGTCAGGTCATCGAGAGAGACAAGGTGGCGGACGGCCACGGCGTACTCCTGTTCGTGTCGGTGGGCGGAGGCCCGGCGGGCTCCGCGGCGGCCGGCGGCGGCTTCTCGATCAGCCGCAGCGGCCCGGCCGCCGCCGCCTCGCGGGCGATGGCGGCGTACCGGCCGGGACCGACCGCGAGGTCCTCCACCAGCCACGTGTCCGGGCCGGCGGCCGCCGAGTGACGGACGATCAGCGGACCCCCGTCGGGCGGCCCGTGCACCTCCACCTCCCGGGCGTCGGCCACCAGGCCGATCCCGCTGGCCTTCAGCACCGCCTCCTTCCTGGTCCAGTAGCGGAGGAAGACCGCCAGCCGGGCCGCCGACTCCGACTCCCGGCCCAGGTGCGCCAGCTCCCGGTCGGAGAGCACCAGCGGCGCCACCGACTCGGTGTCGAAGCCCAGCACCTGCTCCAGGTCGACGCCGATCCGACGGCCGCCCCCGGTCACGCCGAGCAGCCAGTGCGGCCCCGAGCGGGACAGGCTGTAGCTCAGCTCCGTCTGCGGCCACTCGACGCACGGGGCGCCGTGCGTCGCGTCGCCGCACTCCGGGCAGCGCAGCCGGCCGAGCCGCAGCTCGGCCGGGCCCGTCCCGAGATAGGCCGCCAGGATGCGGCGTACCGCGACATGGGCACCGGCGTAGTGCCGGCCCGCCTCGGCGGTCATCGCGCGGGCCGCGTCCCGTTCGGCCGCGGACAGCACGGCGGCGGCGTCCGGACCGAGGGTCCCCTCGACCGTTCCCCACCACACGTGCGTCACATCGGCGTCGAAGACATCCGAGAAGTCCTCGGCGCTCATGGGTGTCACCCCTGTTCTCATCGGGCCCGATCCCTCACGGATCAGGCACTGGTGACGGCCGCGGCGAACCGCGGGTCGCCGGGTTCGGCGAGCGCGCCCTTCCACAGGTGCGAGACCTCGCCGAAGCGCTCGCCGACCCAGTCGTCCGAATAGATCGTGCCGAGATAGCGGTCGCCGCCGTCCGGGAACATCAGGACGACGTTCGAGCCGCCGGGAATGCGGTCGCCGAATTTCTCCAGAGCCGCCACCGCGGCCCCGGAAGAGCCACCGAGCAGAATTCCCTCGGCGTCCACCATCCGCCGGCAGGCCACCACGCAGTCGAGATCCGTGACGTGCACCACCTCGTCGGCCGCCGACGGGTCGAACAGCGCCGGCGGCACCGACGCGCCGTGCCCCGGGATCAGCCGGGGACTGTGCGGCTGGCCGAAGATGGCGCTGCCCACCGCGTCGACCGCCACGACCGTGGTCGGCAGGCCGTGGTCGCGGACGTACGTCGCGCAGCCCAGCAGCGTGCCGAAGGTGGACACCGGCGAGAACAGGTAGTCCACCCGGCCGTCCAGCGCCTCGGCGATCTCCCGCATGGTCTCGCGGTGCGCCCGCGGGTTGAGCGGATTGGCGTACTGGTTGGGCCAGTACGCCCCGGGCAGCGTCTCCACCAGCTCCCGCACGCGCGCGAGCCGCGCCTCCAGGAACTCGCCGGTGACCGGGTCGGGGGTCGTGACGACCTCCACGCGCGCGCCGTAGGCGGCCAGCAGCGCGAGGTTCTGCCCGGTCGTCTTCGCGTCGACGACGCAGACGAAGTCGATGCCGAAGTACTTGCAGATCTGCGCGATGCCGATCGCCAGGTTCCCGGAACTCGACTCGACCACCACTGAGTGCCCCGGTATCAGCCGGCCCTCGCGGATGCCGCTGCGCAGCATGCTGAGCGCGGACCGGTCCTTGACGCTCCCTCCCGGATTGAACCTCTCCATCTTCGCGAACACCCGGGACCGAAATCCCGGAAAGACATTGCCCAATTCGACCAGCGGCGTGTTCCCGATGGTCTCCAGAATCCCATGGAGCACGGGACGGCTCATGCTGCCCTTCCCTCTGTCGTTGCTTTCGGGATGGACCACAATGCGCAGCCGTTCTATGCGTGTTCTATTAGAGAACCGATATAGAGGACGCCGCGAAGGTCGCCGCACCACACGACCATCGAAAGGAACCGCGATGCTGATCCTTCGGCGCAGCGACGTCCAGGCGACCCTGGCGGGCCGCGAGACGGAGATCGTCGACCTCGTCGCCGACGCGTACCGCCTCCACGACGAGGGGGCGACGGCGCTGCCGCACTCGACCTTCCTCCGCTTCCCCGAGGACCACCACGCGCGCGACCGGATCATCGGCCTGCCCGCCTACCGCGGCGGCTCCGCCCCCGTCGCGGGCATGAAGTGGATCGCCTCGTTCCCCGGCAACGTAGCCGCCGGCATGGAGCGCGCGAGCGCCAGCATCACCCTCAACTCCCTGGAGAACGGCCGCCCCACCGCCTTCCTGGAGGGCTCGGTGATCTCCGCCAAGCGCACCGCCGCCAGCGCCGCCCTCGCGGCCCGCGTCCTGACCGAGCAGAACCCGCCGACCGGCGTGGTCCTCGTCGGCTGCGGCGTCATCAACCTCGAGATCCTCCGCTTCCTCGCCGCCGCCCTGCCGGACCTGCGCGAGGCCGTCCTGTACGACATGGACCCCGCCCGCGCCGAGGCCTTCGCCGGCACGTGCGCGGCGGAGGTCCCCTCCGTGAAGACCGTCGCCGTCGCCGACCGCGCCGAGGCCCTCGGCGCGCACCCCCTGGTCTCCTTCGCCACCACGGCGGCCGAACCGCACACGGACCTGTCCGCCTGCCGGCCCGGCGCCACCGTCCTGCACGTCTCGCTGCGCGACCTGACCGTCGAGTCCGTCCTCGCCGCCGTGAACGTCGTCGACGACGCCGACCACGCCGTCCGGGAGCGCACCTCGCTGCACCTGGCCGAACTGCGCACCGGGAACCGCGACTTCGTCGCGGCCTCGATCGGCGCCCTGCTGCGCGGCACGGCCACCCTGGACCCCGCCCTCGGCCGCCACGTGGTGTACTCCCCGTTCGGCCTGGGCGTACTGGACATCGCGCTCGCCGAGTACGTCCGCGGACGGGCGGAGGAGTCCGGCCTCGGCATCACGGTCGAGGACTTCCTCGCCTGATCTGCGTCGGCTGATCAGCGTCGTCGGATCGGCGGCCTGCTTGCTCGCTCCGGGGGGTGGGGGCCGGCGTCGGGGTGGGCTCGCTTCGGGGGTGGGTCCCGTGGTGTGTGGGTCCCCTCGGCGCTTGACAGGGGTGGCCTGCAGGCCCTGCGGCAGGCCCACCCCGGAGGCTTTGG